>JAMLIH010000004.1 GCA_023954255.1 Phyllobacteriaceae bacterium | reverse complement strand
GCCAATCTGACACCGATGGACCCGGTGACGCTGGGGCTTTGCACCCAGATCGCCCTCGATTTCGAGGTGCAGAAGGCGAACAAAAACCGTCCGGTTGAAGAGCAGAACGCTCCGGTGCCGATAGAAGCGCAGGATCAGCTCATCCCGGCATCCGAAACCCAGGGGCTGGGTAACGGCGACATGACGGATTCGGCAGCACATTCCAACGATGCAGTGGATGCGGCTTCTGTCTTCTCGGCCTTTGAAAACCTCAAATCGGCGAAAGAGGCCGACGAGGACGAAGACCTGGGCTGACGGCAGTTACTGACATGGCGGCGGCGAGGCCCGCTCCTCGCTGCTCATTCTGAGCAGATAGTCGCGCAGGGTTCTTCCCTTGACGATTTTTGCCTGTTCGCCGGTGTCGCGCATCGACTGGATGCGGTCGATGCGGAAAGTGCGGAAGTCCTCGCGCAATCGGCACCAGGCGGCGACCGTCCAGGTCTTTCCCCAGTAATTGAGGCCGACCGGCTCGATGTTGCGCCGAGTGGGTTCGCGCTCGGGCGCCTCATAGACCAGTTCAAGTACGGTGCGGCTGGCAATCGCCGCGTTGAGGTCGTCTAGTCGGCGCTTGAGGAAATCCGGCATCTGGAAGTCATAGGCGAAAACCGGAGTCGTCTGGGCCATGCCGCGCATGTCGTCGGGCAGAATGTTGTCGATCTTCGACAGCGCGGTTTCGGCGGCAAGTGCCATGCGCGCACCGCTCCATGCGCCGACCATGCGCGCGCCGACGATGAGGGCTGACACTTCCTCGCGGCTGAACATGATCGGCGGCAGGTCGTAGCCCTCGCGCATCATGTAGCCGATGCCGGCCTCGCCATCGATGGGAACGCCCGAACCCTGCAGATCGGCAATGTCGCGATAGATGGTGCGCTCGGACACCTCCAGCCGGTCAGCGAGCATGCGGGCGGTAATCAGCCGCCCGGAGCGCATGATCTGGACAATCTGGAACAGACGGTCGGCGCGGCGCATGGTCCTGCTACCGCTCGAACAGCGCGAAGCTGTTGCCGTCGGGGTCCTCACAGTAGGCGAACCTTCCGGCGGGAATCTTGATGGCCGGGGAGACCACCTTGCCGCCTGCCTGGCCGACCCGTTCCATACCGCTTTCAAGTCCATTGCGGACGGCGAGGTGGATGGTCGGGCCATTACCCCGGGATGACGGGGTGCCGGGATACAGGTGTCCGGCGGGCTTGTTCTGCATGTCCTCGATGTCGAAAATCGCGATCGGGTTCGGCCCGTCGGTCTGGTCGATGAAGCCGATATCGAGAACGGTGCCGTAGAACTGCTTGGCCTTGCCGAGATCGCGAACGGGGATTTCGAACCAAACCGCGGAGTAATCGGGTTTCGTCATGGGAGCCTCCAAATGTCCTGTCATTCCGGAGGTTATTGCACATCCCTCCTGACAGCTACCTGTCAGGAGGTTGTCAGTTCCTTGAGACGGCTGCCGCTATGCGTCGTCCTTGACCGGTACCGTGTAGTTCAGGCCGAGCCTGCCGCCATCGGCATAGATCGTCTGCCCTGTCACATAGCTGGCATCGCTGGAAGCCAGGAAAGCGGCTATCGAGGCAATCTCGGACGGATCGCCGATGCGGCCCATGGGCGTGCGCGACAATACCTTGTGACGAGCGGCCTTGTCGTTGGCGACCGAGGCCAGCATGTCGGTCATGATCGAGCCGGGGCCGATTGCATTGACGCGGATGCCGTATTCGGCAAGCGACAGGGCCATCACCTTGGTCAACTGGTTCACGCCGCCCTTCGAGACCGAATAGGGAACCTGGTTTGGAATGGCGAACACGGCATTGACCGACGACATGTTGATGATGGCGCCGGGCTCGTCTCCCTTGCGCACCTGTTCGACCATGTGCTTGGCAACCGCCTGACCGCACAGGAAAGCGCCCTTGAGGTTGACGGAGAGAACCCGGTCGAAATCCTCCTCGTCGAGTTCGAGAAACTCGCCGCCAATCAGCATGCCGGCATTGTTGACCAGAATGTCGATGCGGTCATGCAGATCGAGTGCCGAGGCAACCAGGTTGTGGACATCCAGCTTCTGGCTCACATCGCAATGGATGTAG
This sequence comes from Phyllobacteriaceae bacterium, assembly GCA_023954255.1. Taxonomy (GTDB): domain Bacteria; phylum Pseudomonadota; class Alphaproteobacteria; order Rhizobiales; family Rhizobiaceae; genus Salaquimonas. The sequence continues at coordinate 77,635 of JAMLIH010000004.1, read as the reverse complement.
GTGCAGGAATTGATCTTGGACAGGGTCTTGGCCGCCTCCTGCCCCCTGGCGTCGTTGACATCGGCGATAACGACCTTGGCCCTTTCCCTCAGCAGGCGCTCGGCAATGGCATAGCCGATGCCCTGCGCTGCTCCGGTTACGATGGCGATCTTGTTTTCGAGATTTGGCATGTCCTGCTCCGTTTGAATTTGCCGGACCATGGGGCGGCGTGAATTAAAGGTCAAGCGGCCTGGCCGACGCCGTCGGGAAGCGAGAAAAAGTTCCGATTTCTGACAAGGTCGGTATTGACAGGCACTACCACCAAAAAGTGTATTTCAATCTGAAGATTCGCCTTGTGGGACAGGCCTTGGCCGTGGCGAAAAACCGGAAGATGTGGGGCACGCATGGAGCTCAATGCCGATTTTTCCCAGCGGGTGGTGATCCGCCCGGAGGACTACGAATGGGCAGCTTCGCCGGTTCCGGGCATCGAATGGATGATGTTCGACAGGACAGGGGGCGAGGAAGCCCGCACCACCTCCATTGTCCGTTGTTCTCCCGGATCGCGGTTTGACGCGCATGTCCATGGCGGAGGCGAAGAAATCCTCGTGCTGGAAGGGGTATTGTCCGATGAACACGGCGATTACCCCGCTGGCGGTTATCTGCGCAATCCCGCCGGAACGGGCCACGCACCCTATAGCGGTCAGGGCTGCACGATCTTTATCAAACAGAATCAGTTTGCCGCCGATGACAAGGAGCGGTTTTCGATCGATACACGCAAAGCGACCTTTGCAGATGGCTTGAGCGAGGGCCTGACCGTTCTGCCGTTGCACGATGCCTCAAACGAGAATGTGCTTCTGGCGCGCTGGGCACCCGGCACCCGTTTCGTCTCTCATGACCACTGGGGCGGTGAGGAGGTTCTCGTTCTGGAGGGGATGCTTCAGGACGAACACGGGATCTATCCGAAGGGAACCTGGATTCGCAACCCGCATATGTGGCGTCATGCGCCGTTTTCCGAGGAAGGGTGTCTTGCCTATATCAAGACCGGCCATCTCGGCGAGAACCCGCCGGGCTGAGCAGAATGCAGGTCCGGCGGCATCCTTTACCTTGCTACCTTCCTTCGATACGGTGGTCGAATGAGTACCCGCGAAAGGCGGCCTCATAAACTCACTCCCCAAATCGAAAGAGGATACATGACCCAGGTCAAGACGGGTGACACCGTGCGCATTCATTATACCGGAACACTTGCAGACGGCACCGAGTTCGACAGTTCGAAAGGCCGCGATCCGCTGGAGTTCACCGTCGGTTCGGGCCAGATCATACCCGGCCTCGATCAGGCCATTCCGGGCATGGCGGTCGGCGACAGCAAGACCGTCGAAGTTCCCGCCGAATCGGCTTACGGCGCCGTCAATCCCGCTGCCATCCAGAAAGTACCGCGTTCGCAGGTGCCGACGGAAATCAACCTGGAAGTGGGGCTGCAGTTGCAGGTTCAGGCGCCGGATGGCCGGGTGATGCCGGTCATTGTAAGCGCCATGGATGAGGAAAATGTCACCCTCGACATGAACCATCCGCTTGCCGGCAGGGACCTGACCTTTGCCATTGAGCTTGTTGCCGTCGACTGAGTCCTGCTTCAGGAAAGATCGGCTTCTACCGCTTCCTTTATGTGCCGCAGGATATCGGGGTTGGCCGACTGGACGCGTGACCAGTTGGGGATGAACGGCGTTTCCATCGGATTTTCCAGAAAGGTGTGTCCTGCCTCCACGATGTTGGCGGCGAACAGTTCCACTGCCTTTTCCTCAGCATGGCGGTCGAGGTTGAGGCCGTTGATGACGGCATCGTTGTAGTACATCTCGATCAGGTCGAGGGCGCAGCGGTAGTAGGTCGCCTTCAGGGTACGGAAATGTTCCTGGGTCATCACCGTTCCGTCGGTGGCGATCTTGCGGAAGATGGCCTTGGCGATATCCGTCGACATGCGTGACAGGCCACGGGTGGCATCTTCCAGCGACAGTGGCTGATGCTTGTGGTCATAGGCATCGGCAATGTCGACCTGACAGACGGCATGGCGCGACAGGTTGCGCCAGACTTCCGACAGCACACCGATTTCAAGGCCCCAGTCGGACGGAATGCGGATGTCGGGCAGGATGGCGGTACGCATGGCGAACTCACCGGCCAGTGGATAACGGAAGGATTGCAGATATTCGACGTAATCGCTGTGGCCGAAGGTCTTCTGGATTGCCTTCAGAAGCGGGGTTATGAGCAGCCGCGTCACCCTTCCGTTGAGCTTGCCACCGGCAATGCGCGGATAAAACCCCTTGCAGAACTGGTAGGGAAAGGACGGATTGGTTACCGGGTAGACCAGCCGGGCCAGCATGTCCTTGGAATAGGTGGTGATGTCGCAATCGTGCAGGGCTGCGACATCGCTGTCCTGGCAGGCGATACAATAGCCGATGCAGTACCACACATTGCGCCCCTTGCCGGGTTCCTTTGGGGCAAGACCGGCCTCTTCCAGTTGCCGGTGGATCGCCGTCAGCCGCGGCCCGTCATTCCACAGGATCGAGTGTTTCTGCGGCAGGCGGGCGAAGAACTCCCGGGCGTGGGCAAATTCCTGCTCGCTGGCACGGTCCAGTCCGATGATGATGTGGTTGATGTAGGAAACCTTCGACAGTTCGTCGAGAATGCCGGAAAGGGCGGGTGCCTGCAGTTCGGAGTAAAGCGAGGGCAGGATCAGGGTGATCTTGCGGCGGCGGGAAAACGCGTCGAGCTGGCGCTCAAGATCGGCAACGGGCAAGGTGTTGAGATTGTGCAGCGTGGCAACGCTGCCGTTCTGCTTGAAATCGGCCATCGGTCTCCTGTCAGTTGGGTACCAGTTCCCTTATGGCAGCCAGAACGCAGTTGTTCCACCCTGCGGGGCCTGCCAAATGGCTGCGGCGAATGCGCCCACCGCCCTCGCCGGGAAGTGCCGGAACACCACCATGGGCCGGATTACGGATGATGTAGCCGCGGTCGGCCCGTTCCAGCATCTCGACATCGTTCGGGGCGTCGCCCAGCGCAATAATGGCAAGATGCGGATCGTTCATGCGGTATCGGGCCGCCAGTTCGTCGATCCGGTCATTCTTGCTTGAACCCGGACCCAGGGTCAGGAAGCGGCCGCCCTGTTGGGTGGTTATGCCCTGTTTTGCCAGCAGGGCCCTGAACTGCGCGAGTTCAGCTTGTGTCCCGTCCCAGATACCAGGTTCGGAGAATTGTCGCTGTGCGGCAAGCCGTGCCTGGTCCTGTGCAAGGCCCGTGCGTTTGGAAAGCGCCTCGACCGACCATTCGGAGAAGCCCGAGAAACACCGGCGGAGTTCGGCCGGCAGACCGGCAAGCGCAGCAAGAATACGGGTGCGATCCTTGCCGGCGGTTCGCCCCTTGCCATCTCCCGCCAGCAGGATGCCGGCGCCGTTTTCCACGATTGCCGGAAAATCGTCAAAGCCGATGGCCCGTCGAATCGGCGCGATTTCCGCCGCCGTCTTGGAAGATGCCAGAATGAGGCCGTGGCCGTTCTGTCTCAGTGCGTTGAGCGCCGGGCGCGCCGGCGACCAGTCATAGGTTTCATGGTCGAGCAGCGTGCCGTCGAGGTCGCTGACGACGAGCAGTCCATTGCATGTGCCCCGTGTGCCGTTCACCGGTTGGAAATCCATCGGGTCTGATAGGGGTCGAAGGCGATGGCGGGACCGTCCTGGGCAATCGTCTCGCCGGAGATCAGGTCCTGCCAGCGATCTCCGCCGATCAGGTTGAGCGACAGGGGATCGATTTCCCGCCGCTCCCTGGTGAGGTTGGAGATTGCAAAAATACTTTGCGCACGGTCGAGACTCTGGCGCCAGAAGCCGAAGAAGGCCTCCCCCAGCTGCAGGGTGAACTGGGTGGCATTGGGGTGGAAGGCCGGCTGTTTGCCGCGGATGGCGAGCAGGGCGCGAATGGCGGAAAAGGCATAGGCGGTCGTGCTGGCAGGGTCTTCAAGCGCCTGACGCAATTGCGGATATTCCAATCGCTTGCGGTTGATGGCGCGGTTGTAGCCGAGGCGTTCGACGCCTTCTTGGTCGTTGGCGGTGGCAAGCAGGGCGTGAATGTAGATTGCGGGAATACCCTCCAGCCCCATGACGATTGACTGGCTGCAAAGGAAACGCTCCATCTGCAGATCATCCTCGCCCTCGCAGGTGCCCTTGAAGGCATCGAACAGCGAGGTGTTGAGTTCATAGGGTCTTTCGCCGCCGCCGGGCAGGCTGCGCATCGAAACGCGTCCGCCGAAACCGCATACGGTCTCGATGACAGCGTCGAGTTCCTCCTCTGGCACGAGACCTTCCGCCGGGCGCAGGCCGATGCCGTCATGGGAGGCGGTGAAATTGAAATAGGAGCAGCCGAGCTGGGCTGGCGGCATCGCCATCTGCCAGGCGTTGAGATGTTTCGAAGTGCCGGTGAGCAGGGCGTGCAGCAGCAGTGGCGGCAGCGAGAAATTGTAGACGAGGTGGGCTTCGTTGCGGTTGCCGAAGTAGCTCAGGTTCTCCGCATTGGGCACGTTTGTCTCGGTGATGATGATCAGCTGCTCGGGGTGAAAGTCGGCAAGCAACCGCATTAGGCGGATGACCTCATGGGTCTGGCGCAGATGGATGCAGGGCGTTCCAGGCTCCTTCCAAAGGAAGGCCACAGCGTCGAGGCGGAAGGTCCTTACGCCGTGCTCGATGTGCTCGCGCATGACATCGAGAAATTCCATCAGCACGGCAGGATTGGAAAAGTCGAAATCCACCTGGTCGTGGCTGAAGGTACACCAGACGTGGCGCGTGCCGCTGGCCGTTTCGACCTCGCGCAGCAGCGGATGGGTGCGCGGGCGGACGACGGCAGAAAGATCGTCTTCGGGCGAGGCCTCGAAGAAATAACGGTCGTAGGGCTCGTGGCCCTGCAGGTATTCGCTGAACATGCGGCTCTGGCTCGAACAATGGTTCAGCACCAGATCCGACATCAGGCGGAATTCATCGCCGATGCGTTCGATGTCCTCCCAGCTTCCCAGCGCGCTGTTGACCTCCCGGTAGTCGGTAACGGCGAAACCGTCATCGGAAGTGAAGGGAAAAAAGGGCAGGATATGAATGCCGGTGAAGACGCCGTGCAGATAATGATGGGCAAAATCGCGCAGCAGGTCGAGCGGCTTGTGCTCGCCATCGGCAATCGAATTGCCATAGGTGATGAGATAGTTGTCGCTTTCCTGCCACAACCCGTTGCCCGGAACGCGGCGGCGCTTGCGCAGCGGGGTCCGGCCGAAAAAGGCCGAAACTGCCTGGCGGGCGAGGCGAATGGCTTCGTGACCGGGATAGAGGGAAGAAAACAGTTGCTGGAGCCCGCTGTCCAGCCTTTCGGGGATCATCGCAAACCTTGCCTCAATGCGACCGGCCGCTCACGACGGCCATGCTGCATTGCAGCATAAGAGAGTTTTGCGCGCCATGACAAGATGCCGGCATGCGCTTTCGGTGCGGTCAGGTGAAAGGGCGCCGTGCCGCGCCCCGGCTATGAACCCAATCCGCGCTCCTTCAGGGCGTCGGTGATCTCGTCGAGGATTGCCGGATCGTCGATGGTTGCCGGCATCTTCCATTCCATGCCGTCGGCAATCTTCTGCATGGTGGCACGCAGTATCTTGCCGGAGCGTGTCTTGGGCAGGCGCGGTACCATGATCGCCGTCTTGAAGGCGGCGACGGGGCCGATCTTCTCGCGCACCAGGGCAACGATTTCCTTCTCGATCTCTTCGGGCGGGCGTTCGACACCGGCATTGAGAATGCAGAATCCGACAGGCATCTGGCCCTTCATCTTGTCGGCAACGCCGATGACGGCACATTCGGCAACGTCCTTGTGGGCGGCGATGACTTCCTCCATGCCGCCGGTGGAAAGGCGGTGGCCGGCGACGTTGATGATGTCGTCGGTGCGGGCCATGATGAAGAGATAGCCGTCCTCGTCGATGATGCCGGCGTCCGCAGTCTTGTAGAAACCCCGAAACTCTTCGAGATAGGCATCGCGGAAGCGCTGATCGGCATTCCAGAGGGTCGGCAGGCAACCGGGCGGCAGCGGCAGTTTGACGACGACATTACCCAGTTGGCCCGATTTCATCGGATGGCCGGCGTCGTCCAGCACCTGAATATCATAGCCCGGCATGGCGACGGTGGGCGAGCCGTATTTGACCGGCAATGCGCCAAGGCCGACGGGGTTGCCGGCAATCGTCCAGCCGGTTTCCGTCTGCCACCAGTGGTCGTAGACCGGCACGTTGAGTTTCTGCTCCGCCCACTGAATGGTGTCCGGGTCGGCACGCTCGCCGGCAAGGAACAGAGCCCGGAAGCCTGACAGATCGTAATTGTCGATCAGTTTGCCTTCCGGGTCTTCCTTCTTGATGGCGCGGAAAGCAGTCGGTGCGGTGAACAGGGTCGTCACATTGTGCTCGGAAATCACCCGCCAGAAAGTTCCGGCATCGGGCGTGCCGACCGGCTTGCCTTCAAACAGGACCGTGGTGCAGCCATGCAGCAGCGGCGCGTAGACGATGTAGGAGTGGCCGACCACCCAGCCGACATCTGAGGCGGCCCAGTAAACCTCGCCCGGCTCCACATTGTAGATCGCCTTCATACTCCATTTGAGCGCGACCATGTGGCCGCCATTGTCGCGGACCACGCCCTTCGGCTGGCCGGTGGTGCCCGATGTGTAGAGAATGTAGAGCGGGTCTGTCGCGGCAACCGGGATACAGGCGACTTCGGTACCTGCCGACCGGGCAGCGCCCACTGCCTGCGCGTAATCGATGTCACGGCCCGCGACGAGATCGCAGCCCTGCTGCTCGCGCTGCAGGATGATGCAACTCTCCGGTTTGGAGGCGGCCATGTCGATTGCCGCATCGAGCAGCGGCTTGTAGGCGACAATGCGATTGGGCTCGATGCCGCAGGAAGCCGAAATGATCATCTTGGGCGTTGCATCGTCGATGCGGGTGGCGAGTTCACGCGCAGCAAAGCCGCCGAAGACGACGGAGTGAATGGCGCCCAGACGGGCACAGGCCAGCATGGCGAAAGCCGCTTCCGGCACCATCGGCATGTAGATGATGACCCGGTCACCCTTGCCGATACCGTTGTCCTGCATGACGCTGGCAAGCGCCTCGACCTCCTCCTTCAGTTCCTCGTAGGTGATGGTGCGCTTGGAGCCGGTGATCGGGCTGTCATAGATGATGGCTGCCTGTCCGGCGCGGCCGCGCTCCACGTGGCGGTCGATGGCGTTGTAGCAGGTATTGCAGGTGGCACCCGTGAACCAGCGTCCGTAAACGCCCTGGCCGGGATCGAAGACCCTGTCGAACGGAGAGAACCAGTCGATCTCACTCGCCTGCTCCTTCCAGAAGCCTTCGGGGTTCGCTTTCCAGCCCTGATAGACGTCGTGATAGGTCGAAACCATGTGAACCTCCCGTTCAACCTGAAAATCCGATCACTGCCCGACTCTTACACGGGGTAAGTTGTGCAAGTCCATCCAACGAAAGGTGAGTGTATGAAGGGGCGAAATGCCCTTTCATTGTGCATTGGTGCACAGTCGGCAGGTTAACGGGGACGCCGCAAAGCAGCCGGCAGGTTTTACGGGCGGTTAAGCCGGAACAGGCAAGCTCGGAGCTTGATCCAGCCGGTTGCGAAAGGCATCGGGCATGACGTTGCGCAGTATTACCCTGGCCCTTGCCGTGTTCGGCGCACTGCTGAATGCGGGCTTTGTTTTTGTGGCCGCCGATCCCGGCGTCTTCACCGGTTTCGGCATTCTGGTCGGCCTGTTCATGGCGGCAGTCAGTGCCGGGCCGTTCTTCCTCGTCTGGCCGGGACTTTCCGGCAAGCCGCCTGCGGCACCTGGAAACTTCGTCATGCTAGCTGCGGTAATCGTGGCCATTGCCTTCAGTGCCTATGTTCAGTGGGAGTTCCTGCGACCGGCGGGCAAGGTTCCCGATCCGCTGATGATCGCTGTCATCCCGCTCTATCTGTGGCCGGGATTGGGGGCAACTGCCTTCGTCAGGCAGCTTTTGCCTTAGCGGCTTCCGCCTCCGCAATATAGGCCGCAAGGCCCTCGGCCCATTCGCGGTATCCCTTCGCGGATGCATGGAAGCCGTCGACGGCGAAGTTTTCCGCCACCGGCTGCCATTCGGAGACGGGCGCCAGCGCGCCGCGCTCACGGCAGAGGATCTTGCCGTTGCGGTCGATGATGCGCGAGCGGATGCCGAGGATCCTGCCGAGCAGTGCAGGGAGTGCGGGCACATTCGCCATGTCGAGCACGCCGGCCCAGATGATGGTTGCCGTGGGCCATTTGGCCTTGAGTGCATAAAGCAGCGTGCCGAACTCCTTGCAGAAACGGCGGCCGGTGTGAAAGTTCTTGGCGTCGTTGGTGCCGATGTTGAGACAGATGTAGTCATATGTCTCTGCCGTAAGATGCGGCACCACGTGATCGCGAATCTGGCCGGCGGTGGCTGAATTGTTGCCGGCGATGCGCACGGCGACGGGGCGGTCGAGCCTTGCCGCCAACAGGTCCGGCAACTGTCCGCCCAGGCTTTCGCCGATGGTGAGAACGCCGACACCTGCGGCAGACGAGTCGCCGACGATGAGTATCTTCAGCGCTTCTCCCTTGCAGGGGAGGCTGCTTTCAAGCCAGCCATTGTGAGGCGGCGGGGCGAGCCGGGTCGAGCGGTGGCGCACGCCAAGTCCCTGCCAGACATAGGCCGGGAAAGCCAGCCAGGACAGAAGCGCTTCAAGGCGGGAAACGGGATGCGGTTGCATGCCGCGTCATATAACCGAGGCTGCGGAAAAGAAAAGTGTGAGTCACACCGCACTTCCGGCTGCTTTGCGGTGACGGGCGATTGCCATGCCGGGCCGCGGCAATGCACTATACATCGCAGGGAGATACTGAGATGACCGAGCTTGAGCATTCGCACGAGCGCGGCGCGGTGCGCGCGCGCCTCAGGGAAGACGCCAAACCTTCTTATGTGCGGGACTTCGTCTATGGCGGGATCGACGGGGCAATTACCACCTTCGCCGTGGTAGCCGGCGTCGTCGGGGCGGAGTTGTCGGCCACGGTCATCCTCATCCTGGGGTTTGCGAACCTGCTGGCCGACGGCTTTTCCATGGCTGCGGCGAACTACTCAGGCACCAAGACGGTGATTGACGACATTGCCCGCATCCGGGAGATCGAAAAGCGCCATATTGCCGAAGCGCCGGAAGGCGAGCGTGAGGAGGTGCGGCAGATTCTGGCGGCAAAGGGGCTGGATGGCGAAGTGCTGGAGACGGCGGTCCAGCGGATCACCGCCGATCATCGTCAGTGGATCAACCTGATGGTGACGGAGGAATACGGACTGTCACTGACCCAGCCCGACCCCTTGAAGGCCGGATTGATGACCTTCATTGCCTTCGCGCTCTGCGGCGCCATCCCGCTGCTGCCGTTTGCCTTCGGCATGAATGACGCCTTCACGCTGTCGACAATCATGACCGGGCTTACCTTTTTCGGCATCGGCGCGGTCAAGAGCCGCTGGTCGCTTTCCCATTGGCTGCGCTCGGGGCTGGAAACGCTTGCCATTGGCGGCGGTGCCGCAGCGCTTGCCTATGTGGTCGGCTATCTTCTGAAGGGGCTGGCCGGATAACGCCGGCATTTTGGAACTGTTCCCGCTTGTTTGCGTTTTACAGGCTTCAGCTTGCGTTCATCGCGAGAATGCCAACTTGCGAACAAACTTGATCGCAATGCTACCCAAATAACCATGTTGCTTGGTTGAACCGGCTCATTGAAGACCACGAGGAAATATCATGGCCCGATCCCGCCTTTATCTTGGAACCGCTCTTGCCATCGTCATCGCCGCTTCACCCGGCGGCATGTTGCAGTCACCCCACGCTGCGTATGCCCAGGAAAATCAGGCCCAGGGAGCCGAAAGCACCGGTGAGGCGGTCGATTGTGCGGCCAATCCTTCTGCTGAAGGTTGCACGGATACAAGTGCTCCAGTTGTCGAAGCTCCGGCTGCTGAGGAAAATCCGGCGCAAGAGCCGGCACCTGAACAGGAGGCAGTGGAACAACCGGTGTCCGAACAACCTGCTGAAAGCCAGGCTGATACTGCCCCTGCTCCGGCAGAAGGAGAAAGCGGTGTGGCCCAGGAGAGCGATGGCCAGACTGCGGAACCGGTAACGGAAGAAGCACCGCAGGAAGCGCCCGCGGAGCAGACGGCAGAAGAACCGGCGCAATCCGAACAGGAACAACCGCAGGCCGGAGAGGCTCCAAGCCAGCCAAGTGCAGAATCCAGCAGCGAAGCGCCAAGTGAACCGGCGGCCGAGTCCGGACAAGGTGAAGGAGCCACGGAAGCTGCCAAGGAGCAGCCCGCTGCTGAAAGTGAAGCGCCGGCAAGCGATACTGCCGAAAGCGACGGACAGGGAAAAACCGCACCTGAAGGCGAGTCGTCTGCATCCGAATCGGGAACTGCCGGCGATGCAGCAGAAGCCCCGCAGCCTTCCGCCGATGCGCCGGAGCCCAAGGCTGTTGCCGAGGAACCGATAGAAGAACAGATTGAAAAGGCTGAGGAAACCCAGACGGCGGTCGTGCCCGAGGAGATCACCGACGAACAGCGCCAGAAGTTGAAAAAGGCCGAAAAGAACCGCCGCGAAAAGGCGCGCGAACGCCGAGAGGAACTGCTTGGCGCGGCGGCGGCAGGTGCTGTTGTCGGCGCGCTGATACCGATCCTCGGCGGCAAGGTGGTCGAGGACGAGGGTGACCGTTTCGTCGTCGAGCGCAATGGCGAATATATCGTACGCCGGGACGACAGCGCATTGTTCCGTCACAATGCCGAGCAGGTGGAAATCGAGCATCTGCCGCGAGGACGAACGCGGGAAACGGTCTACCGGAGCGATGGTTCGCGCATCGTGACCCTGAGAGATGCTGGCGGTTATGTGCTGATGCGCAAGCGCATCCGGCGCGACGGGCAGGAGATTGTCCTGTTCGATGCCTTTGAGGAACGGCGGGAGTTCGTCGACTACGATCGTACCTTGCCGCCGGTGCAGATCACGATTCCACGCGATGAATACATCGTTCCAGCCCGCCGGCATGGCCGCCGTCAGCTTGCCGAGATCTTTGCGGCACCGCCGGTGGAAGCACTGCCGGAACGCTATACGCTGCGCGAAGTGCGCGAGAGCGAGCGGTTGCGCCAGTATGTGCGGCGGGTCGATCTCGACACGGTCACCTTCGATTCGGGCAGCTACTATGTCAGCGAATCGCAGGTTCCCTATCTTGCCGATATTGCCGGCGGAATGCTCGATGTGATCGATGAGAATCCCGGCGCCGTGTTCCTGGTGGAGGGGCACACCGATGCGGTCGGACCGGAACTTTCAAACCTCACCCTGTCGGACCGCAGGTCGGAAACGGTTGCCCGAATTCTTGTGGAAGCCTATGGCGTTCCGCCGGAAAACCTGGTGGTGGAAGGCTATGGCGAGCAGTTCCTGAAAATCGATACCCAGGGCGACGAGCGCCAGAACCGCCGGGTGACCATTCGCAATATCAGTCCGCTGCTGCAGACGGCGAACAACTGACAAAAACAGGCCGGCTCCGCACGGAGCCGGCCTGTTTCGATGTCCAACCTGCAATCAGGCGGCTTTTTCCAGATCGGCCTGCCAGGTGCCGAGGGCGGCCATGCCGTTCATCCTGGCGCGATGGGCAAAGGCACGCTGGGCTGCTGCGACGTTTTCCTTCTTGCCACCCCAGGCCTTCAGCGCAGCAGCCTGAAGCGCGCGGCCGTAGGAATAGGTCAGTTTCCACGGCATGTCGTACATGGCGTTCATGGCGGAGAGATGCGCGGTTGCCTCCTCGTCAGACTGGCCGCCGGAAAGGAAGGCGATGCCCGGAACCGAGGCCGGTACGCAATTCTTCAGCACGCGCACGGTGCGTTCTGCGACTTCCTCGGCGGAAGCTTTCTGACCCGATTTCTGGCCGGGCACGATCATGTTGGGCTTCAGCACCATGCCTTCGAGATTGACGCCTGCATAGTAGAGTTCCTGGAACTGCTCCTTCAGCGCCCATTCGGTAACCATCTCGCAACGCTCGATGCCATGGGCCGAATGCTCGCCATCCATCAGCACTTCCGGCTCGACGATCGGCACGATGCCGGCTTCCTGGCAGAGTGCAGCGTAACGGGCCAGAGCATGGGCGTTGGCGTGAATGCAGTTGTGCGAAGGGGTGCTGTCGCTGATCGTGATGACGGCGCGCCATTTAGCAAAGCGTGCGCCAGCCTCGTAATATTTTGCGAGCCGGTCGCGCAGGCCGTCGAGGCCCTCGGTAACCTTCTCGATCGAGGTGCCGCAAAGTGCCTGCGCACCCTTGTCGACCTTGATGCCGGGAACGGCGCCGGCCGCCTTGATGAGATCAACCAGCGGGGTGCCGTCGGCAGCTTTCTGGAACAGGGTTTCCTCATACAGGATAACGCCGGAGATGTAGTTCTTCATCGCCTCGTCGGCGCGGAACAGCATCTCGCGATAGTCGCGGCGAGTGTCCTCGGTCGATTCGACATTGATGGAATCGAAACGTTTCTTGATGGTGCCGGTGGATTCGTCGGCGGCGAGGATGCCCTGGCCCTCGGCAACCATGGCGATGGCGATATCTTCAAGGCGTTCAGTCATGTCGTTGCCCTCGTGCAGTTGGTCTATCTGTCTGAAAAAAGGTGGCTTCCCATATCAGAGCCGATGGCGGTTTGAAATCGGCAGGGCCGGCTTCGAAACGATTGAAAATTTTTTCAATCGTTTGAAGCCACAGGTTTTTGCCGGCAGCGTTAACGACACAGAGCGGGTTTCGGCACCTCGCCATGTTTATGGCGGCAAAAAGCGCTAGGATTGACCAATGTTGCGCAAATCCGTTCTGACCGATCCCGGTTTCATGGCCGATCCCCAGTTGCATGTTGAAGCCCTGCAGCGGCAGGGGCCGTTCGTACGCAGCCGCCTGCCGATCATCGGCGACGTCTGGCTTGCCACCAGCCAGGAAGCGCTCGCGGCTGTTTTGAAGGACAACGCGCATTTTTCGATGCGGCGGGGCGACGGTAACGTGACCGGCGTTCAATGGTGGATGCCGAAGGCCATACGCCTGCTTGCCAACAACATGCTGACCATGGACGAGCCGGATCACCGGCGGCTGCGCAGTCTGGTCGATGTGGTGTTCCGGCGTGATGCGGTGATGGCACTTGAGCCCAGGGTCGATGCCATGGCGCATGGCCTTGCGACGGAGCTTTTCTCCGACGGCCAACCGGCTGATCTGCAGATGCGGTTTGCCCGGGCGCTGCCGCTGGCCGTGATCTGCGAGATGCTTGGCATCCGGGAAGCCGACCGTGTGCGTTTCAGCCAGTGGGCCGAACGGCTGACGACCGTGAACGGGGTATTCGGGTTTCTTGCCGCGATGCCCGGTATTTCGAAAATGCGTCGCTATCTGGCGGATGAAATTGCCCGCCAGCGTGAGGAACCCGGTGAGGGACTGATCGGCGAACTGGTGAAGATGCAGTCTGACGGCGCCGACATCAGCGATGACGAACTGACAGCCACGATCTTTCTGCTGCTGGTCGCAGGGCATGAGACAACGACCCATGTGATCACCGGCGGAGTGTATGAGCTGCTCTCCAGACCGGGTCAGGTCGAGTGGCTGATGGCGGAGGAAAGCCGTATGGCGCTGGCGGTGGAAGAACTGCTGCGCGTGGTTTCTGCCGTGCAGTTCACCAAGCCGCGCAATGTGCGCCGGGATATCGAGTTGCTTGGTATCAGGCTGGCAAAAGGCGATGTGGTAATGCCGATGATCGTCGGCGCCAATTATGATCCTGCCGCGATCGATGCACCGGAAAAACTGGATCTGGGGCGCCGTCCCAACCGGCATGTTTCCTTTGGCGCCGGCATACACTTCTGCCTCGGCCACCAACTGGCGCGGCTGGAGGTTGCCTGCGCACTGCGCGTTCTGTTTACCCGCTGGCCCGACCTTGCCCTGGCCGATCCGGGTGGTGTGCGCTGGCGTGCACGCGCGGGCATTAGGGCACTTGACGGACTGATGGTGGTGCCGGGCTAGGCATTCTTGCCTGCGGTGGTGGAAAAAGGGCAACTTCGGATCAGGCGCCTGGCAGGATGCCGATCCTACCGCTTTGTGGTAACAAACGGCTCCCGCTGCAACTGAAACCGTTACGCCAATGCTTGTTCGATCAACAGCCAGAGTACTGACACTTGCCGGTGCACTGGCCGGCGGCGCGGTTGTCTCGCAGGCGCCGGAATTTGCCCAGCAATACCGCCAGCGCATCGGCGGTGCCTTGCAGGAACTCGATGCCGTGGTGGCCGATTTCGACAAGGATGCTGCGGCAAGCCAGATGACGCGGGAGGAGGCGCTGACCCGCTATAGCCGATCACAGGACCATTTCCTGCGCGATCGCGGCGCGTCCATCGACAAAACGCTCGTCCGCCACGCCCGTTTGACGCAACAGCGGGAAGCGCTGGAATCAGCCAACCCGCTGATGAAGCCGTTCCATGTCGCCCGATATGCCGACCCTGCCCTCGTGGAGGGTACCTGGGAAGATTTCAAACCAGCCGTTCCGCTTACCGCCGAAGGCGGCATTTATGCCGCCGGCGGTGCTGCGACCGGCTGGATTCTCGTCGGGCTGGTGTTCGGATTTCTTGGCTGGCTGTGGCGTGGTCTGACAGGCCGCAAGAAGAACGACATCGTGATTGAAGATCCGCCAAACCTGATGGAAGCTGGTGGGGCGGAGAACAGCGACACCGTGCCCCGGGAAATGGCGGTCAGCCCCGATCTGCCAACAAGCCTTCTCGAAAGGCCGGTCGGAGAAATGCCTGAAAGAAAGTAGCGCTTCAGTTCTCGAGCACTTTCACGCCGGGCAGTTCCTTGCCTTCCATCCATTCGAGGAAGGCGCCGCCGGCGGTCGAGACATAGGTGAAATCATCCGCTACGCCAGCGTGGTTGAGAGCTGCAACCGTATCGCCGCCGCCGGCGACCGATACGAGCTTGCCGGCCCTGGTCAGTTCTGCCGCCTTTTTGGCTGCGGCAACGGTCGCCGTGTCGAAGGGTTCGATCTCGAAGGCGCCGAGCGGACCGTTCCAGACCAGCGTTGCAGCTTCCTCGAAGGCCTTCTCGATTTCGGTCACCGAATGCGGCCCGGCGTCGAGGATCATCGTGCCTTGGGGAACGGCGTCCACTCTGGCGACATGATTTTCCGCATGGGCCTTGAACTCGCTTGCCACGACACCGTCGACCGGCAGCAGGATGCGGCAGTTCTGCTTTTCGGCTTCTGCAATGATTTCGCGAGCCGTCCCGGCAAGGTCGTGCTCGCAGAGCGATTTCTGCACGTCATGGCCCTGGGCTGAGAGGAAGGTGTTGGCCATGCCGCCGCCGATCACCAGCATGTCGACTTTTGCGACAAGGTTCTTCAGCAGGTCGAGCTTGGTGGAAACCTTGGCACCACCGACAACGGCGACCACCGGGTGCTTCGGCTTGCCCAATGCCTGATTGAGGGCTTCCAGTTCAGCCTGCATGGTGCGGCCTGCAACAGCAGGCATGTGACGGGCAAGGCCCTCGGTGGAAGCGTGCGCGCGGTGGGCAGCGGAAAACGCGTCGGAAACGAAGATGTCGCCATTGGCGGCAAGGGCAGCGACGAAATCGGGATCGTTCTTTTCCTCGCCCTTGTGAAAGCGCGTGTTCTCGAACAGCACGATATCGCCATCTTCCATCTGGGAGACGGCGGCTTCGGCCATGGGGCCGGTGCAGTCGGTCGAGAAAGCAATCGGGCGGCCGATGACCTGCGACAGGGTGTGAACAACCGGCGCCAGCGACATCTCGGGTTTTATCTCGCCTTTCGGACGGCCGAAATGGGCGAGCAGTATGACCTTTCCGCCCTTGCCGGCGATCTCCGTGATCGTCGGTTTGATGCGCTCGATACGGGTCTTGTCTGTCACCTTGCCATCATCCATGGGAACATTGAGATCGACACGCACCAGAACGCGTTTTCCCTTCACATCGACATCATCGAGGGTTTTGAAGTGGCTCATGGGATGTTCCTACAGGTCGGGATGGTTCTCGCCGGCCGCCTTGTTGATGCCGATCCAGGTGGCAGTGCCGCGACCGTCATGCGGAGCGGCGTTAAGATCGTCGTGACGCCTGTCACGCTCGATCGATTTCGCAAAGGCGCGGGGAAGGATGATGGCGAGCGCCAGAATGGCCAGCGCCACACCGAGAAAGATGAGGATGGAGGTTTGCATGTTGCCTGCCTCCATCCGTCAGCCTCAGATGAGCTTGCCCATGGCGACGGCAGTGTCGCTCATGCGGTTGGAGAAGCCCCATTCATTGTCGTACCAGGTCAGGATCGAACACAGATTGCCGTCCATCACCTTGGTCTGATCCATGTGGAAGATCGAGGAATGAGGATCGTGGTTGAAGTCGATCGAGACGTTGGGATCGTTGGTGTAGCCGAGAATGCCCTTGAGCGGGCCGTCGGCGGCTTCCTTGATCGCGGCGTTGATCTCTTCGGCGCTGGTATTCTTCTTGGCGATGAACTTCAGGTCGACGACCGAGACGTTCGGCGTCGGCACACGCACCGACATGCCGTCGAGCTTGCCGTTCAACTCCGGCAGGACGAGGCCGACAGCCTTGGCGGCACCCGTCGAGGTCGGGATCATGCTCATCGCGGCCGCGCGGGCGCGGTAGAGATCCTTGTGCATGGTGTCGAGCGTCGGCTGGTCTCCGGTATAGGAGTGGATCGTCGTCATCATGCCCTTTTCGATGCCGATCTTGTTGTGCAGCACGAAGGCTACCGGCGACAGGCAGTTGGTGGTGCAGGATGCGTTGGAGACGACGAGATCGTCCTTGGTCAGCGTGTTGTGGTTGACGCCGTAAACGATGGTCTTGTCGGCGCCGGTCGCCGGGGCGGAGACGAGCACGCGCTTGGCGCCGGCTTCCAGATGCATGGAGGCCTTTTCCTTGGCGGTGAAGATACCGGTGCATTCCATGGCGATGTCGATGTCCATTTCCTTCCAGGGAAGGTTCTTGGGATCGCGCTCTGCCAGTACCTTGAAACTCTCGCGGCCGATATGGATGCGGTCGCCGGATACGGTCACTTCGCCGGGGAACTTGCCATGCACGGAGTCGTAGCGCATCAGATGCGCGTTGGTTTCGACCGGGCCAAGGTCGTTGACGGCGACGATGTCCACATCATCACGACCCGATTCATAAATCGCGCGGGCGACGTTGCGGCCGATGCGGCCAAATCCGTTGATGGCTATACGAACTTTCTTCGACATGTTCCCTCCGGTTGGAAAGCGGCGATTGAGAAAACCGTGCATTGAGCGCACGGAAACCGAAATTCGCGCCGTTCATAGTCCTTTGTCCGGCGTAATGCCAGCCGGTGGTGTGTACCTGAAACGATTTTATCGGCGGGAAATTTCACTGCAGCCGCAGGGCCGGCGCCATGCAGGCCAAAAAGTCGCAGCTTCATCCACAAACATCGCTGCGAACGGTTGGACTTGTCTGCGGCCGGCAGTCGGCCCTACTCAAAACTGGTCGGTATTGACGACGGTATTCCCGCTGGCGGCATCTTCCCGGATTGCCTGGGCGGACGCTTGGGCTACCTCGAAAGCCAGCTTGTTGAGGCGCTCCGAGGGGCCGTAGCTGGGCGCCTTGGGTCCTCCGCCGGCAATGATGATCGTGCCGTCATCGATCTTGCGGATCGGGCCTACCTGGGTGAACGGGTATCCCGTTTCCTGATCGTAGAGAACGATCGTGGCGATCACCTGGGGATTGTCCGGTCGCCGTTCGCCGTTGACCGTAACCTTTGCGCCAGTCAACTGCTGAAGGCTGGCTCGGCTTCTGATGAAGACGGAATTCACCATCACCACTGCTCTAAGCGGTCTCGTGCCTGTGAAGATCGGTGCAAGCGCATCCCGCATATGCGGCACGATGTTGGCGGTGATGCCGGCTTCCAGTTGCTGGCGAACCTCGCCGCGGTTTGCCAGGCCCATTTGCGTGCCGAGATTTTCGAGCGGCGTATCTCCGCCCACATTGCGCTTGATCCGGGCTTCCAGATCGGCAACGCGAAGCGGTTCTTCGACTTGAGAATAATCGACGACGATTTCACTGACCTGGAACTGGTTCAGATAGCTCGGGCCGACAGCCTCCGGGGTGCTCTGGCAACCCGCAAGTAACAGCATCAGCACTGTCATCAGCGTCGAGATCATGCCGACGGCGCGGAGGAAAAAGGGTGACAGTATCGATTGTTTCATTCTGTTGCCCTTTGGGGATGCTGCGGAGGAAATCGGCTGCGCCTGCTTACTTCAGGCGCTTTTTCGCCGCCTTGGCAACGGCTTCAGGCGTAATGCCGAAATGCTCGTAAAGCTCCTTGTAGGGTGCGGAAGCGCCGAAGGTGGACATGCCGACAAACCCGCCATCGGTTCCGATGAACTTTTCCCAGCCCTGGGAAATTGCAGCTTCCACAGCAATGCGCACGGGGGCTTCGCCCAGGACGTCCCGGCGGTATTCGGCGCTCTGGGCGTCGAACAGTTCGAAGCAGGGAACGGAGACGACACGCGTGCCGATGCCTTCGGCTTCAAGCAGTTTCTTTGCGTCCATGGCGATTTCGACCTCGGAGCCGGAAGCAAACAGGGTCACCTGCTCTTCGCCTTCGCAGGGGGAGAGCGTGTAGGCACCCTTGGCGCAGAGGTTGTCCCTGGAAAATTCGGTGCGCAGCGCAGGCAAATTCTGACGGGTCAGCGCCAGCACGGATGGAGTCTTTTCGGCTTCCAAAGCCACCTGCCAGCATTCGGCCGTTTCCATCGTGTCGCATGGGCGCATCACGTAGAGGTTGGGAATGGCGCGCAGCGAGGCGATCTGCTCGACCGGCTGGTGGGTCGGGCCGTCTTCGCCGAGGCCGATCGAATCGTGCGTCATCACGTGAATGACGCGAATGCCCATCAGGGAGGCGAGGCGGATTGCCGGACGGCAGTAATCGGCAAAGGCGAGGAAAGTGCCGGAATAGGGGATGAGGCCGCCATGCAGTGCCATGCCGTTCATCGCTGCGGCCATGCCGTGTTCGCGGATGCCGTAATGGATGAAGCGGCCGGAGAAATCATCCGGGGTGATCGGCGGAGTGTCCTCGGTCATGGTGTTGTTGGAGCCGGTCAGGTCGGCCGAGCCGCCAATGGTTTCCGGCACCACCTTGTTGATGGTCTTCAGCACGGCCTCGGAGGACTTGCGGGTCGCCATGGTGGGTTTGTCATCGGCAAGCTGCTGCTTCAGTTCGGCCATCGCATCGGCGAACTGGCCGGGCAGTTCACCGCGCATGCGTCGCTCGAACTGGCCTTTCACCTCGGGATCGAGGGAAGCAAGTTTCTTGTCCCATTCCTTGCGCTTCTGGCCGGAGTGCAGGCCGGCGATACGCCACAGGTCGAGGATTTCGGTGTCGACCTTGAAGGGGCCGCATTTCCAGCCCAGCGCCTCGCGGGTTGCGGCAATCTCGTCATCGCCGAGTGGCGCGCCGTGAACGCCGGAAGTGCCGGCCTTGTTGGGCGAACCGTAACCGATCACCGTCTTGCAGGCGATCATGGTCGGCTTCGCCGAAGCCTTGGCCTTCTCGATGGCTTCGGAAATCTCGGCATGCTTGTGGCCATCGACGCGCAGCACGTTCCAGCCGGATGCCTTGAAGCGGGCGATCTGGTCGGTCGAGTCGGACAGCGAAACCTTGCCGTCGATGGTGACGTTGTTGTCGTCCCACAGCACGACCAGCTTGTTGAGCTTGAGATGGCCGGCAAGCGAAATCGCCTCCTGGGAAATGCCTTCCATCAGGCAGCCGTCGCCGACGAGGCAATAGGTATAGTGATCGACCAGGTCGCTGCCGAACTCGTCGGCAAGCTTGCGCTCGGCGATTGCCATGCCGACGGCATTGGCGATGCCCTGGCCGAGGGGCCCGGTAGTGGTCTCGATGCCGGCGGCGTGGCCGTATTCGGGGTGGCCGGCTGTTTTCGAGCCAAGCTGGCGGAAATTCTTGATTTCCTTGATGTCGATGTCCTCATAGCCGAGCAGATAGAGGGCGGAGTAAAGCAGCATCGAGCCATGGCCTGCCGACAGGACGAAACGGTCGCGGTCGGCCCAGCCGGGCTCCTTGGGGTCGAACTTCATGTGCTCGGTAAACAGCACGGTGGCGATATCGGCTGCCCCCATGGGAAGGCCCGGGTGGCCGGAATTGGCCTTTTGTACCGCGTCCATGGAAAGAAAGCGGATTGCGTTCGCCATTTCTGGCAGTTTCGCCTTGTTGTTTTTCATCGCTGACCGTGTTGCTGGAGAAAGATCATCGGATCATTTTTGGGATGAGTTTGACTGCCCTTTGCAGTGCGTGCAGGCAGGCTGCCCTGAAATTCGCGCGGACTCTTAACAGGTGGCTTGGCGGAGTCAATCTCATCACCACTGCTCGCATGGCCCGGTGAGGCCCCGTTTCCACTGCTGGGGCAGATCGCAACGATCCACAGGCGGCATACCGTTTTTCGGGGAAGCTTGCTTCGCTGATTGACGTTTTCTTTGTCCGGCGTCTAATGTTTCAGCGGTAACCGATTGTCATTGTGGCGATTCGTTGGGTTCTGGTATTGCGGATAGGCTGATGGCGCCGCGGCGGGGGCAGGAATGCGGGAAGGTGGCGCCGGCACTGGTCTATAGTTACGGGGATTGATGAGCGGCAAACTCATGCCATCGCTGGACAAACTGGCAAGCGCCGTTTCCGCGCTCGAGGAGGCCGTTGACGCACGCCTGGACCGCGAGGCCGCCCTGACGGGTGCAGAAGCCGAAGTTCAGCGCATGGGAGCCGACCGGGCGCGGCTGGCTGAATCCCTCGACAACGCCGAAGCACGGGCCCAGCAGCTTGAAAGCGCCAACCGGGAAGTCTCGCGCCGGTTGGTCGATGCCATGGAATCGATCCGCAGCGTGCTGGAGCGCAGCGGCAACAGTCAGGAGTAGGGTGTTTCATGGCCAGTGTCAGCGTTTTGATAAACGGCAAGAACTCCCGCATGGCCTGTGAGGAGGGGCAGGAGCCGCACCTCATCGCGCTGGCTGAGAAGCTCGATTCCTATGTTGGCCAGTTGAAGGGCTCTTTCGGCGAGATCGGCGACCAGCGACTGACGGTAATGGCCGGTATCATGGTTACCGACGAACTCGTCGAAATGGAAAAGAAGATCGCCAGGCTCGAAGGCGAGCTTGCCTCCTATCGGGACAAGACCTCCAGCGCCGAGCAGGCTGCCAGCGCCAGCGAGGAGGAAGCGGCGAAGAAGGTTGCCGAGATTGCCGACAAGCTGGGCGCACTGGCACAAAAGCTCGCCGGCAAGGGCAAGGCCGCCGGCTAGAGTGTGCCATGCTTGAGGAGTGGGCCCAGGCAACGGCCTGCCTGCCGAAATTTCCAAACTGTGCGAAATGATACATCGGCTGCACGATCCGTTGGCTAGAACGGATGCAGGCAGCGGTGCTGTCACTGGGGTTTCCTTGGGGCATATCAAGGAGCACTACAATGCTTAAACTTCTTCATCTTGCAGCGGCAACTGCCGTGCTTGCAACAACGCTCACAGTCCATGCACCCAGCGCCTTCGCCGGCGGTGGCTTTGCCCCTCCGGGCATTCAGCCCTGCTTCAATCCGGGCGGCTGCAATCCCCCGGGACCCGGCGGTGGCCTTGTTCCCCCGCCTCCCGGCGGCGGTGGTGGCGGCGGCGGTGGAAACGGCGGTCTGGGCGGCTTTGGCGCCGGCCTCGTCGGCGGCATGATCGGCGGTGTGCTGATCAATGGCCTCAACCAGCCGCAGACCGTGGTGGTCCAGCAGCCTCCGGTGATGGTCCAGCCTGTGCCGCAGCCAGTGATGCAGCCGATGCCGCAGCCTGTAATGGCAGGGGGCGACGCGCACATCCAGTACTGCATGACCAAGTACAAGTCGTACAAGATCCCGACCAACACCTACACATCCTACAGTGGTCAGATCAAACCCTGCATTTCGCCCTACATGTAAGCGCGTTTGCCAGGTTGGGCAGCTTCGATCCGGTGCCGCGTTCTGCGGTGCCGGATCGCCCTGTTTTTTGACCAGGTGTCGCAAATAAAGCTGCGAGGTTCGCACTTTTGGCTCTGGCGGCAGTGTCCGCTCCGCATTATATGTGCGACCGGCGGGCTGCGTGGTACGTGAGACAAACAATCCCCGGGGCCTTACCGATCCTTAAGGGAGCCGTCCCTGACCGGGCTCGTGGGCCCGGATACATGGCACCCACCTACTTAGTAGGTTCCCGGGATCGAAAACGTCTCACGGCCAAGGCGGCTCGTCCCTTTCCTTCCGGGGCCGGCTTTCCACCAGCGTTGCGTCTCGCGCGCAGCGCCTGACCATTGTCGAGGGCAGAATGGACCGGACGGAAACAGGCAGGCAGAAAAAGGCAAGGCTTCGCGATGAGGTGCTTGGCCGGCGTGATGCGCTTGAAGCAATGCAGCGCATCGAATTCAGCCTCAAGGCTGCCGAGATCGGTTCTGCTCATCTGAAAATCGAACCCGGCATGGTGGTGTCCGGCTTTTTCCCGATCCGCTCGGAGATCGACGCGCGGCCGCTGATGGAGATCGTGCGCCAGCGCGGCGCGCGGCTTTGTTTGCCTGTAGTACTGGACAAGACGACCATTGTCTTTCGCGAACTTGTGCGCGGGGCAGAGCTTGTGCCTACAGGCTTCGGCACCAGCGGGCCGGGTGAAGACGCCCCGGCACTTGATCCGCAACTGCTGATCATGCCGCTTTCGGTGTTCGACCGGACGGGCGGGCGCATCGGCTACGGTGCCGGCCATTACGACCGGGCGATCGCCCGACTGCTGGCAAAGGGCATGACGCCAAGGCTTGAAGGATTGGCCTTCTCCTGCCAAGAAGTGGAGGCGGTGCCGGTCGAGGATCATGATCAGCCGCTCAATGCCATCATCACCGAGCGGGAATATGTCGTGACCGGCCGGTGAGGTATCCGCGAAACGAGGTGGTCTTCACAACGGCCGCCTGACTGGTACGCCGGGGCGGGCACGAAGGACAGTTCATGCGTTTGCTTTTTCTGGGAGACATGGTGGGCCGCTCCGGCCGGGTTGTTGTATTCGAACAACTGCCGGACCTGATCCAGTCGCTGAAGGCGGATTTCGTCATCGTCAACGGTGAAAACGCCGCCAACGGTTTCGGCGTCACACAGGCCATTCTCGACTCGACCATCGAGGCGGGTGCCGACGTGATGACGACCGGCAATCATGTCTGGGACCAAAAGGAGGCGCTTTCCTTTGCCGATCAGGAGGAACGTTTCCTTCGGCCGGCCAACTATCCGGCCGGCACGCCGGGCCGGGGCGTCAATGTCTACGAGGCGCGTAACGGCGCGCGCGTCATGGTGATGAACCTGATGGGCCGGGTTTTCATGCATCCCGAGCTGGACGATCCTTTCGCCTGTGGCGAGGCGATCCTTGCCGATGGTCCGCTCGGTTCCGCAGCCGACGTGGTGTTTGTCGATTTTCACGCTGAAGCTACGTCGGAAAAGATGTGCTTTGCCCACTTCGTGGACGGGCGCGTCAGTGCGGTGGTCGGCACCCATACCCACGTGCCGACGGCCGATCACCAGATTCTTTCAGGCGGCACGGCCTATATTTCCGATGCCGGCATGTGCGGCGACTACGATTCCTCGCTCGGGATGGACAAGGAAGAGCCGATCAATCGCTTTGTGTCCAAGATTCCCAAGGGCCGGTTCGAACCTGCTTCAGGGGAAGCAACGCTTGCCGGCGTTGGGATCGAAATCGATGAAAAGACCGGACTGGCCACTCACATTGCCCCGTTGAGGATCGGCCCGCGACTGGAAAACGTCATGCCATGGTAGCAAATGCGAAGGTTGCGCTTGATTTAGGGAAAGACCGGGGCAACTGTATTTGACGGGGCGCAACGTGATCTTGAACAGGGGATATGCATGCGCCTTACCGCTTTCCTGACAGTTTTCCTCGCAACAGCGTGTACCGCTCTGGCGCAGTTTCCAGCCGACATGGCCTGGCAGTACAGCCAGTTCACCGACGAGCAGAACAAGGGACGGATGACCTCAATGGCAACGCTTGGCGTCCCGGAGACCGATTTCGTGATGGGCCATGCGCGCTGCTTTGCCGGTTCAACAGCCGGCCTGCCCATGCTGGAACTTGCCGCCGATACCGGCGGGGCGCCTGATGGCACGCCGATCGGCATTGAGTTTCAGGCCGATGCCGGCCCGATGTTCTACCAGGGTGCGGCCAAGGCGGCGCTGTCGGAAGAAGACTACACCGGCGTGCGAATCGAGCTCGATATGAACGATCCGCTGTGGCAGGTGCTGATGCGGATGAACCATCTGGTCTACCGGGTAAACGGCAATGCGGTGGATATCCCGCTTCGCGGCAGCCGGATGGCGATTTCCAGCCTGCTGGCCGACTGCCGCTTCTATCACGGCAATTTCAATCCCAACGCCGCTGCCCAGCCGACCCAGCCGGTTCAACCGGCGCAGCCTGCCGGACAGGCTTTCGATCCGCGATGGGCGACCTGCGACCAGCTTGGCGGGCAGGCCTCACAGAACTCCGACGTGCCGGTCAGCATGGCCTTCGTCAATCTGAGCGACGGTTTCCGAGCTGTTTACTGGATCGGCTTCGATGGCCAGCCGAAGCAATATGCGACGCTCAATCCCGGCGAGGAGTTTGCCATCAACACCTTCATGACCCATCCCTGGATGTTCACCGACGGGCCGGGCAACTGCATCGAGATGTTCATGCCGCAGCCGGGAATCTCGGTTTTCAACATCACGGCACCGGGCCGCGATTTCGGACCGGAATAGGCTGCTCAGCCGCCTTCCTGCTTCAGTTCGGCTTCTTCCTTCTCGATCAGTTCGAATATCCGCTTGGTCATCTGGCCGCGCAGGATCTCGTTCTCGTCGATGTTGAAATGGTCGATGCCCTGCAGACGTTCCTTGACGTTCACATTTTCATAGTGCCCCTCGAAATCCCTCGAAGGGCTGATCATGTTCTGGCCGCGCCGCTTGGGCAGATAGTAGTTGATCGCGTCCTCGACGAAATTCGTCACCGGCAGCGGTTCAACGGCGTCGAGCATGACCATGTACTGGACGGCGATGCCCTGGCGGCCGAGCATGGTGGCGAGCTTCGGCGAGGCACCCACACCAAGCGAATGGCCGATGATGATGACGGGGTAGGAAAGCTGGCCCTTGCGGCTCTTGGCGATGATCTGCTGGCCGACCTTTTCCCAGGCCTTGTGGTTGTGGACGTAGCTGTAGACGCCGTATTTCTTCAATTCGTCCGACAGAGTGTCGAGGCCAAGAGAGAAGACGTTGGCGAGGCCGCGCAGGAAGACGACTTCGCCAGGTCGCTTGGCGATGTAACGCTGCTTTGCTTCCGCGGCAGCCGTTGAAAGCAGAATGGTGGAAACGATCGCTGCGATCAGGCAGCAGACAGTGGAGATACGCTTCATGGTGCAAGCCCTCCCGGGGAGCAGACGGGGTCTGACGCGGATAGTATGCCCAAAGTGTCAGATAGTTTTCAACCCTTGAAGGACGAAACCGGAGGGTAGCGCCGGGCAAAGGCCTGATGCAGGGGTTCATAGCTTTCAGGCTGGCCTTCGAAGCACATCGCAGCCGGGTCGGCGCGGAAACCCGCCTGCGCTGATTTGAGCCAGATATGGCCGACAGGCTCCAGCAGGCGGATGTGGTCGAGCGAGCCGCCCTTGACGCTGACGACGGCCTCGGGCTCCTGGCGGTGGGTGCCGTGATGATAGAGCCGCGTGCCGCATTCCGGGCAGAAATGGCAGTTCGTCGTGTTGCCGGAATCGGTTGGCCGCGACCAGATTTTCATGTTTCCGGTGAACTCCAGCGCGTTGCGCGGCACCAGCATCGGCAGACCGTGCATGCTGGCCGACTGTTTCTGGCATTCCGTACAATGGCAGGCATAGAGCGTCAGCGGCCAGGCGGTGAGCTTGTAGCGCTCCTGTCCGCACTGGCAGCCGCCATGCCATGGCAGGGGAGGGAGGGTCTGCAAGTTGGTCATTTGTCTTTTCCCTGTCTGGACGAGGAACGGGTTTGGCGTTTATAAGCGCCGCGATTTTCCAAACAATAAAGTTTCATGAGGTGTGCCGTGGCCGGCCATTCGAAATTCAAGAACATCATGCACAAGAAGGGGCGCGCCGATGCCGCCCGCTCGAAACTGTTTTCGCGCCTGTCGAAGGAAATCACGGTGGCGGTGAAAATGGGCGGCGGTGTGACCGATCCCGACATGAACCCGCGCCTGCGACTGGCGATCCAGAATGCCAGGGGCCAATCGATGCCGAAGGACAACATTCAGCGCGCCATGAACAAGGGCGCCGGCGGCGACGGCGAGGACTACAAGGAAATGCGCTATGAGGGCTATGGCCCCGGCGGCATTGCGGTGATCGTCGAATGCCTGACGGACAATCTCAACCGCACGGCCTCCAACGTGCGCGCAGCCTTCACCAAATTCGGCGGAGCCCTTGGAGAAACCGGCTCTGTTTCCTTCATGTTCGACCGCAAGGGTGAGATCACCTATCCCTTTTCCGCAGGTTCGGACGATGCGGTGATGGAAGCCGCCATCGAAGCGGGTGCCGAGGATGTGGAAAGCGACGAGGAGGAAGGTCATACCATCCTGTGTGCGTTCGAGGATGTCGGCGAGGTTTCCAAGGCGCTCGAGAGCAGCCTCGGCGAAGCCGAATCAGTCAACCTGATCTGGAAACCGCAGAACCTCACCCCGGTCGACGGTGAAAAGGCCGGCACGCTGATGAAACTGATCGGCGCCCTGGAAGAGGACGACGACGTCCAGAACGTATTTGCCAATTTCGACATTTCCGACGAGGAGATGGAAAAGCTTTCGGCCTAGGCGAGATGGAACGGTTCCATTCGCTTCTGGCCTTTGGCGGACTGCTTCTCTTCGGCTGTGCCTGGGGCACCACCCAGCCGCTTACCAAGGTGGCGGTTTCGAGTGGATACCAGCCGTTCGGTCTGATCTTCTGGCAGCTTCTGTATGCCGTTGTGCTGCTTGGCGTGGTGATCGCCAACAAGCGGATCAGGGTGCCTTTCGACCGGCGCCATCTCTTCTTCTATGCGGGTGTGGCGCTGCTGGGAACGGTGCTGCCCAACTCGTTTTCCTACATGGCGGCTGCCAGGCTGCCGGCAGGCATCATGGCGGTGGTGATCACCACCGTGCCGATGTTCTCGCTTCTCATCGCGCTAGCGCTCGGCAATGAGCGCTTCCGCCTTTCCCGCTCGCTGGGTGTCGTGCTCGGCGTTTCCGCCATGCTGCTGATCGCGCTGCCCGAGGCCAGCCTGCCTGTTGCCGGGCTGACTGTCTGGGTGTTCATCGCGCTGATTGCCCCGTTTTGCTACGGCATTGAAGGAAATTTTGTCGCCATGCAGGCGCCGCGCCGGCTCAATCCGCTTGCCGCCCTCTGGGGCGCGTCAGTTGTCGGCCTTCTGATCATCACGCCGATGGCGCTGTTGAGCGGCCAATGGATCGACCTGTTCAAACCCTGGCAGGCACCGGAATGGGCAATGCTGGGAACCTCGCTTGCGCATCTTGTCGCCTATTCGGGCTATATCTGGCTGGTCGGGTTTGCCGGCGTGGTCTTTACCGCGCAGATTTCCTACGTGGTGACGCTTACCGGCATCACCAATTCGATGCTATTTCTGGGCGAGAGCTATTCATCCTGGGTCTGGCTTGCGGTGAGCCTCATGCTGGTGGGTCTCGCGCTGGTGCAGCCGGTCGGCAGGCTGCCGGAGGCGGAAGAGACGTCCTAGCCTAGCGCAGCACAGCGTCGAACAGCGGCAGTGATGTGATTGCGGCAACCAGAATGATCAGGAAGGCGATCCGCCGGTAAGTGGTTTCATTTGCCATGCTGAAGCCCCGGGCGCCTATCAGGAGCCCGGCGAGATAAAAAGGCATGGCCCCGGCGCCCTTGATCAGCCCGTCGAAGGTCAGGATGCCGGAAAGAAACAGCCCCACACCGATGGCGCAGTCGGTGATGTAGAGAAACACCATGGTGTTTGCCCGCACGACGGCTGCCTTCAGCCGGGCAGCCATCCAGTAGATGATCACCGGCGGGCCGGGCAGGCCGCATGCGCCGCCGGTGAACCCCGAAACCCCGCCGATTGCCGTATCAATGGCGCGGCTGCGCGGGCCTTCATACCGCCAGCCTGACCACAGGATGACGACCGACAGCATGATCAGGATTGCCAGCGACCATCGCAGGACGACCGGGTCGCCGAATTTGAGCACTGCGAGTCCCAACGGCAGGACAACAAGAAAACCGGCAAAGCCAGGCAACAGGCTTTTCCACTCGACCCGCCGTAACTCGGGAATGACGACGGGTATTGCCGCCGTGGAGTCGATCAGGAAGACCAGCACGACGGCGGTTTGCGGCGAATAGACGGCGGCAATGACCGGCATGAGGATCATCGACGTGCCGAAGCCGGAAAAGCCCCTCACCAGTCCGGCAAGCAGACAGGCTGCCAGGATAATCTGGTAGCCGGAGGAAGCGTAGAGGTCGGCCAGTTGTGTCATCATGCCAAAGCAGTAGGCGGGTTCCGTTCGGCGCAGTATGCCCAGACCGGCCGTAATGCTGTGGCCAGACCGTGGCTGATGAAAGCGCTCAACCTGTTGAAAGCCGTGCCAGCCGAGTCTCGAGAAACGCCCGTTCTGCCGGTGTGGTGGAAAGGGCGATTGCGGCAGCATAGGCCTTTCGCGCTTCGTCTGTCTGCCCGGTGCGGGCAAGCAGGTCGGCGCGGGCGGCATGAAAGGGCTGATAGGCTTCAAGCGTGCCAGCAAGGGCATCCATGCCCTGCAGGGCCTCTTCCGGGCCGCGAAGCTGGGCTAGCGCCAGCAACCGGTTGAGACGCACCACGGGATTGGGCATTACCGCCTCCAGAAGATCGTAGAGGGCGAGGATTTGCGCCCAGTCGGTTTCCGACCAGGAAGGCGCTTCGCAATGGCAGGCGGAGATTGCAGCCTGCAACTGATAGGCTCCGACCCGGCCCCTGGCGAGTGCCTGCTTCAGGATGGCAGTCCCCTCGGCAATGTCTGCCTGGTCCCAGCTCTGCCGGTCCTGTTCCTCCAGTGGCACGATATGGCCATCGGTGTCGGTGCGGGCCGGCTTGCGTGCATTGTGGAGCATGAGCAGCGCCAGCAGGCCGGCCGCTTCAGTTTCTTCGGGCATGAGGCGAACAACCAGCCGGGATAGCCGGATGGCCTCATCGGTCAGCTCGCTGCGGATCGGACTGTCGCCTGCAGACGCCAGGTAGCCTTCGTTGAAGATCAGGTAGATGACGGAAAGCACCGAGTTGAGCCGTTCGGGAAGCTGGGTACTGTCCGGGATTTCGTAGGGAATGCCGGCAAGGGCGATCTTCTTCCTCGCGCGGGTCAGCCGTGCGGCCATGGCCTCCCTGCGGTCGAGGAACGCCCGGGCGATTTCCTCCGTAGTCAGGCCGCCGAGGGTACGCAGTGTAAGCGCCAGGCGGGATTTTTCCTCAAGTGCCGGATGGCAGCAGGTGAAGATCATTTCCAGGCGATGATCGGGGATTGCGCTTTCGTTCATTGCCAGCCGCTCACGATCGTTGTCATCGGCGTCGAGCTCGATCAGCCGGGTGATTTCGGCTTCCCTGGAGCGGAAATTCGTCTTTCGCCGCAACCGGTCGATGGCTTTTCGGCGGGCAGTCTGGATGAGCCATGCGGCCGGTGTGCGGGGAAGGCCGTTGCGCCGCCAGTGGATGAGCGCCGATTCCACGGCATCCTGAAGGGCGTCCTCGGCAAGCTGGAAGTCGTTGAAGGTCTTGGTCAGAGAAGCGAGGATGCGGCCCCATTGCGAGCGGATAACGGCTTCAACCGCATCCCCCGCAAGGGATGCGGTTTCCTTGTCCGGTCGGATGTCTGGCGGCTCCCCTGCCAACGGCGCAACTCGGCCGGTCAGCCCATCAGCGCCAGAATGGCAGTGGCGGCAAGCACGGCATTGGCAAGAAGGCCGATCACATAGACAACCGTTCTCGGGCCACCCGACGGCCTGCCGATGCCGCCATAGTAGACGCCCCAATAGGCAAGCCGGGCAGCAAGATGCAGTGCGGCCAGCCAGTTGACCAGCATGGCGCTGGCGCCTGCGAAAGCGGCCAGCAGCACGACGGTGGCGAAGGCGGGGAGGTTCTCCGCCGAGTTGGCATAGGTGCGAAGAATCCTGAAACTCCGCTTTGCATGCCCCCCTTTCAGGGGCATGCCGGGCACTTCTTCTCCTTTTGCGAGCGCAAGCACTCCGGCGAGAAAGGACTGCGCCAGAACGGCAAGACAGAGGATTGCCAGGGCGAGCAGGGCCGGCCGGTAATCGGCCAGGCCCGGCCAGAATTCATTCAGTGCTTCCATGATTTTCTCCTGAAAAGGTTCGAGCCGGTCTTGCGGGCTGCCTAGTCGAAAATCATCACCGGGCGCACTTCCACCCGGCCGTGCTCCGCCGTCGGGATCATCGCCGCACAGGCAATGGCATCGTCCAGGTTCTTGCAGTCGAGCAGATAATAGCCGCCCAACTGCTCCTTGGTTTCGGCAAAGGGGCCATCCATGGTCTCAGCCTTGCCGCCGCGCACCAGAACCGTGGTGGCAGTGGCGACCGGCTGCAGCGCGTCGCCGGCAATGAACTTGCCTTCGTCCTTCATCCGGCCGGTGAAGGCGAAATAGGCCTGCATGTAGCGGTTGAATTCTTCCGTTCCCGGCTGGGGGCCGCTTCCCTCGGCAGAATAGATCAGACACATGTATTGCATGGGATATCTCCTTGGTTGTCGGGAAGGCGAATTGCCCTTCCACCATCATGACGAACGGCGCCGGACGCAATCGACATTGCCGGGAGATTTGTTGCAGATTTTTTTCGCCGCAACAATGTTTCTGTTTTGTTCACATTTTCGATGCAGGGTAACCGGAAACGGGCTAGGGTGACCAAATGACGGAAGCGATTCGCATAGCAGGCATCGATCCCGGGCTGCGGCATACCGGCTGGGGCATCATCGATGTTGCCGGCACGTCGCTTCGTTTCGTCGCTGCCGGCACGGTTCTTTCCGATGCGACGCTGGCGCTCGCCTCAAGGCTTTGCCAGTTGCATGACGGGCTTTCCTCGATCATCCACGAATACATGCCGCAGGAAGCGGCGGTGGAGGCAACTTTCGTCAACCGGGATGCTGCCGCAACACTGAAGCTCGGTCAGGCGAGGGGAATTGCCATGCTGGTGCCGGCGCTGGCCGGATTGCCGGTTTCCGAATATGCGCCGAACGCGGTCAAGAAATCGGTGATCGGTGTTGGTCATGGCGACAAGCGGCAGATCCGCATGATGGTTTCGACGCTGCTTCCACGGGCACGTTTCGACAGCGACGATGCGGCGGATGCATTGGCAATCGCCATCTGCCATGCGAATAATCGCGGCGCGGCGGCGCTGGCGCGCCGGGTTGCCGCGCTGTGAGTTTTCAGCCGAGGCGTTTCTTGAAACATACCCCCTTTGACGGTTCTCATCCGCTGTTCCGTATCGGACTTGCGCCGCTCGACCTTGCCGAATGGCTGGAAGTCGACGACCGCCTCGATGCCTATCTCGATGAAAAGGCCCGGCTGCGGGAAGTCTACCCGGGCAAGGTGTTTGCCGCCGAGGCAGGCACCGAAGCGGCACAGGCCGAGGCGCTTTCGCTCCTGCTCGACAATCTGCGCATCCATCACGGCGGCACGCATCTGACCGGCGAGGGGGAAGTGCGTGCCGGATCGCATGTCGTTTTGCTTGGAGATGGCGAGCCGCCGCTGCTGACGGCTTCGAAACTGGTGCAGGAAGACCTTGTGCTCATGCGCAAGGGAGCGGATGGCTGGCGGCTTGCCGCGGCTGCGCTTTGCTTTCCGTCCTCCTGGTCGCTGATGGAGAAGTTCGGCAAGGTGATTGCCGAGGTTCATGCGCCGGTGCCGGGTTTTGAAGCAGGCACGCGCAATGCCCTGCTGATCGAGCGCATCTTCGACCAGTTGCCGGTTGAACAGCCTGTCAGGCGGATGAACTGGTCGGTTTATTCCGACAACGAACTGTTTCATGATGACAAGGAGGCGGAACATCTGAGGAAACGGGATTTCGATGCAGGCATTTTTCTGCGGGCGGAATATCAGACGCTCCGCAAGCTGCCGCAAAGCGGCGATATCCTTTTTACCGTGCGCATTCATGTCGATCCGTTCGAGGCTTTGAAGGATCATCCGGAACGTGACCGGATATGCAAAGGGTTCATCGCCTCGCTGGAGCGGCTTGATGATGAACAGCTTTCCTACAAGGGGCTGACGCAAAGCGTCGACCGGCTGATCGGTGAAATCCGGCAATTGCTTGACAGTACGCCGGCTGTTGAAGGTTTTGGCGCATGATCGGGAGACTGGCATGATCGGCAAACTGAAAGGCATTCTCGATTCCATCGGTGAGGATCATGCGGTCATTGATGTCAACGGCGTCGGCTATGTCGCCCACTGTTCGTCGCGGACACTGCAGGGATTGCCGGGAATTGGCGAACCGCTGACGCTGTCGATCGAGACTTATGTGCGCGAGGACATGATCCGCCTCTACGGCTTTCGCGACGATCTGGAGCGCGACTGGTTCCGTCTGCTGCAGAGTGTGCAAGGCGTCGGAGCGAAGGTTGCATTGGCGGTCCAGTCGACGCTGTCGCCATCCGATTTGGCATCGGCCATCGCGCTGCAGGACAAATCGATGGTGGCACGGGCGCCGGGCGTCGGACCGAAGGTGGCGGGCCGCATCGTTGCCGAACTGCGGGACAAGGCGCCGGCCTATTCGGGCGCGGCTGCCGCGGAAATCGGTCTGCAGGCTGACATCGGATCGGGCCATGCCTCCTCCAATGTGGCTGATGCGGTCTCCGCGCTGACCAATCTCGGTTATTCCTCGCAGCAGGCTTCCGGTGCGGTGGCTCGGGTGATCAAGAACGCCGGCGAGGACGCCGACAGCGCACAACTGATCCGGCTGGGGCTGAAGGAACTTGCGGGGTGAGGCGCTTGGCATTTGACCATAGCTGGGGCATGGGTAGGCGATGAACCAGACCGACGCGACCGGGCGCATCATCCATGGCGAAAAGCGCGACGAGGACACGGCTGCCGATCTCGATGTTTCGCTGCGGCCGCAATCGCTCGATGACTTTACCGGCCAGAAGCAGGCTCGGGAAAACCTCAAGGTCTTCATTACGGCGGCCAGGCAGCGCGGCGAGGCGCTGGATCATGTGCTGTTCGTCGGCCCGCCGGGGCTCGGCAAGACGACGCTGGCACAGATCATGGCCAAGGAACTGGGTGTCAACTTCCGCGCAACCTCCGGTCCGGTGATTGCCAAGGCGGGCGATCTCGCAGCACTGCTGACCAATCTCGAAGACCGCGATGTGCTGTTCATCGACGAAATTCACCGCCTCAATCCGGCGGTGGAGGAAATCCTCTACCCGGCGATGGAGGATTACCAGCTTGATCTGATCATCGGCGAAGGGCCTGCCGCACGGTCGGTGAAGATCGATCTCGCGAAGTTCACGCTTGTTGCGGCGACGACGCGACTCGGACTGCTGACGACACCGTTGCGCGACCGTTTTGGCATTCCGGTGCGGCTTAATTTCTACGAGGTCGAGGAACTCGAGCAGATCGTTGCCCGCGGAGCACGGATCATGGGCCTGCCGCTTGCGGCCGATGGTGCGACCGAGATTGCCCGGCGCTCGCGCGGTACGCCGCGCATTGCGGGACGATTGCTTCGGCGGGTGCGCGATTTTGCCAATGTCGCAGGTGCCGAGACCGTTAACGCGAAAGTCGCCGATGCTGCGCTGACACGGCTAGAGGTCGATGCCATGGGGCTTGATCAGTTGGACGCGCGTTACCTCAACCAGATCGCGCGCAATTTCGGCGGCGGGCCGGTCGGCATCGAGACCATCGCTGCCGCGCTTTCCGAGCCGCGCGACGCCATCGAGGACATCATCGAACCCTATCTGATCCAGCAGGGCTTCATCCAGCGTACGCCGCGCGGACGTATTCTGACGGCGAGAGCCTGGAAACATCTGGGGCTAGCTGCACCGGCCAACATGACGGCAGCGCAAATAGGGTTGTTCGATGGAGACGAGGAAGAATAGGCGATGAACGCCTACCGCCCCAGACTGATTGCCGAAGTCGTGCGGCTTCATTCGGACTATTACGCCAAGCACTGGAACTTCGGCCTGCCATTCGAGGCCAAGGTGGCGCTTGAGCTTGCCGATTTTCTGCTGGGATTCCGGGAGGGCAGAGATTTCATGCGCAACGCCTGGCAGGATGACGCACGGCTGAAAGGCACGGTCTCCCTGCAGGCGCCGGAAGATGGCGACGATCTCGCCCATTTGCGCTGGTTCATTGTCGATGAGGCTTTTGCCGGCGAGGGCCTTGGCAGCCAATTGCTTGGTGCGGCGATCTCCCATGCCGGGGCCTGTGGTTTTGCGGGTATCTACCTGACCACCTTTGCCGGACTGGAAGCCGCGCGCAAGCTCTACGAGCGCAGCGGCTTTCGATTGGTGAAGGAAACGGCCGTCGACCAGTGGTCCGGCGGGGTGCGCGAACAGCGTTTCGAATTGCGGTTCTGAAATATCCGCTGCAAGCGGTGCAAAGAGCGTCTGCCGGGCTTGGCAGATGCAGCAGTGCATGGCACAAAATCCCGACCGGCAAAGCGGGGCAGGACAGCTGCGGCAATGAGTAATCCACCTGACGTCACTCCATCCCGCGAAAAGGCGGAACTTGCCAACCGGCTGATCGATGACGAGCGCGGACTGGGCCACGAGATGGAAGTTCGCGTCTATTACGAGGACACGGATTTTTCCGGCGTCGTCTATCACTCCAACTATCTCAAATACATGGAGCGTTCACGCACCGAATGGCTGCGGCATCTTCGGGTGTTTCATACCGATCTGGAAGAGGACAAGTCGGCCTTCGCCATTCACCGGATGACCCTGCAGTTCGGTCCGCCGGCGCGCATCGACGATCTTCTGACCGTCAGGACGATCCGCAACAAGCTGACCGGTGCGCGCTCCTTCCTGCGTCAGGAGGTGCTGCGGCGTGAGGCCGACGGTACGGAGACGCTCTTGTGCGGGGCCGATGTGGAGGTCGCGTTCATCCATCATGGCGGTGGCGCAAAACGTTTTCCCGACGATCTGCGGGAGAAACTGGGAGGATAGAATGGCACGGTCCGAGATTGGGCAGGGAAATGGTGCCGCAAGGCCCAATGTGGTTCTGGTTCTTGTCGATGACATGGGCTTTGCCGATCTCGGCATCATGGGGTCGGAAATCCGAACGCCCAACATCGACGCGCTGGCGCGGGGCGGCGTGCTGATGACGGCGATGTACAATTGCGCGCGCTGCTGCCCGACACGTGCCTCGCTCCTGACCGGGCTTTATCCGCACGATGCGGGTGTCGGCCATATGGGTGCCAATCTGGGCACGCCGGCCTATCAGGGCTTTCTGCGCAATGACAGCGCGACGATTGCCGAGGTGCTGCGGGAAGCAGGCTATCGCACCATGATGTCCGGCAAGTGGCATGTGGCGGGTGATTTCATGGCCCGCGAGGTCGATTCCTGGCGGGTCGGTGATGTCGATCATCCGACACCGCGCCAGCGCGGTTTCGACCGCTTCTACGGCATTGTCGACGGGGTGACCAACTTCTTCTCGCCCCATTTCATGCTGGAAGACGACAGCCGGGTCGAAGTCTATCCCGACGATTTCTATTTCACCGATGCGATCACCGACAAGGCAATCGGCATGGTGGAGGAGGCGGCAAAGGACGACAAGCCGTTCTTCCTCTATCTGGCTCATGCCGCGCCGCACTGGCCGCTGCATGCGCCGGAAGAGGATATTGCCCGCTATGACGGGGTCTACAATGCCGGCTGGGACAAGATCCGTACCGCCCGGCACGAGGAGATGAATGGACGGCGAGTCTTGCAGAAGAACTGGCAGATTTCGCCGCGCGACAGCGAAGTGCCACCGTGGCAGGCGATCGAACACAACGATTGGGAAGCCAGCAAGATGGCGACCTATGCCGCCATGGTTGACCGGATGGACCAGTCAATCGGCCGCTTCATCCAGGCGCTGAAGCGGCTTGGTCAGTACGAGAACACGCTGATCCTGTTCCTGTCCGACAATGGCGGCTGCGCGGAATTCATGGCCGAGGATGGCTGGGCGAAGTTCTTCCCCGACAAGACTCATGACGGGCGAACCATCACCATGGGCAACATTCCCGGTCTGCGGCCGGGCGGGGCGCTGACCTATCAAAGCTATGACAAGCCCTGGGCGAATGTTTCCAACGCGCCGTTCCGCCTGTTCAAGCACTATGTGCATGAAGGCGGTATCTCGACACCCTTCATCGCCCACTGGCCGGCGCGCATCTTGAAGCCATCGGTTTCCCACGAGGCTACCCATGTGGTTGACGTGTTGCCGACCATTCTGGAAGCAACCGGAGCGCAGCCGCTTGCAGAACTCGGTGGCCATGCGATCCAGAAGCTGCAGGGCGAGTCCTTTCTGGACCTGCTTGCGGGCAAGGCGTGGACACGCCAACAGCCGATCTTCTTCGAACATGAAGGCAATTGCGCGATACGGCGCGGCCAGTTCAAACTGGTCAAGAAGCATGGCGGCAACTGGGAGCTCTATGACATGGAGAGCGACCGCACCGAGCTCAACGATCTTGCCGGGGCCAATCGGCCGGTAGAGGCAGATCTGCTGGGGCAATATCGTGGCTGGGCGGAGAAGGCTGGCGTCATGGACTGGAACGTGGCGCTGCCGATCCTGCTCGATTTGTGGCAGATGGACAACGCCGAGGGGTAAGCATCCGAGCGATCCGTCAGTCCGGTTTTGCGTTACCCGTTTTCCTCATTTCGCGGATTTCGGTTTCCTCCAGAAGATAGCGGTTCCAGACCCGCCCCTTGGTGATCCAGGCGATGCCGAATGCCCACAACGCCAGCGCCTCGAAGGTGAACGTCCAATAGTCGAGCAGCCCGCCGGAAATCACGATGCCGTTGAATTTCTCCAGCAGGACGGAGGCCAGCAGCATGGCGATGGACATCAGGATAACCGTGCCGGAAACCACATAGATCGTGTTGCGCAGCTTCTTGGTTTCCGTGAGTTGATTGCTGCCGCGCTTTCGGTCCTTCTTTTCCACCCGGGTGAAGACAAACAGCGAGTACCAGGCGAGAAAGCCGAACAATACCGATGCGGCGATATAGTGCAGCATGCCTGACGCGCCAAAAAGCTCGAAGGCGGCAATGCCGCTGTCGCCAGGCAATGCGAATTGCGTGACCGAGCCCTCACCAAGCCCCATTCTGACAAAGGCCCGGCCGGTAACCGGTGAAAACGTGCAACCGGCGCCGGTGGTCGGAAACAGTGCCACGCCGAAGGTCGCCAGTCCTGCAGCGGTCGCAAGCCTGCTTTCGGAAGGGTTGGTGCCGCGATAGGCGATCAGAAAGGTGGCGATCACTGCCAGTGAAACCACGAAGACATCGCCGAAAAACCGCGAATAGTAGAAGTGGCTGATCGACTGGTAGAAGCAGGTGCCGAAAAAGGCGAATCCGGCCATCAGCACAAAGGGCAGCAGAACGGCAATGGCACCAACGACGCTGGCCAGAATGCGCTGGTTGATCTTGTAAGCCGGATTGTTGCGGTAGGTGTGGACGGGATCATCCTGATAGCGATTCTCGCCGGTCTGGAATTCCCTGAAAATAGCCTGCATGGCTCCTCACGCCGGTCGCGCGCCCCTGAACATCATAGCAGGTTCGATCAGGCAAGTCACATGGCGCAAGTCAGTCCGCAAGTGCGGGTACAGGCTTCAGCGCCGCCCCTCCAGCATCATGGCCAGGCGCATGTGAAGATTGGCAAGGGTCTGCATGGCTTCGAGCTTGTCCGGGCCCTGGGCCAGGGTGCGCAATCGCTCGGTATGGCGCAGGATTTCCTTCTTGAGCTGGACCTCGGCGGGAACGGCCCCGGCCCTGGCCATCAGTTGAAAACCGAACGCCTCGATCGGATCGCCGGGCGGCGGTGGCGGCAGGGGCTTTCCCTCGCCCGGCAGGTTGTCGAATGCACCCTGCTCCATGGCGTTTTCGATCAACTGGTCTGCGATGCGATGAAAGTTCATCGTTCAGCCAATGCCAGCCGGAGGCCGAGAAAGCCGAAGGCAGCGGCGAAGGAGCGCTTCATCCAGGTCATGACGGCGGGTCGCGAGATGACGAAATCCCGCGCCAGCGAGGCACAGGCACCGTAGCCGATGAAAACCACAAAGGTCATCACCATGAAAACAGCGGCAAGCAGTGCCATGTCGAGGGTGGGTGCCGGGCTTGCCGCCTCAATGAATTGCGGCAGGAAAGCCAGGAAGAACAGCGACAGCTTCGGGTTGAGCACGTTGATGAGAATGCCGTTGACGGCAATGCGCGGCAGCGAGGCGGGGGTTTTGTTCTCCGTGATGTCGAGCGCGCCGCCGCTGCGGGTGATGTTCCAGGCCATGTAAAGCAGATAGAGAACGCCGAGATACTTGACGATCTGAAAGGCAAGCGCGCTGGTATGCAGGATAGCGGCAAGACCGGCGATGCCCGCGAGCGCAGACGGCACGATGCCGAGCGTGCAGCCGAAGGCTGCCGCAACCGACGGGACGAAGCCGCGCCCCAGCCCTACAGCGAGCGTGTAGAGGACGCCGGCGCCCGGCAGCAGCACGACGATCAGGGATGTCAGCAGAAATTCAGGATCAAGCATGCAAGCCTCCCAGGCCGGTTGTTTTTGAGACGGGAACGGCGTTTGCCATGTTTCCGCCACGGAATCCTAACCCTTCCTTTACCTTAATCCATCATTAATGCGCCATGAATGGAAGGCATATTTCCGGCGCCTTCCTTTGACCATCTTTTGGGGCTTTGGAACGCAAAGCGGACGGGGCAGGTGACGGGCCTGCCTGTTGCGATTCTCCGAAACCCAACCAGCGCACGGGGTAGTTCCCATGAACGGGATATCAATTCTTGCCGTCTCGGCGGCGTTTGCACAGGGAGTCGAGTCGGGCGGCCTGGAAGCGGCGGGCGATGTCACGCTGCTCGGCCTGTTCCTGCAGGCGGGCCTGATCGTCAAACTCGTGATGATCGGCCTGCTGGTGGCCTCGATCTGGACCTGGGCCATCATCATCGACAAGATTTTCCTGTACGCGCGTACCCGCAAGCAACTCGATCGCTTCGAGGAAGTGTTCTGGTCCGGCCGCTCGCTGGAAGAACTCTACCGTTCGCTGGCCGACCGTACCCCCACCGGCATGGGCGCGCTGTTCGTCTCCGCCATGCGGGAATGGAAGAAGAGCTTCGAACGCGGCGCAAGTTCGCCGATGGGGCTGCAGGCCCGCATCGAAAAGGTGATGGACGTGTCGCTTGCCCGCGAGCTCGACAGGCTGGAGCGGCGTCTCGGCTTTCTGGCTTCCGTCGGCTCGGTTGCCGTCTACGTCGGCCTGTTCGGTACGGTGGTCGGCATCATGACCTCGTTCCAGGCCATTGCCGGATCGAAATCAACCAACCTCGCCGTGGTGGCGCCGGGCATCGCCGAGGCACTGCTTGCAACGGCCATTGGCCTGCTGGCGGCCATTCCGGCGCTGGTCGCCTACAACAAGCTGTCGAACGATGTCGCCAAGATCGCAGCCCGGCTGGAAGGCTTCGCCGACGAGTTTTCCGCCATACTTTCGCGGCAGATTGATGAGAGAAACGCCAAGCAGGGCTGAGGCGGGCCAGCGCGGCCGAAAAGCAATGCCAAGCCTGCTGCAGATGTGAAGATTGCGCGATGCGGAACTCAAGACGCTACAGACGCCAGAACCGGCACAAGCCGATCAACGAGATCAACGTGACGCCGTTTGTCGACGTGATGCTGGTGCTGCTGATCATCTTCATGGTCGCGGCCCCGCTGCTGACCGTGGGCGTGCCGATCGACCTGCCGGAGACGCGCGCCAATGCGCTCAACTCCGAGACCCAGCCGATCACCATTTCCGTCAACGAGGCGGGTCAGGTCTATCTGCAGGAAACCGAAATCCCCATGGAAGAACTGGTCGCCAAGCTCAGTGCGATCGCCAAGAACGGTTACGAGGAGCGTATCTATGTGCGCGGCGACCGTGCGGCTGCCTACGGCAATGTGATGCGGGTGATGGGGCTGATTTCACAGGCCGGCTACAAGCGGTTGGCGATGGTGACGCTGCAGGAACAAACGGGACAATAGGACGCCTCAGGTGAAACTCGGGGTAGCGCTTTCCAGTACGGCTCATGCGGCGGTCCTCGCCTGGGGACTGCTGAGCTTTACCGCGCCTGCTCCGCTGGAAGTTGCCGATGTGGAAGCCCTGCCGATCGATATCGTGCCCATCGAGGAGTTCACCCAGTCCGTTCAGGGTGACAAGAAGGCCGATCTCAGCGAAACCCCGGCGCCGACACCAACCAAGCGGCCCGACGTGGTGGAGAACGCGGAGAATATCGGCGAAAGCAAGAACGACCTGAAGTCCGAGCCGGAAGCCAAACCTGCCGAGCAGCCGGTGGAGACCGCCAAGGCGGATACCCCGCCGCCTGCGGCAAAGCCGACGCCAGCGCCGAAGGTCGAGACGGAAGTGCCGCCGGCACCGGAGGACACGCCGGCGCCGACCACGGAAATGGCGGCGCTCAACGATCCGGCGGTACCGATTACCGAGGAAACCCCGGTCGAGGAGGCAACGCCGGCAGAGAGCAGTGAACAGTTTGCCTCGCTGCAGGATGTTTCGGTCGTGCCGACACGGCGGCCCGAGCCGCCGAAGCCGAAGACGGCGGAAACGACCCAGCGCAAGAAAGAAGAAAAGCCTGCCAGCACCAAAAGTGCCTCCAGTGACAAGAAGGACCCGGCGGTAACCGATGAGATTGCTTCGCTCCTCAACAAGCAGGAGCCTGCCTCCTCCGGAGCGAAGAAATCGGACCAGCAGGCATCGCTTGGAACGCGCAAGCCGTCGAAAGGCGGCAAGCTTTCGGCAAGCGAGATGGATGCGCTGAGGGCTGCCATCGAGCAATGCTGGTCGGTTCCGGCCGGCCTTGCGGATGCCGAGGACATGCGGGTGACCGTGACGATCCGCCTGACACCCGATGGCGATATCGAAGGCTCCCCGGAAGTGCAGGCGACGGGTGGCGAAAGCGGTGCTCGGCGAGCCTTCGCCGGCAGTGCGAAACGCGCCGTTCAAAAATGTGCGCCATATTCTCTGCCCAAGGAGAAGTATGATACGTGGGCAGAGGTGGTGGTGAATTTCAGCGCGGCTGACATGTTCTAGCCCGGCAGCGGCGGAAAAGGGAAAAGGAAACCAGGTATGCGTTTTTCGAACAACATCAGCGAAGCCGGAGTGGAGAAAATGGTCTCCGGCGGCGTCCACGGCCCGGCGAAAGGCCCATTGGTCCTGCTGCGTGCTGCCGTTACCTGCCTGATGATGATATCGGCGCTTCTTGCCGCAACGCTTCCCGGTCAGGCACGGGTGGTCATCGACATCAACAAGGGTACAATCGAGCCGCTGCCCATTGCGATCACCGACTTCGGTGGCGCGCTCGGGCCGGAAATCGCCTCCATCGTGGAGGCGGACCTGCGCAATTCCGGCCTGTTCAAGCCAATCGAGAAAGCTGCCTTCATCCAGCAACTGGCCGACCACAACCAGATTCCGAAATTCGAGGACTGGCGGGTAATCAATGCCCAGGCACTGGTCACCGGCGCGGTTTCCACCGAGGCGGACGGCCGGCTGAAAGCGGAGTTCCGGCTGTGGGACGTGTTCGGCGCCGAGCAGATGATCGGCCAGCAGTATTTCACCAGTGCCAGCAACCAGCGGCGGCTCGCCCACATCATTGCCGATGCGATCTACAAGGAACTGACCGGCGAGGATGGCTATTTCGATACCCGGATCGTGTTCGTGGATGAATCGGGTTCCAAGCAGAAGCGCATCAAGCGTCTTGCCATCATGGACCAGGACGGAGCAAACCTGCGATATCTTTCCAAGGGCGACGATCTGGTGCTGACGCCTCGCTTTTCGCCGACGCGGCAGGAAATCACCTACATGTCGTTTGCCGGCGGCAACCCGAAGGTCTATCTGCGCCAGATCGAGACCGGGCAATACGAGGTGGTCGGCAATTTCCCGGGCATGACCTTCTCACCGCGGTTTTCGCCCGACGGCCAGAAAGTCGTCATGAGTCTCAACAATGACGGCATCTCCAACATCTATGCGATGGACCTGCGCTCGCGGTCGACGACACGGCTGACCAGTTCCAACGCCATCGACACCGGCCCGTCCTATTCCCCGGACGGCTCGCAGATTGTTTTCGAATCCGACCGCGGCGGCCGCCAGCAGCTCTATGTCATGGCAGCGGGTGGCGGCGAGCCGCAGCGCATTTCCTTCGGCACCGGCAGTTATTCAACGCCGGTCTGGTCGCCGCGCGGCGATCTCATCGCCTTCACGAAGCAGCAGGGTGGCAAGTTCCTTATCGG
Source organism: Phyllobacteriaceae bacterium (assembly GCA_023954255.1). GTDB lineage: Bacteria > Pseudomonadota > Alphaproteobacteria > Rhizobiales > Rhizobiaceae > Salaquimonas. The sequence continues at coordinate 35,102 of JAMLIH010000004.1, read as the reverse complement.
TGTGATGAAACCCGACGGCTCGGGTGAACGCATCCTGACAGAGGGCTATCACAATGAAGGGCCGACCTGGGCGCCGAACGGGCGGGTGATCATGTTCTTCCGCGACAGTCCCGGCGGCAATGGCGGGCCGAAGCTCTATTCGGTCGACATTACCGGCTACAACGAGCGCCAGATCCCGACGCCCAATTTTGCCTCGGATCCGGCCTGGTCGCCACTTTTGAACTGACAACCGTCAATCAGGGTAAAAGCGCCGTGCTTTTGCCTTTTTTGCATGGTTTTCAGCCGCCAGCCGGGCAGCAAACTGGCCAACAAGGCCATTGCGGATGCTGCTTCGGGTGTGACGCGGAAGCGTCACGGGAAGGGCGGCGAGAGTTTAACCGAACATTCACCATGCTCCTTGAAGCGGGCTTAACCGTTTCATGGTTATTTATGGATGAACAGAATTGCTAAAGGAGTACGGAACGATGCCGCAAGCACGTTCGCTACTGAAATCGCCTGCACTCATCGCACTGGCTGTCGGCCTGGCGCTCGCGGGCTGCGCATCGAAGAAGCCGCTGCCGGACAATGCAGGCGGATTGGGGCTCAACAACGCAGCGCCCGGTTCCCAGCAGGACTTCACCGTCAATGTCGGCGACCGCGTTTTCTTCGAAACCGATTCCTCCGCACTGACGGGTACGGCGCGCGCAACGCTGGACAAACAGGCCCAGTGGCTTGCCCGCTATACCAATTACCCGATCACCATCGAAGGCCATGCCGACGAGCGCGGGACACGCGAATACAACATCGCGCTCGGCGCACGCCGTGCTGCCGCCACCCGCGACTATCTGGCTGCCAAGGGCATCCCGCGCAGCCGGATCCAGACGATCTCCTATGGCAAGGAACGTCCGGTCGCCGTGTGCAACGACATTTCCTGCTGGTCGCAGAACCGCCGTGCGGTCACCGTCCTGGCAGCCCCCTCGGGCTGACCGGCTGACTTGTTCCGACAATTCCCGAAGGCCGGTGTTTCCCACCGGCCTTTTTGTTTGATATCCGGAGTGAGTCTTGTCGCAGGGAGGAGCAGTGTTGGAATCGAGAAATCCGGATTTCGCCGAAACCATACGGGAAAGTTTCGGCCGCCAGAGCTTCATGGCAACTTTGGGCGCGAAAATCACCTCGGTTGAACCGGGCATGGTGCGCATCGAATACGGCCGTGGCGAGGGGCTGTTGCAGCAGCACGGTTTCATCCATGCCGGCGTGGGTACTTCCATCCTGGACAGTGCCTGTGGCTATGCCGCATTGAGCCTTGCGCCCGCCGGCGCCGATGTGCTGACTGCGGAATTCAAGGTCAATTTCCTCAGGCCCGCTAAAGGCGAACGGTTCATCGCCGTTGGCCGGGTGCTGAAGGCGGGCAAGATGCTGACGGTCTGCGAAGGCGAGTTGTGGGCAGACGAGGAAAGCCTCATCGCCAAGATGCAGGCCACGATGTCGATCATGGTGCGATAGTGGGTATTTGACTGGCGAAGAGGCCTGCGCGATAATTTTGCTAGGTGCGCGCAACAGCAGGGGCGGAGCCAACCGGGAGGACATCAGTCATGCTTACTACCAGTTTCAGGAGGCAGGTGCTCGCAGCAGCCTGCCTTGCCGCTGCAGCTACGGCACTTGGCGGCCACAATGCGCTTGCTGCCTGCGCCGTGCTGGAGGAAACCGCCATCGGCCCCAATCTTCAGGTTGCCAGTTTCATGGCGCGTCAGAAGGCACGCCAGTCGATCCGCCGCAGTGCCGGTCAGCAGGCTGCGATGAGTGCCGACTACAACAGCGTCGCCTGCGTGCCTGCGGCCATGTCGGGAACCAGTGCCCGCTGCACGGTTCAGGCGTCATTCTGCACCACGCCGGCCATTCCGGCGCCGCCCCAGGCTCCGGTTCAGCCTGTCCAGCCGGTTTTGCCATCGACGCCCGTCATCGGCGGAACCTGTTACAGCTACCGTTCAAAAGCGACCGGCAACAGCAGCGAACAGGCCCAGCAGCTTGCCGCCGGCGCCCTTGCCAACTCGCTCGCACAGGTAGGGGCGCAACTGGGCGGACCCGGCGTCAGCACGGAACCGCCTGCTTGCTATTACCTCGACAACGGGACCAATCAGGTTCATTGCGAGATGACGGCACGGCTCTGCCGTTAACCATGGTTGCGGCGGGCTCGCCGCGCCTGAAATTAGCCCTTTGGGAAACAAAATTCTGTCGTGTTTGGCGCTATTGTATGATCGCGCCAAGCCGTGCAGATTTGCTGTGCCGGAAAGCGCCCGGCGAAGTTGAGACATTGAGGGAAACTTTATGAAACATTCGACGAGTTTGAGGATGGCCCTGTTTTGCGCCAGCCTTGTCTTGCCGGCGGGATTTCCGGGGCTGGCAGTCGCCGCCACGCCGGAAGGAAAGCCGGCAGCAAACTGGTTGCAGCGGCTTGAAATGCGCGGCAGCGAAAAGGCAGGCGCAGCAGGTTACGGCAATCCGGTGCCGGGTGCCGCGCTCGGCAGCCCTGCGTCTCCGGCTGCAGCCGGAGAACCGATCATCACGGCCCAGGCTTCGGACGCGGCTTTCCGCATCAACCAGCTTGAAGAGCAGGTTCGCGTGCTGAACGGCCAGGTCGAGGAAATGAACTTCCAACTGCTGCAATTGCAGGAGCAACTCCGCAAGATGCAGGAGGACAACGAGTTCCGTTTCCAGGAGCTGGAAGACCGCAGCGATGCGTCCGGCGGTGCCAGCGCAACGAAGAAGAACCCGGGAGAAAACAGCCTGGGAAAGTCCGAACCGTCTGATTCTGCCACTGGTGACAACGGAGAATCAGACGGATCCGGTACGCGCAAGACACTGACCGACCTGATCGAGCAAAACAGCGATGCCGGCCCGGCAATAGGCGAGCCTCCGGCTTCCCTGGGCACGCTGACATTCGATGCGAACGGCAATCTGGTCGACTCCAATGTCGGCAAGCCGATCGACCTTACCCAGCCGGGTCAACAAAGCTCGCTGTCGGCGGAAACGCTGCCCGACGGCCCGGACGAGCGCTTCAATCTCGGCTACCAATATGTGCAGGCGGGAGAATACGAACAGGCTGAAGCGGTCTTCCGTTCCTTCATGGCCGATTTCGATGGCGATGCGAAGACTTCCGACGCGGCGTTCTGGCTCGGGGAGAGCCTGTTCTCCCAGGGAAAATACGAGGATGCCGCACGGGTGTTCCTGGAAAATCACAAGGCCTATCCGCAGGCACCGCTTGCAGCGCAAAACCTGCTGAAGCTCGGCGTGTCACTTGCGGGTCTCGAGCAGCGGGAACTGGCCTGCGCCACCTATGCGGAAGTGCCGAAGAAATATCCGCAGATGTCCAATGCGGTGCGCAAGCGCGTGGCGATTGAACAGCAGGCTGCAAAGTGCAAGAACGGATAACAAGCGAATGATCCGTTCCCCGAGCCGCGAAATACCGTGACCGCAGCCATCGCAACCTATTCCGACCACCTGTTCGAGGGCATCTCGACCGAAGCCCCGGTAATCGTCGCGGTTTCCGGCGGCAGCGATTCCATGGCGCTGCTGCAGTTCGCCCATGTCTGGGCGCAAAAACATGGTGCCGATCTTCATGCAGTCACTATCGATCACGGCCTGCGGCCGGAGGCCGCCGCCGAGGCTGCCTTCGTCGCCGGTGTTTGCGCCGGGATGGGTGTTCCCCATCTGACGCTTGCATGGGATGGGGCAAAACCAGCCTTCGGCATTCAGGAAGCGGCGCGTCTGTCGCGCTACACGCTGCTCGACGATTTCGCCCAGGACATCGGTGCGGTGACCGTTCTGACCGGGCATACACGGGACGACCAGGCAGAAACGATCTTCATGCGGGCGGTTCGCTCGGCGGAAAACGGGGCAGGCGACGGCCGCGGGCTTGCAGCCATGGCACGCGTGACGACAATGATGAGCGGCACGAGCATCGTGCGCCCCTTGCTCGAGTTCAGCCGCCAGAGCCTGCGCGCCATGCTGACCGATCTCGGCCAGGCCTGGATCGAGGACCCAAGCAATTTCGACGAGACCTATGAACGCGTCCGCGTCCGGCGGATGCTGGAAAAGGACATGGAACTTTCCGGGCGGCTGCTGCGGCTCGGAAATCTGTCGGCAAGGCTGCGCCGCTGTCAGGCGGAAGATGCGGCGCGTTATCTGAAGGAACATGCCGCCGTGGAGCCCGGCCCGGTTTTCCGGCTGGCACTGCCGGCGGGCGGCAAGGTGATGAACCATCCGGTCATCGAGCTTGCCATTCAGGTGATGATTGCGGTCGCCGGCGGCCAAAGCCATCTGGTGCCAAGGCGGCGGCTTGTACCGGTGCGGGAAATGATTGCGGGCTTCAGGGCGATCCGGCCGGGCGGCAAGGATCCTTCGGTGACGCTGGGCGGTGCCGTTATCGGCTGCCGCGCCCAGGCTGAAAAGGGCGCCAAGCCACGGCGTTCGGCCAGCCATCTGGTTTTCATGCGCGAACGGCGAAATCTGGGCTCGCTTCTGCTCGAGCCGGGAGAGGCAGCCCTGTGGGACGGGCGCCTGCACATCACCAACGGAACCTCGGCGACGATTTTTATCGAACCGGCAGGCCGTCAGCAAATTGCCGAATACGAGGCGGCAAGGGGCGGGCGCTACAAGGTTTCCCTACGGCGGGCGCTGTTTTCAACGCCGGTTGTCCATACCCAGGAGACCGACCACGCCCTGCCTCGGCTGCCGATGGTGGAAAGCGGCAACCTGCCGCGTGGCCTGGAAGTGCGCCTGGCGCCGGTGGCAATCGAGCATTTCTGCCCGGACACGGATATTGCACTCAAGGACTGGGTGCGTTCGCTCGACAGCCACGCATCGGCCAGTCTTCAGCCCTGAGACGGCTGCCAGGGCTGCGTCAAATTCACCATAGCGTGATGATTCGGATGATTTCCGCACCTTGTCCATGTAAATTGCCGGCTCCGCCTTGGCTTTGCACCAATTCCTACCTATTTTGGTCACTGACACCTTTTGGCTACCGCGCGGAGAGTTGAGATTCGCAGCGGCTAACGGGAAGCGACATGAACTCCAATTTCAGAAATCTCGCCCTTTGGGCCATCATCGCGGTCCTGCTGATTGCACTCTTCAACCTGTTTCAGAGCCCGCAGCAGCGCACCAGTTCGCGCGATGTGGCCTATTCGCAATTCATGCAGGATGTCAGTGAAGGCAAGGTGCGGTCGGTGACCATTTCCGGCCAGCAGATCGTCGGTACCTACAGCGACAATTCCGGCCGGTTTGAAACCTATGCGCCGGAAGACCCCAATCTGGTGTCGAAGCTGGAAGAAAAAGGCGTTCTGATCAATGCCGCCCCGCCGTCGGAAGGATCTGCACTCGGTTCCTTCCTGGTAACCTGGCTGCCGATGTTCATTATCCTCGGTGTATGGATTTTCTTCATGCGCCAGATGCAGGGTTCCTCCGGCAAGGCGATGGGCTTCGGCAAATCCAAGGCCAAGCTGCTTAACGAGGCGCAGGGGCGTGTGACCTTCGAGGATGTTGCCGGTGTCGACGAGGCCAAGCAGGACCTTGAAGAAATCGTCGAATTCCTGCGCAGCCCGCAGAAGTTCCAGCGACTGGGCGCGAAGATACCCCATGGCGTGCTGCTTGTCGGCCCGCCCGGAACCGGCAAGACGTTGCTTGCCCGTGCAGTTGCCGGGGAAGCCAATGTGCCGTTCTTCACCATCTCGGGTTCGGACTTCGTTGAAATGTTCGTCGGTGTCGGCGCCAGCCGGGTGCGCGACATGTTCGAGCAGGCGAAGAAGAATGCGCCCTGCATCATCTTCATCGACGAGATCGATGCGGTGGGCCGCCATCGTGGCGCCGGCCTTGGCGGTGGCAATGACGAACGCGAACAGACGCTCAACCAGTTGCTGGTCGAGATGGACGGTTTCGAGGCCAATGAGGGCATCATCCTGATCGCCGCGACAAACCGGCCCGACGTGCTCGACCCTGCGCTACTGCGCCCTGGCCGTTTCGACCGCGAGGTCACGGTACCCAACCCTGATGTCAACGGCCGCGAAAAAATTCTCCAGGTACATGCCCGCAAGGTGCCGCTGGCACCCAATGTGGACTTGCGTGTGCTGGCACGCGGCACGCCGGGCTTTTCCGGCGCCGACCTGATGAACCTGGTCAACGAGGCAGCCCTGCTTGCCGCCCGCCGCAACAAGCGGCTGGTTACCATGGCCGAGTTCGAGGATGCCAAGGACAAGGTGATGATGGGGGCGGAACGCAAGTCGACCGCCATGACCCAGCAGGAAAAGGAACTGACGGCCTATCACGAATCGGGTCACGCCATCGTCGCGCTCAACGTTCCCTCGGCCGATCCGGTGCACAAGGCGACGATCATCCCGCGTGGCCGTGCGCTTGGCATGGTGATGCAATTGCCCGAAGGCGACCGTTATTCCATGAGCTACAAGTGGATGGTGTCGCGGCTTGCGATCATGATGGGCGGGCGCGTTGCCGAGGAGCAGAAGTTCGGCAAGGAGAACATCACTTCCGGCGCTTCCTCCGACATCGAGCAGGCGACCAAGCTTGCCCGGGCGATGGTGACCCAATGGGGCTTTTCCGACAAGCTCGGCCAGGTTTCCTATGGCGAGAACCAGCAGGAGGTCTTCCTCGGTCACTCGGTTGCGCAATCCAAGAATGTTTCGGAAGCGACGGCCCAGACGATCGATGCGGAAATCCGCAGGCTGATCGACGAGGCCTATGATACGGCGACCAGAATCCTGAAGAAAAAGAAGAAGGACTGGGAGACGCTGTCTCAGGGGCTGCTGGAATATGAAACGCTGACCGGCGAGGAGATCGCCGATCTGCTTTCCGGCAAGCCTCCGCGCCGCGACCAGGGCGATGATACGCCGCCGGCACGTGGCGGGGCAGTGCCCTCGGCCGGCAAGAAATCGCGCGGCTCGAAAGGCGACGAGGCCGGCGATCTGGAACCGCAACCGCAATAGTTTCAGCCGGCCGGCCAGATCCATCGAACTTCAAAAAGGGGCTTCGGCCCCTTTTTTCATGGATCATTAACTTACCGCTGCGTTAACCCTGTCGCTCGACAATTTGGTCAGCGAATTGCCGTAGTTTGCCGCGAGGACTAAAATCCGCCCCGGATGTGGGCATGCTGGCGTTCCGCGATTATTGCTTTTGGATACAAACTGTGAAGCAATCGGGAGCGGGAAATCGGCTAGAGCAGTTCGGATGAGCAAGTCACTTCGCAGTTTCCGCCGAAGCGCGGGGTGATCCGGGTAGGGTAGGGCCATATCAGGCCGGAACGGGACATCGCATGAGTACCAAGTATTTCGGGACGGACGGAATTCGCGGAACGGCCAATACCTATCCCATGACCGCGGAAATCGCGATGAAGGTGGGCATGGCGGCCGGGGTCGCCTTTCGCAGGGGTGAACACCGCCACCGGGTGGTGATCGGCAAGGATACCCGCCTTTCGGGCTACATGATCGAAAATGCGCTGGTCGCCGGTTTCACCTCGGCAGGAATGGATGTCTTCCTTCTGGGGCCGGTGCCGACACCGGCTGTTGCCATGCTGACCCGTTCGGTACGCGCCGACATCGGGGTCATGATCTCGGCCTCCCATAACGGGTTTCAGGATAACGGCATCAAGCTGTTCGGGCCGGAAGGTTTCAAGCTGTCGGACGAACTGGAAGCGCAGATCGAATCTCTGATGGATCAGGATTTGAGCGGCGATCTTGCCGGTTCCACCGAGCTTGGCCGGGCAACCCGTGTCGACGGGGTTCGCGACCGCTATATCGAATTTGCCAAGCGCACGCTGCCGCGTTCCCTTTCGCTGGAGGGAATCAGGGTAGTCATCGACACCGCCAACGGTGCTGCCTACAAGGTGGCGCCGGAAGCGCTCTGGGAGCTTGGCGCTGAAGTGGTGACGATCGGCAACGAACCGAACGGCTTCAACATCAACCGCGATTGCGGTTCGACGGATACGGCCGAACTGCGCCGCAAGGTGCATGAAACCCGTGCCGATATCGGCATCGCGCTCGATGGTGATGCCGACCGGGTGATCATCGTCGACGAGAATGCCAATGAAATCGACGGCGACCAGATCCTGGCCCTGATCGGAGAATACTGGCACTCGAAGTCGATGCTGGCCGGTGGCGGTGTGGTTGCAACCATCATGTCCAATCTCGGACTGGAACGGTTTCTCGGCGGCATGGGGCTGACCCTTGCCCGCACGCCGGTTGGCGACCGCCATGTGGTGATGCACATGCGCGAACATGGCTACAATCTTGGCGGTGAACAGTCCGGCCATGTGGTGATGTCCGATTTCACCACTACCGGCGACGGACTGATCGCGGCGCTGCAGGTCATGGCGGTGATGCGTGCGACCGACCGGCGGGCGAGCGAGGTTGGCCGCAAGTTCGAGCCGGTGCCGCAAATTCTCAAGAACGTACGCTATACCAACGGGCTGCCGCTGGAGGAAAAGCAGGTCAAGGATGCCATCGAGGACGCGAGGTCCATGCTTGGCAATTCTGGCCGGCTCGTCATCCGCCCCTCCGGCACCGAGCCGCTGATCCGTATCATGGCTGAAGGCGACGACAAGGCAATGGTCAGGAAGATCGTCAACGGACTGGCGGAAACAGTCTCCAAATGCGCCGCTTAGGCATATTGGCTGCCACAACTTCCTTTTGATCCAGAAAAGCGCGGTCTTGCCTGCAAGATAAACCGGCCTCGGGGGCCGGTTTGCTTTTGTGCGCCAAGGATATTTCGTGGTTAATTTGTGTTAACCATTTTTTTTAACCTTAACGAGTACGGTTAAGCACGCCTTAACCTTTCTGCGCGATCTTCCAGCCTGACATTGAAGTCATCTGCCGTTTTGTCGGCGCAAGCAGGAAGGATGCTAGTCATGCGCAGCATTTTCAAATTTTCGATTTTTACGGCAGGTCTGCTCGCCACTTCGGCATTTGCGAATGCAGCAGATCTGATCCCGCCTCCCGTCGTTGAGGTGGTTCCGGAAGTCCGCACCATCGCCATCGGCGGCTGGTATCTGCGGGGCGATGCCGGTTACTCGCACGTGGCCGTGGACGGTGTGGAATACTATCAGGGTTCCGCAACGCTTACCGGCGATTTCGAGGAATACGACCTCGGCGAAAGCTGGATGCTCGGAGGCGGTATCGGCTATCAGGCCACCGACTACTTCCGCTTCGACGTTACCGTGGATCATCACTTCTGGGCCGACTTCGACGGCTCTTCTGCCCACGGCGTTGCGTGCGGTGTCAGCGGAACCTGTAATTACGAAGATACCGGTGAGCTGGCGGTAACCACGCTGATGGCAAACGCCTATGTCGATCTCGGCAACTTCGCCGGCTTCACACCCTATGCCGGTGCCGGTATCGGCGGTGCCGTGGTGCACTGGAGCGATATCGACAACAACGAGATCTGCGTATCCGGCGACTGTACCGGTTCGCCAGGCGACTCCGAACATGACGGCAATGGCGAATGGCGCTTTGCCTATGCGCTGCATGCCGGTGTGTCCTACGATCTGACGGCGAACATGAAGCTGGATGCCGGTTATACCTTCAAGCACATCGAAGGCGGCCACATGTTCAACTTCGAGAGCGGCAATGCCAACTCCGGCCAGCAGGGTTTCGATGGCGACATCAAGATCCACACTGTACGCGCCGGCATTCGCTGGACCTTCAACTAAGGTTTTTAAAAGCCCGGCTCAAGCCGGGCTTTTTCTCGTCTGGATATACAACCTTGGGGTGCTTATCGTGAGAAACTCGCGCTTTGTAATATATCTTACATTTTGCGGCCTATGCGGAACGGCTTTTCCTGCGCAAGCCGGTCAAGCGGTACAGGATGGCAGCAGCGCACAGCGGGTGGTGCCCCACGGCAACTGGTATCTGCGGGGTGACATCAGCTACAATTTCGCCGGCAGGCAGGAAAGCGGCTATGACTACGACAGTGACAGCGGCGACCTGTTCTCTTTCGACTACGAGGACGCAATCGGGATTTCTGCTGGTTTCGGCCAGTACGTCACCCAAAACCTGCGTTGGGATATCTCCCTGGAGCATGTCCTCGAGGCCAGTGAAAACGGCACCAATTCCGTACTGTTCGATGGTGTCGATGAAAACCTGATGGCCTATGTGAAGGTGGACGGAGATGAAGTCATCGAAACTTCCACCAGTATCACCAACGTCATGGGCAACGCCTATTTCGATCTCGGCCGGTTCGGCGCCTTTACACCCTATGCCGGCATTGGACTGGGAGCTGCCAACATCAGAAGCAGTGAAAAACGCACCCAGATCTGCAACCCGACGCCGAGCATATACTGCCTTATTCCACCGGGAGAAACTGGCGAGCAGGCCACTGCGGTGGTCGTGGACGAGGAACGGGACGTCTGGGTGCTCTCCTACGGCTTTACCGCGGGGGCGGCTGTCGACATCACCCCGAATACGAAGCTCGATTTTGCCTATCATTACCTCAACATCGGCGACGGGCCGGCAATTGGCGGCGGCAACAATACCGACGGCTTAAGAACACACCGGGTAAAGTTCGGGCTGCGCTGGGACCTCTGACCCACTCCGCCAGCAGGCATGCATGCAAGGAGCGGCTCGTTTTGAGCCGCTTTTTTTGTTCTCGCAGAGGCGTTCAGGCGGGGGGACGATCGGCAGTCTGAACAATCCGGATGCGGCAAATTCAACCTGCCTATCTTACCGATTGACATGCGACACATCCTTGTCTAATTCCGCCAGTGGGCCACCCCTCCCCAACGAGGGGCTCACTATCTGGAAGGGTAGACCATGTCTCCGATACCGATGCCGGCAATGCGCCCGGCCAATCCCCGTTTTTCATCCGGACCTTGTACCAAGCGCCCTGGCTGGTCGCCTGAAGCGCTCAACGACGCCTTGCTGGGCCGCTCGCACCGCTCCAAGGAAGGCAAGGCCAAGCTTGCCGAGGCCATCAGGCTGACGCGCGAGGTTCTTGAGGTTCCCGAAAGCCACCGGATAGGCATCGTGCCTGCGTCCGACACCGGCGCCGTGGAGATGGCACTGTGGTCGCTTCTGGGCGAGCGCGGCGTCGACATGCTTGCCTGGGAGAGTTTTGGCAAGGGCTGGGTCACCGATGTCGCCAAGCAGCTGAAGCTGCCCGATGTGCGGGTTTTCGAAGCGCCCTATGGCGAACTGCCCGATCTTTCCGATGTGGATTTCAGCCGCGATGTGGTCTTCACCTGGAATGGCACGACTTCCGGCGTACGGGTTCCCGATGGCGGGTTCATCCCGGCAGAGCGCGAAGGACTGACTATTTGCGACGCCACGTCGGCAGCCTTTGCCCAGAAACTCGATTACAGCAAGCTCGATGTGGTGACCTTTTCCTGGCAGAAAGTGCTGGGCGGAGAGGGCGCGCACGGCATTCTCATCCTGTCGCCGCGCGCGGTCGAGCGGCTGGAAACCTATACGCCCGCCTGGCCGCTGCCGAAGATCTTCCGCATGACCAAAGGCGGCAAGCTGATCGAGGGCATTTTCAAGGGCGAGACGATCAACACGCCCTCCATGCTCTGCGTCGAGGATTATCTCGATGCGCTTTACTGGGCGAAGTCCCTGGGTGGACTTTCCGCCCTGATCGGCCGGGCGAACGACAACTTTGCCGCCCTGCGCGATTTCGTCGAGCGTTCGGCATGGCTCGACTTTCTGGCGGTGGTTCCCGAAACGCGCTCCAACACCTCCGTGTGCCTGAAGATCACCGATCCAAGAGTGTTGGCACTGGGTGAGGACGAACAGGCCGCCTTCGCCAAGTCGATGGTTTCCGCACTTGGAGAAGCGGGTGTTGCCCTCGATATCGGCGCCTATCGCGATGCCCCGCCGGGCCTCAGGATATGGACCGGCGCAACGGTCGAGCGCACCGATGTGGAGGGCTTGCTGCCCTGGCTTCAATGGGCGTTCGAAACCGCGCTGCGCGGCCTGAAGGCTGCTGCCTGATCCCCGATCCCGGCCGTTGCGGCCGGTGCTTCCCGACATTGTTTTTCGCGGCAGGCCAGCAGGAGTGCAGGCGCCGCATCCATCAAGGAGAGTGTAATGGCACCCCGTGTACTCGTATCCGACAAGCTGTCCGAAACCGCCGTCGACATCTTCCGCCGTGCCGGCATCGAGGTCGACTACATGCCGCAGGTCGGCAAGGACAAGGAGAAGATGCTGGAAATCATCGGCAATTACGATGGCCTGGCGATCCGTTCGGCAACCAAGGTCACCGAAAAGCTGATCGATGCGGCCGGCCGGTTGAAGGTGGTGGGCCGGGCAGGCATCGGCGTCGACAATGTCGATATTCCTGCCGCTTCGCGCAAGGGTATCGTCGTGATGAACACGCCTTTCGGCAACTCGATCACCACGGCAGAGCACGCGGTTTCGCTGATGCTGGCCCTGGCGCGGCAAATTCCTGCAGCCGACATTTCCACCCAGGCCGGCAAGTGGGAAAAATCCCGCTTCATGGGTGTCGAGATCACCGCCAAAACGCTGGGTGTGATCGGCGCCGGCAATATCGGCAGGATCGTCATCGAGCGTGCGCAGGGGCTGAAGATGCGGGTCATCGCCTATGATCCGTTCCTCTCCCACGACAAGGCGTCGGCCATCGGTGTCGAGAAGGTAGAACTGGACGAGCTTTTCGAGCGCTCCGATTTCATCACCCTGCACGTGCCGCTGACCGACAAGACCCGCAACATCCTGAGCGCCGATGCGATCGCCAAATTGAAACCGGGCGTGCGGATCATCAACTGCGCGCGCGGCGGACTGGTCGACGAGGCAGCGCTTGCCGAGGCGATCAAGGCGGGGAAGGTGGCAGGTGCAGCCTTCGACGTCTTTGCCGAGGAGCCGGCGGTCAACAGCCCGCTGTTCGGTCTTGAGAATGTCATCTGCACACCGCATCTGGGCGCCTCCACGACCGAGGCACAGGAAAATGTCGCGCTGCAGGTTGCCGAGCAGATGTCGGACTATCTGATTAAGGGTGCGGTTTCCAATGCGCTCAACATGCCCTCTATCACGGCGGAGGAAGCGCCCAAGCTGACGCCATTCGTCAAGCTTGCGCAGCATCTTGGCGCGTTTGTCGGACAGGTGACCGAAGAGCCGATCAAGAAGGTGGAAATCACCTATGACGGCGGTGTTGCAAAGATGAACATCAAGGCGATGACGGCAGCCGCGATTGCCGGCCTGATCAAGAGCCAGGTGCAGGATGTCAACATGGTCTCCGCGCCGGTAATGGCCAAGGAGCGCGGTATCCAGATTTCGGAAACCGTGCAGGACAAATCGGGTGTGTTCGACAGCTACATCAAGCTGCGCATCATCACCGAGAAGCAGGAGCGTTCCGTCGCCGGCACCGTGTTTTCCGACGGCAAGCCGCGTTTCATCCAGATCAAGGGCATCAACCTCGATGCCGAGATCGGCCGCTACATGATCTACACAACCAACCACGACGTGCCGGGCATCATCGGCACGCTGGGAACGGTCTTCGGTCAGGCGGGCGTCAACATCGCGAATTTCCAGCTCGGGCGAAACAGACCGGGGGGCGACGCGATCGCGCTGCTTTATATCGACCAGCCGGTGCCGGAGGGTGTGCTGGCGAAGTTGCTCGAAACCGGGCTGTTCCAGCGCGCCAATGCGCTGGAATTCGATGTCGGCTGAACCCGCTTATTGAGCGATTGCGGTTCTTCGGCGGCGCTGGGACAGCCAGACGCCGCCGACAACCAGGACAAGCGCAATGGCGTGGTAGAGGTGTAAGCGCTCGCCGAGAATGGCGATCGCCAGCAAGGCGCCGAAAACCGGAACGAGATTCATGAAGATGCCGCCACGATTGGAACCGATCAGTTCCAGCCCGCGCATCCAGAAGACCTGACTGAGGATCGAGGGGAAGAAGGCGGTGAAGAACACGACGCCCCATCCCAGCAGGTCCGGCCAGATGACGGCGCCGGTTGCGATCTCGTAGGCGGAGAAGGGCAAGGAGGCCAGACAGGCCGATGCACCGAGGATGGTGATGAAGCTGAGCCAGTGCATCTCCGGCTTCTGCCGGAGCAGAACCGAGTAGATGCCATAGGCGAAGGCCGCGATCAAAATCAGCACGTCGCCGAAATTGAAGGCGAGGCTTGTCAGGACTTCCAGGCTTCCACCCGATGCGATGATGCCGACGCCGACCAGCGTCAGACCGAAGCCCGCCAGTTGCAGGCTTGTGGCACGCTGGCCGAACAGCAGGAAGTTGAGCAGGAACACGACAAGCGGCATGGAAGCCTGGATGATCGCGACGTTGATTGCCGTCGTGTAGATCAGCGAGGAGTACAACAAAACGTTGAACAGGGTGAAGCCGGTGGCGCCGAGCATGGCCAGAAAGGCCAGCCGGTGGCGGATGGCCGGCAGATCGCGCCTGAGGTGGGGCAGGGCAAAGACAATGACAATGGCGACAGCAGCACCCCAGCGCATGGTGGTCAGCAGAAACGGCGATATGTGACCAACCGCCAGCTTGCCTGCCACGGCGTTGCCGCCCCAGAAGACCGGAGTGAGCAACAGCAGAAGATAGGGCTGGCTGTAAAGCCATTGAAACAGGCGCATCGGTGTCGGAGATGGAAGTACCGTTGTGAAATGAAACCGGGCGATCGGGCCCGGTGCTACCCTTGATGTTTGAACCAGATTCATACTAATAACAACCGCAATCCGGCGGGTGGTGGGTGGCTATCCGGTTTTCCCGAGCATTGCAGAAAATTTCCTGGGGTCTGTCCCCTGCTGGCGGAAGCTTTTTTTCCGGCGGCCTGAAACGTGATGCGAAGGAGCAAGGGTCATGGGAAATGTGGTGGTCGTCGGCTCGCAATGGGGAGACGAGGGCAAGGGCAAGATCGTCGACTGGCTGTCGGAGCGGGCCGATGTCGTTGTGCGCTTTCAGGGTGGCCACAATGCCGGACATACGCTGGTCATCGACGGAATCAGCTACAAGCTGAGCCTGCTTCCTTCCGGTGTCGTACGGCCTGGCAAGCTCGCGATCATCGGCAATGGCGTGGTGATCGATCCGCATGCGCTGGTTGCCGAGATGCAGCGGCTCGGGGAGCAGGGTGTTGCCGTTAGCCCCGAAAACCTGCGCATTGCGGAAAACGCGACGCTCATTCTCTCCCTCCACCGCGAACTCGACGGACTGCGCGAGGATGCGGCCTCGAACTCGGGCACCAGGATCGGCACGACCCGGCGCGGCATCGGGCCAGCCTATGAGGACAAGGTCGGGCGACGGGCAATCCGGATGCTCGATCTGGCCAACAAGGAAACGCTGCCTGCCAAGATCGACCGCCTGCTGACCCACCACAATGCGCTGCGGCGTGGCCTCGGCCAGTCCGAGGTGTCCCATCAGGCGATATTCGAGGAACTGACCGCCGTAGCCGACACGCTGGTACCGTTCATCGAGCCGGTGTGGCGGCTGCTTGACCAAATGAAGCGGGAAGGCAAACGCACGTTGTTCGAAGGTGCGCAGGGTACACTTCTCGACATAGACCATGGCACCTATCCGTTCGTGACCTCGTCGAACACGGTTGCAGGCCAGGCGGCGGCCGGTTCCGGCATGGGGCCGGGTGCGGTTGGCTATGTGCTGGGAATTACCAAGGCCTACACCACACGGGTGGGCGAAGGCCCGTTTCCCACCGAGCAGAAAAACGAGATCGGCCAGTTTCTCGGCGAGAAGGGGCATGAATTCGGTACCGTTACAGGCCGCAAGCGGCGTTGCGGCTGGTTCGATGCGGTGCTGGTGCGTCAGGCGGTGGCGGTCAACGGCATTACGGGCATCGCGCTGACCAAGCTGGACGTGCTGGACGGGCTCGACGAAATCAAGGTCTGTGTCGGCTATGAGCTCGACGGCAAGCGGATCGACTATCTGCCTGCTTCGCAGGGAGCGCAGGCGCGGGTCGTGCCGGTCTACGAGACGCTGGAAGGCTGGAAGGATACGACGGTAGGCGCGCGCCACTGGGGCGATCTTCCCGCGCAGGCTGTCAAGTATGTGCGCCAGATCGAGGAATTGATCGAGGCGCCGGTGGCCTTGCTTTCCACAAGCCCGGAGCGTGAGGACACCATACTTGTTCAAGACCCTTTTCACGACTAAAAGAGGTGGCGGTGTCTCGCGCATCCTGAACGGGAGAACCGGGCGGAAAACCGGAGGAGTTGCGGAAAGGGTTCATGGCTGACTACGTTTCGATTATCGCCAAGGCGGTTTCGGCGCTGGCTGAGAACACCGCCGCGAACCGGCAGGTGATCTACCAGAAGGCACGCGATACAATCGACCGCAAGCTCAGGGCCATGGACCCGATGCCTGCGGAAGCAGCCATTGCCGCCCAGTTGCAGCAGCTTGAAGGCGCCATCCGGCAGGTGGAGGCGGATGAGCTGGCGAGCGCTGATGTTTCCCCGCCGCCCGTCATTGAGGAAGCTCTGCCCGCTCCCGAGCCCGTGCCGGCAGCACCCCAGGCTGGCCTGACTTCCGTGTTGCCGGAAGCTGCCGACACGCCGATCCTGATCGACGGAATCGGCGACAAGACACTGCAGCATCTTGCCGCTGAAGGTATTACCACGGTCAGCCAGATTGCCGCCATGTCCGATGGCGAGCTTGCGACGCTGACCGAGAAGATCGGCATTCCGGGGTTCGAGAAGACCCAGGAATGGAAGGAGCAGGCCATCGCGCTGCTAGCCGGTAGCCCGCCGCGTTCCAAGACCGATCAGGAACGGCTGCGCAAGATGGTGGAGGAAGCTGGCGAACCGGTGGATGAAGCGCCGGTTTCCATGGCGGAAGAACCGGCGGCAATGGTTGAGGAAACCGTAATCCCTCAGCCTGTGCCTGAAGCAACGCCAATAGCGCCCCCGCCAGTTCCCCAGGCTGAGCCTGAGGTGCTGATTCCCGAAGAGCCGGCACCGCCCGTTTTCGAAGCACAGCCGCAGACGAAAATGGCACCCGAAGTTTCCGCTACACTGCAGCAGCCGGTGGATGTGACGCCATTCGAGGATGCTGCCGGCAGCGGACAATTCTCAACCGCCGCTGTTCCACCCATTCCGGAACCTGTCAGTCAGCCGGCTGACATCGAACGTCTGCCTGAACCTCAGCCCTCGCCCCGGCCGATAGAGCGTCCGATCAGCGTGAGTGCGCCGGAGCCGCCTGTCGGTCAACCGGATTATGTTTCAGAGCTGGAAGGTGATCCGGCGCTTGAGAGCGAACCGATGGCTTCGCGCCCCGTTCCGCCGCCGCGGCGCAAGTCCGGTGCCGGCAAGGCAATCGGCTGGCTTGCCGCTGTTCTGCTGGTGGGTGCCGCAGGCGCGGGCGCCTATTATTATCAGGACGATCTGAAAGAGGCCGGCGGCAAGGCGGTCAACGCCGTGTCCGCACTGATCGAGGATGTGACCGGCGGAGATGCCGGCAGTGGTGCTTCGGCGCCGCAGGAGCAGCAGCAGGCGGAAAGCCCGGCCAGCCAGAGCGAACCGGAAAAGGATGCTTCACGGCTTGGAAATGGGGATTCCGGGCAGGCTTCCGCAAACACGGAGCCTGCGCCAGAGTCGACCACCGAGCCATCCGAGCAGACGGCTGTCCGCGATGTGACGCCATCCGAACCTGAACAGACGCCGGTGGTGGAAGCCGATGAGCCGGTGCAGCTTGTCGAGCCTGCCGATGGCGGCGATGCGGCTGCATCGGAGGAAAACCCGGGCGAACCGGCTGCGGGCACTACTGAAAGCGGAAGCGAGACCGCGGAGAGCGGGACAACTCAGCTGCCGGGCATTTCCGACTCCACCGAGCAGCCGGCCCTGCTGGCCGGGGAAAAGGCCTTCCTTTACGAAGAAGGGTTCGGCACGAACGGCGCCAGCCGTGATGACGGCGCGATTTCCTGGACGCTGGCAAACGAGCCGCCGGAGGACGGATCGGCACCGGAAGCGGTGATCAAGGGTGTGATGGAGGTTCCTGCCCGCGGGCTCCAACTCAACCTGACCATCAAGCGCAATGTGGATGCAGCCCTTCCGGCGAGCCACATCATCGAACTGTTCTTCACAGTGCCGCCCGGGTTTTCCGGTGGCAATATCGACCAGATTTCCCGCTTCGTCATGAAGTCGACGGAACAGGCGCGCGGTGAGAGCCTCGTCGGCGTGCCGGCGCGTATCGATGCCGGGTTCTTCCTGATTGCGCTCAACAATCTGGAACAGGCGCAGCAGACCAATCTGGCGCTGCTGGAGACGGCGAACTGGATCGATGTTCCGATTACCTATCTTACCGGCCGGCGCGGACTGGTGACGCTGGAAAAAGGCCCGGAAGGCAAGAAGGTCTTTTCCGAGGCCCTCGCGGACTGGCGCAACCGCTAACCCGCTAGCGAACAGAGCCGTTCCCTCGCGCCATCAACCTGCTTGCGCGGCCATATGCCTTGCTGTATCCAGATGACGACTCCAAGGGGTGCTCTTACGGGCTGAGACAGTTGACGCTGAACCCTTGATCCTGCAGCGGGCGGCTTTTTGCCGCTGACGGCTGGCGGGATCGGAAACCTGATCCGGGTAATGCCGGCGAAGGGATGGAGAAGCCAGGGCTGACCGGCCTTTCTGCTCAATCTCCCAGCGTCACGTCCGTCTTGATCCGTGGCGGCATCCGCCGGACCGGCAAGGGCATGGTGCTTTTGCGCGCTCAGGCTTTGGCGAGGCAGACGGATGGAGAAAAATAGCCCCGGCCTGACCGGCTTGCTGCATGCGACAAGCGTGCTGGCAGTGCTGGTAGCCGTCTGGCAGGCAGCAAAGTGGCTGTTCGATCCGCCGGACTTTCTGCTCCCCGGTCCGGTTGACGTGGCGGGCGTCATCTATCACCAGTTTGCCCATATCGCCTTCAATGCGCTGATCACCGTTCAGGAGATGGTGCTGGGGCTTGCCGCCGGAAGCCTGCTCGGCATTGCAGTAGCCGTCGTGCTTGCAAGCTTTCCAGCGCTTGACCGCTATCTGATGCCGGTCGTGGTCACCACGCAAACGCTGCCGGTATTCGCCATCGCGCCCGTTCTGGCGATCTGGTTCGGCCTTGGCCTTGGTTCGAAGATCGTCATGGCGGCGCTGATCATCTTCTTCCCCGTGGCTTCATCGCTCTATGACGGGCTGAGGCAGACCCCTTCCGCATGGCTCGATCTGGGCCACAGCTGGGGTGCAGGCCGGATGCAACTGTTTCGCTACATGCGGTTTCCGGCCGCCCTTCCGGCGCTTATGAGCGGGCTGAAGGTGGCTGCCACCATTGCACCGATCGGCGCCGTCGTCGGCGAGTGGGCGGGCGCTGCCGGCGGACTGGGCTTCGTCATGCTGCAGGCGAACGCCCGCACCCAGATGGATGTGGTGTTCGCAGCCCTCATCGTACTCGCCTTTTGCGCCTGGCTGCTGCGGTTTGCGGTGGTGAAGCTTTCCGATCGTCTTACCTGGTGGGCGCAGCACGCCCATGGCTGATTTTCCCCCAAGAACGGAGTCTGTTGAATGTTGAGAATGCTGGTTTTTTCACTGGTCATGCTGGCCATGTCGCTACCTGCGAATGCGGCGGACAAGCTGACCGTGCTGCTCGACTGGTTCGTCAATCCCGACCATGCGGCGCTGATCGTCGCCAGGGAGCGGGGCATGTATGAGCAAGCGGGTCTGGAAGTGGAACTGGTGCCGCCTGCCGATCCGAGCGCGCCGCCGAGGCTGGTGGCCGCAGGTCAGGCGGATCTGGCCATTTCCTATCAGCCGCAACTGCATGTGCAGATCGATGAAGGCCTGCCGCTGATGCGCGTCGGTACGCTTGCCGAGACGCCGCTCAACTCGCTGGTCGTGCTGCAATCCTCGGGCATCGACTCCATTGCCGATCTCAAGGGCAAGACCGTCGGGTTTTCCGTCGGCGGGTTCGAGGATGCCGTGCTTGGGGCAATGCTCAAGACGGCGGGGCTGTCCCTCGACGACGTCAAGCTCGTCAACATCAACTTCGCGCTTTCACCATCGCTGATTACCGGCAATGTGGATGCGGTGATCGGCGCCTTCCGCAATTTCGAACTCAACCAGCTCGATATCGAGGGGCATCCCGGCAAGGCGTTCTATCCGGAGGAAAACGGCGTTCCGGTCTATGACGAACTGATCCTGGTTGCCCACAAGGACCGGACTTCGGATGCGCGTCTGCGCCGCTTTCTCGATGTCACCGAGGAAGCGACCCTGTGGCTGACCAACCATCCCGATGCGGCGTGGGGCCTGTTCGTCAAGGCTCACCCCGATCTCGACAACGAGCTCAATCGCCGCGCCTGGCTGGACACGCTGCCGAGGCTCGCCAAGCGGCCTGCCGCCCTCGACACGGGGCGCTATGACCGGTTTGGCCATTTCATGAAGGCCTCCGGCCTGATCAGGGAAGTGGCACCAGTTGACGGGCTGGCCGTGGAGCTTGCGCCGGTCCAGTAGACAGGATCACCGTCGGGCTGAAGGCTCTCCAAACAAAAAGCCCGGCTTGAGAGCCGGGCTTTGCTGTTTTCGTTTGCGTGACTTGCGGTTCAGCCTACGTGGCTTTCGAGCGCCTTGCGGTTTTCATCCGCCATGTCGCGGGCAGCCTGCTTCATCGCCTTCTGCACCTTTTCGAAGGCGCGCACCTCGATCTGGCGCACGCGCTCGCGGGAGATGTCGAACTCACCGGACAGTTCCTCCAGCGTGATCGGGTTTTCCTCAAGCCGGCGGGCCAGGAAAATCCGTTTCTCGCGGTCGGTCAGCACGTCGAGGGCATCGGCAAGCATTTCACGCCGGGCCTCGAGTTCGTCCTGCTTGACCAGAACCTGTTCGGCATTGTCGCTGTCGTCGACGAGCCAGTCCTGCCATTCGCCGCTTTCGCCTTCGCTCGCCTTGATCGGCGCGTTGAGCGAGGCATCGCCGCCGAGGCGGCGGTTCATCGAGATGACCTCTTCCTCGCTGACGCTGAGCTGGGTGGCAATCTGCCTGACCTGATCGGGATTGAGGTCGCCGTCGTCCAGCGCCTGAATCTTGCTCTTTGCCTTGCGCAGGTTGAAGAACAGCCGCTTCTGGTTGGCGGTCGTACCCATCTTGACCAGGCTCCAGGAGCGCAGCACGTATTCCTGGATCGAGGCCTTGATCCACCACATGGCATAGGTGGCGAGGCGGAAACCGCGCTCCGGATCGAATTTCTTGACTGCCTGCATCAGGCCGACATTGCCTTCGGAGACGACCTCGCCAATCGGCAGACCGTAGCCGCGATAACCCATGGCGATCTTGGCAACGAGGCGCAGATGGCTGGTCACCAGCTTGTGGGCGGCTTCCGGGTCGTTGTGTTCCTGATAGCGCTTGGCGAGCATGTACTCTTCGTCGGGTTCCAGCATGGGGAACTTGCGAATTTCCTGCATGTAGCGCGAAAGCCCGCTGTCGCCGGAAGCGACGCTGGGCAAAGTCGTCGTAGTGGCCTGGGCCATGATTGCACCCTCCATCCTGTGTTTCGGCTCCCTGTCGGCAAGCCGGGCGGATGTGGTTTTCACCATCCGCAACGCCTTTATATAGGAAAAGTTGCGGCGGTTTCATGAAATTTCGGTAATAAACGATAAAGAAAATGTCATTATCAAATATTAATAAATAAAATCAATATGTTATCAGATTTTTGTCTGATGCGGGACGGCTAATTCCCAGGGCTGTATGTCGGCCTATTTCACCATCTGAGCACCATTGCAAGGCGCCGAATGCAGCCAAAATGCCTGTTGAAAGCCAGGTGAAGCGGTGTGTGCGGGCGTTTTCAAGTTTCTCCCGGCATGGCATCGTCCGTGCAAGGGGCTCTGGGCAGAAACAACGGTGGTCTGTGCCAAGCAGGGCCGTCAGCAGGTGTGGGATGACATTTCTTCTATCTTTACTGGCTCTGCTTCTGGCGGTGGTCGCATTTAACAGGGTCAGCCGGCTCGAGAGCCGCATGCTCAAGTTTGAAACCCGCTTCGATAAGCTGGCGGAGGCGATACAGGATCTGCGGGAAGGAAGGGGGCCAGAGCATGGGCCGTGGAGCGAGGCTGCTGATCCGTCCGAAGCGCGGGATGCACCTTCAGTGCCTGAGCCTGCGAAGACCGAAGGTGCTGAGGGTGGAAGTGACGCCTCCCCGGATGACCAGGATGATGGCGACAACGAAGACGTTGATAGCGGCGAGGACATCGCAGCCGCTGCTTTTGACGGAGCCTCGATATCACAACAGACCGCAAAGCGCAGAAGCTGGAAGGATTTCGAAAGGACCGTCGGCGCTCACTGGTCGGTCATTTTGGGCGGCATTGCCGTGGCGCTCGGGACGGTTTTTTTGGTCAAATACTCGATTGAAGCCGGCCTGCTTGGTCCAGCACAGCGGATAACCCTAGGCTTTGCTGTCTCTTTCGCTCTGCTTGGTCTTGGCGAATGGATGCGCCGTCGTGACCTTCAATTTTCCATACCGGCTGTTCCGGCTGCTGATGTACCGGGCGTGCTGACCGCTGCCGGCATCGAGGGCGCGTTTGCCTATCTCTATGCGGGTCACACCCATGGGTTCTTCGGCCCGGCGTTGACCTCAGAAGCACCGCTGATCGGGCTCGCAAGCCTTGCGCTCTCGGCGGTGCACGGGCCCAAGCTAGCTGCACTCGGTGTCATTGGGGCCTATCTTGTACCCGTACTGGTCACAAGCCGCACACCCAGCCCGATGGCGCTTGCTGGGCATGTTCTGATCGTGACAGGAAGTGTTCTTGCGGTCGCCCGGTTGCGGCAATGGCTCTGGCTGGCATTTTGCGGCATTGCCGGCGCGACTGTCTGGACATGCCTTGCTACCGGTATCTCCCTGCCGATCAACGGTATCGCGGGCATGCTGCTGGTGCTTGGTTCGGCGGTCCTTTTCACTGCCGCCTTTGGCTGGCAGATTGCCGAACGCCCCGATCCACCCGAAGACCGTGGCATCGATGTGACAGCGCTTGTTGCCTTTGCGGCGCTTACCATTGCTTTTGCGGTTCAACTTGGCAATGAGCACCTTCCGGAAGCTCTGACCGGTTCGGCGCTGGCACTGGCGATGATGGCAGTCGCCGGTTTCTGGCCGGGCTTTGCGCCGATTGCCCTGTTTTCGGCGCTTGCCGTATTGCTCACGGCTGCGGTAAGCGACCTGCCGCTCCTCGATATTTTTGCCCACAGAGATATTTCCGGTTTGCCTGAGGCGCTCCGGCCGCCGGATATCAACGGCTATTTGTTCAACCTAGCCATGATCGGCGCGCCTATGTTGGTGGCAGGGCTTTTCTGTTCCAACAGGACGGCAGTGACGGCACCGAAGTGGACGGGCTGGCTTGCTTCAGCCGTTGGCTCGGCCGTTTTCGGCATCCTGATTATCAGCTATCTGCGGATCGCACCGTTCGAGACGCGGCCATTGTTTGGTGCGCTGGCACTTGCGGCAGCCTTTTGTTTCGGCTGGCTCACCGAACGGTTTGGCCGTTCCCGGCCCGGCGATATGAAAGCTCCGGCTCCGGCAGCATTTGCTGTCACCGCCATTGCGCTCATTGCCTTCGCCATTGGCGTAGCACTGTCCAAAGCCTGGATGCCATTCGGCTTTACGCTGACAGCAGCCGGAATTGCCTATGTCTATTCAAAGCGGCCGGTGTTCGTTCTGCCTTGGCTGGTTGTTGGTGCTGCAGCATTTGGCGGTCTGGCGCTGTGGTTCAGCGTACCTTTTCCCGGAGCGGAGATCGGTACGGTGCCTTTTCTCAACAAGCTTGTCATCCTGGTTGGGCTGCCGACCATGGCGCTGCTTGGCGCCGGTGAACTGTTGCGCCGGCAGGAGAGCGAACCTTTCGCATCGATTGTCACCTCGATTGGTCTGGCGGCGCTTGCATTGTTCATCGCACTCGAACTGCGGCACTGGATCAATGACGGCGAGATTGCTGGCGGCAGCTTCACCCTTGCCGACATGGCCGTGCAGTCGATTGCCGCGCTGGGGTTTTCGATCGGGCTGCAGATAGTGGCTAAGCGTAGCGGTGCGGGGATATTCGATACCGCCTCTCTGGTGGCGGGGGCTGCCAGCGTGGCGGTGTGCGGCCTGGGCCTGCTGCTAGCCTTCAATCCCTTCTTCACTGGTGAAAATGTGGGCGAGCGCAGCCTGATCAATCTGCTGCTTCCGGGGTATCTCATTCCGGCGGTCCTCGCTGGGATCGTTGCCTATATGGCACGACCCATTCGCCCGCGTGTCTACACGCTTGGCTATGCCTTGCTGGCCGGGCTGTTGCTGTTCACCTTCGTGACGGCAACGACGCGCCACGGGTTTCAGGGCGGCAATCTGGGGTTATGGCAGTTTACCGGCGATCTGGAATTCTGGACCTATTCGGCAGTATGGCTGGTGCTGGGCGCAGCGGTGCTGGCGCTGGGGTTGTGGCTTCAGTCCATCCCGGTGCGGCTTGCCGCGGCAGCGCTTATCGGCCTGACCATCATCAAGGTATTCCTGCTGGACATGTCGGCGTTAACCGGGGTGTTGCGAGCGCTGTCCTTCCTGGGGCTTGGTGCCTTCCTCATCGTGGTCGGCCGCTACTATCAGCGCATTCTGCGCGGACTTGCGACAAGTGAAGATGGGGAGGAAGGCGGTGGTGTGACCGCACCGGAAGGCGATGCAGACTGATCAGGCTCATCCCAGCCCGCTCAGCAGTCTTTCGAAATCGCTGGGAAGCGGCGCCTCGAAGCACAGGTGTTCTCCAGTCACCGGGTGTTCGAAGCCCAGTATTGCGGCATGCAGCGCCTGACGGGAGAAATTCTTCACCAGCGATCTTGCCGGCTCGGCCAGCGCCTCTGCCTTGGTGGCGAAGTGCTTGCCGTAAAGCGGGTCGCCGATCAGCGGATTGCCGATATGGGCCATGTGCACACGGATCTGGTGGGTACGGCCGGTTTCGAGCCGGCATTCAAGCAGGGCGGCGAGGGGGTGCTGCTTTTCATCGGCGAAGGATTGCAGCATCTTGTAACGGGTGAGCGCATGGCGGGCATCGGGCGCGCCGGGGCTGACCACGGCGCGTTTCAGCCGGTTGTTTGAGGCCCGGCCAAGCGGAGCATCCACGGTGCCTCCTGCGGCGGGCGGAATGCCCCAGACAAGCGCAAGATAGGCGCGTTCCAGCGGCCCGCTTTTGCCGTGATCGGCGAACTGGGCGGCAAGGCCCGCCATCGCCTCTTCCGTCTTGGCGGCGACCATGACGCCCGAGGTATCCTTGTCGAGGCGATGGACGATGCCGGGGCGTTTGACGCCGCCAATACCGGCAAGTGACTCACCGCAGTGATGCAGCAATGCGTTGACCAGCGTGCCGTCGGGATTGCCGGCTGCCGGATGAACCACCATACCGGCAGGCTTGTTGACGACGATGAGGTGATCGTCCTCGTACAGGATGTCGAGCGCAATCTGCTGGGGCTCCGGGGCTGCCGGTTCGGGAGGGGGAATGAGAACCGTATAGGTTTCGCCGGCGGCGACCTTCTTCTTGCCGGCCGTCGAGGGCTTGTTCCTGAAGCCGACCTGCCCGTCGCGGATCAGGCCTGCGACGCGGTTTCTAGATACATGCGGCGGCATCCGGCCAGCCAGCCAGGCGTCGAGGCGCTGGCCCTCCTCGCCCTCAGTGACGGTGAAGGCTTTTATTTCCGGGTCGTCTGCGCTACCAGACATCGCATTCTCCCGGTGCCCGCTGTTGCGGGACTTGTGGGACAGGCCAACAGGACAGGCAGGAAATGAACGCACAGCCGGAATTTGGTGACGAGGAAAAGCCGCTCGATCCGGCGACCGAACGGGTGCGGCGCAAGCTGGCGCGTTTCGGCGCGATTTTCATGGGCATCAACATCGTGGCGCTTATGGCCGTCCTCGGTGCCGTTGTCTACAAGCTCGGCGGCTATGGCAAGGATGACGCGCAGGGGCAGGGGATACCGGCTGTTGGCGTTTCCGCTCCCATAGAACCGGGCTTTGACACGATGGTGGACATTCCAGACGGCGCGCGGCTCGTCTCGGTGTCGGAAACCGGCGGGGGGGTAGTGTTTCACCTGCAGCTTGCTGACGGATCGACGGAAGTCTGGTTCTTCGACCTCGCCACGCAGCAGGTCAGCGGCAAGCTGCGGTTACGGTAACTCTCCAGCGCCCGATTAATTCGCCTGTTTGATCCGGGCGGTTTCCTGCAGGGCGCGGACGCGATCGGCAAGCGTGTCGCCGCCCTTTTCAGTCTTGCCTTTTTCAACCTGCCTCAGAATGTCGTGGATCGGTGAATCCTCGCCTTCGATTGCCGCCGTCATGGCGGTCACCTGGGCTGCCAGATCGTTGATGCGCTCGCGCAGCACGGCGTTTTCCTTGCGCTCGCTTTCCCACTCGGCGCTGCCCTTCAGATTGGCGTTCGAAAGACGCTTCTCCAAATCGTCACGTTCCCTGGCGATTGCCTTGAGCTCCTTGCGCAGGTCTGCCTTTTCCTTGTTGAGCACCGTCATCGCCTTGGAGACGTTCTCGTTGGAGGCATCCGACAGGATCGCCTCCATACGCAAGGTAGCCTTGGCGAGATCGGCCTCAAGCCGGGTGGTTTTCTTGCGCTCGTCCATCAGCATGCGCGTCAGTTCGTTGGAGGAATCGTCCTCGGTCTGGGAGGAGGAACGAAGCTGGTTGACGTTGCGCTCGGCACCCTGCAGGCGTTCTTCCAGCTCGGTATTGAGCTTGGTTGCTCGGGCGAGCCGCTCCTCGGTGTCGCGATAGCGTTTTTCGGCGGAGGAAACATCGCTTTCCAGCCTGGCAATGGCTGTGCGCAGGCTGTTGGCCTCTTGCTGCAAGCGGACCCTTTCAGCCTCCACCGTGCTGGTGCGGTCGGTATATTCGTCGAGATTGGTCTGCTTGGCGACCAGTTCGATGCGGCGTGAATCGGCCTCCGCCTTGGCCTCATGGAACTTGCGCTGCATCTCCTCGAATTCATGCGCCTTGGCGTCGAGGCCGGCGCGGGTCTGTTCCAGTTCCTTTGCCGTTTGCGCCAGTTGTTCCTCGCGCTGGCCGAGTTTGGCGCGCAGATCGGCGCTGCGCGATTCCAGTTCCTCCACCATGCGGATCTTTTCCCGGCTTTCCTCGGCAAGCTTGGCCAGTTCGTCGCGTTTTCGGTTGATCTCGATGACCTGGCGCGAGGCCTTGTCCTGAAGCTCCTCGACGGACATTTCCAGCCGCCTGGTGCTCATGGCGAATTCGGCACGCAGCTGGTCCTTGTCGGCCTGAACCTCGTTGAGGGTGAGCGGAACGGAGCTTTCGATGCGGCGCTTTGTCAGCACCACGGCCCGGTTCCAGATGGCCGGCGATATCATGAGGGCGATCAGCGCAGAGGCCAGAAAGCCGAGAACGAAATACAGGACACCTTCAAACACGTTTGCCGTCCTTAACAGGTTACGCGGGGACAGGGGGCATCATGACATGAATGTCAGGCGCTTTCCACGTTAAGCTATTGTTAACCGCCAAAAATGACGTTTTTGGGTTAATTGCGGCGATCAAACACCACGGTGGGCGGACACAAAAAAAGAGGCCCGCAGGCCTCTTTCCGGATTGCTGTGCAACCGGCACCGATCAGAACGGGTTGATCATCGGCCGGGTGGAGAGTTTCAGATAGCCGACATTGGCGCCAAGGCGGACGCCAAGGCCGGTGCGGATCGGCACCAGGTGAACGCCACGGTTGGTGAGCGCCGTCACCCCGACACCGCCAACCAGATAGGCGGAGCCCGACACGCCGAAATAGCGGCGGTAGAGCGTCGGCACGTCCGGCAGATTGTAGACCAGCATCATGGTGCGGTTGCCGTCGACGCCATAGTCCCAGCCGATGGAAGGTCCCTGCCAGTAGACTTTGTGATCGCCGGCATTCTTGGTGTAGAGGATGCCCTCGCCGTAGCGCAGGCCACCGATGAAGGCGCCACCGGCTTCCTCACCGAGAATGTAGCCGTTCGGCATGCCGCGTTCGGCGAATGCCCGCTCGATGGCGGAGGCGAGCGCGCCGGAAGTCTTGCCGAAGAAATTGTGTCCGGCATCGACGATTTCCTGCGCCGTGTAGTGCTGGCTTGCCTGGGCATTTGCCGGTTTGGCGTTGGCCAGAAGGGCGGCAAAGACAGCGACAAAGAACGCTACCTGCAGGACAAAGCTCGCGATCTTGCGGCCCAGCGTGCCGGCAGGAGCGGTATTTGCCCGGGAGGCGTTCAAGATAAGTTCTGACATGGCAATCTCCTTGCCGTGTTGAAACGGATGCATTGCGGTTAGGTGAAGAAACTATGAACGCAATTGCTTGCCAGAAGGTGAATCAAATGTGGCAAAGCGAAGGAGATTGCACGTAGGGCTGCATCCGGGCCGGATTTTCAGGTGTTGCTTGGGAAGCTGGCGTTTGAGGCGCTTTAAAGCGGGGTTTTCATTGTGTAACCCTAGGAAAGCTTTCGCCATGTGATTCGCCACATGACCCGGGGGTTTGAGATCGGCCTGCGGCCGGCGGGAAACGAGCAGACAGCCAACAAACGGGGAAATCAATGCCAGCCTTGCCAGACATATCCGACATGGACCTTGCCGCGCTTTTGTGCAGCCGTGTGTGTCATGACATCATCTCGCCGGTGGGTGCGATCGCCAACGGGCTTGAATTGCTGGATGACGACAGCGATGCGGATACCAAGGAAATCGCCATGGGGCTGATCCGCTCTTCCGCCACCAACGCGTCGTCCAAGCTGCAGTTCGCGCGAATTGCCTTCGGTGCCGCGGGCTCGGCCGGAGCCGACATCGATACGGGCGATGCCCAGGCGGTGGCGCAGGGGTATTTCGCCAATGAAAAGAAGACCGATCTCGAATGGTCGGGCGAACGGGCGCTGATGCGCAAGAACAAGGTCAAGCTGCTGCTCAACCTGCTGCTGGTGGCATTGCACGCCATTCCCCGCGGCGGCAAGATTTCCGCCAGCTTCGAGGATCCCAACGGCACGCCGAGTTTCAAGGTGGTTGCCAGCGGTACCAATGCCCGCGTGCCGCCGGTCTTTCTCGACCTGCTCAACGGCTCTCACGAAGAGCCGCTCGATGCGCACGGGGTGCAACCGCTTTACACGCTCAAGCTGGCTGCGAGCGAGGGCATGGCGGTTACGGCCAAGCTCGACGGCGAAGCTGTCATCTTCGAAGCCAAGGCGGCCTGACGGTCTTTCGTTGGAGCAAAATGCATA
The DNA here is from genome assembly GCA_023954255.1 of Phyllobacteriaceae bacterium. Classification (GTDB taxonomy): domain Bacteria; phylum Pseudomonadota; class Alphaproteobacteria; order Rhizobiales; family Rhizobiaceae; genus Salaquimonas. Next base: position 5,964 of record JAMLIH010000004.1, on the reverse strand, counting down.
ACCGCCAGCCCCGAAGGGCTGGCGGCCGTCATTGCGTAACGGTCATCGGATATTCTGGGGCGTTGTAATCCTCAAACCCTCCGCAACCCCCTTGTATGCGGTGTCGGGGTCATATTACGCATCGGCAGTTTGTGGCGGTGTGTAATCCGTCACAGCTGCCGTGATCCGGCCTCGAAAAAGCGCAAAGTTTACCGTGCATTAACCGTGAAACGGCCGATCGGGAGGTTTTGGCGGGCAATTGGCGTGTGTTTACCGTTTCTTTTTCCGCCCGATGTAGCATCAACCCGACGACCAACTGCAGGCATGCGCGGATTTCCGGGTACGGGAGCGCACGCCAGGGAAGAATGCCATGAAGATTTTCATGATCGCAGACGATTCACCGGTCATCCGCAAGGTGGCCAAACGGATTATCGAGGATCTCGGTTTCATCGTTGTCGAAGCCGCAGACGGGCTTCAGGCCCAGGCATTGTGCGCCGACAACATGCCCGATGGCATTCTGGTCGACTGGGACATGCCCGGCATGGACGGTCTCGAACTCATTCAGTGGCTTGCCGCCTATCCGAAAGCGGAGAAGCTGAAAGTCCTGTTCTGCACCAGCGAGGTGAACGTGCCGCTGATGACGCGGGCAAAGCGCGCCGGTGCCGACGGTTTCCTGCTGAAGCCGTTCAACCGCCACATGATCGCAAGCAAGTTTGGAGAGGTCGGGCTGCTGGAAGAACCGCCGGTGGCTGCCTGATCCCTCAAAAAAGAAAAAACCCGCCCAGAAGGCGGGTTTTTTGTTTGTTCGTGAGGGTTGCTGCCGTCAGACAGCTTCTGCCAGGTCGTTGGCATCGGGCTCGCGCAGCACATAGCCGCGGCCCCAAACCGTTTCGATATAGTTGAGACCGCCGGCTGCGGCTGCGAGCTTCTTGCGCAGCTTGCAGATGAAAACGTCGATGATCTTGAGTTCCGGCTCGTCCATGCCGCCGTAGAGATGATTGAGGAACATCTCCTTGGTGAGCGTGGTGCCCTTGCGCAGGGAGAGAAGCTCCAGCATCTGGTATTCCTTGCCGGTCAGGTGAACCCGCGTGCCGGCGACTTCCACCGTCTTGGCGTCCAGATTGACCACCAGGTCGCCGGTGGTGATGACCGACTGGGCATGGCCCTTGGAGCGGCGAACGATGGCGTGAATGCGGGCAACCAGCTCGTCCTTGTGGAACGGCTTGGTCATGTAGTCGTCGGCGCCAAAGCCCAGGCCGCGAACCTTGTCTTCGATGCCGGCCAGACCGGAAAGAATCAGGATGGGCGTCTTTACCTTGGACAGGCGAAGCGTCCGAAGCACTTCGTAACCCGACATGTCCGGCAGGTTGAGGTCCAGCAAAATGATGTCGTAGTCATAAAGCTTGCCGAGATCGACGCCCTCTTCACCGAGGTCGGTGGTGTACACGTTGAAACTTTCGGATTTAAGCATCAGCTCAATGCTCTGAGCCGTAGCGCTGTCATCCTCAATCAGCAGAACTCGCATTCTGGATCCCCTTCTTAAATGGCCGCATCCATCCGGTGTTCGAATCATTGCCTCGTCGTCGAAACACCGCACGCATCTGAATTGGTTTCAGAATACTGATGGTAAATGGTTAACAAAATGTGATTCTTTAGCGCAAGAGCAAAAGCCAAACTCCAGAAATAAGCTTTATCCTGTTGTTTTTATTGTATTTTCTTATCCTTCAGAAATTAACAAGATACCTTAACAATTCGCTTCAGCGGTGACCGGCGCGCAAATCAGGAAAAAACGAATCTTTTTTCACAGCTTTTTGCAGCCGGCCGGCGGTGGGATTTACCGGCTCTTAAGGGAACGGGTTTATGCTTAAGATAGCGGGTAAACGATCCGTTATCGAAAATGGTGACGAGCCGCGATTGGATCAGGTCCGTGAAGGCGGGCCAAGGGATAATTAATATAATGTCAGCCGGTCGTGTATTTGACCGGTCAGGGCAGTTCGAGGGGATTTCAAGGAGTACTGAGTATGAAATCGCGCGACAATCTGCTTCGATTGAAGCATTTCCAGGTACAGGAAAAGACACGTCAACTTGCCCAGATCGACATGATGCTGGGTGAGTTCGAGCGCATGGCCGGCGACCTGCAGGCCCAGATCGAGGTCGAGGAGAAGAAGGCCGGTATTACCGATGTTTCCCACTTCGCCTATCCGACCTTTGCCAAGGCGGCGAGGACGCGGGTGGAAAATCTCGAGAACTCGATTCGTGATCTGAAGGAAAAACGCAGCCCGGCTGAGGATGCCCTCAAGGAAGCCGAGGAAGAGCTGCGCAAGGCCGAACTCAAGGAAGCGCGCGGCAGAGGCGGGGATACCCCGGATCCCGTCGTTGAGGAGCAGATCGAGCGCCGCATGATGATCGGCTGACGGCCATCTGACGAATTAGCGGAAAAAGGCGGCTTTCAGGCCGCCTTTTTTGTGGCTGGAGCAGAGGCTGGTGTGGACATGTTGTCAAAATGAGCAAAATGTCCCAATGTCTGCGGCGGAGGAAGCTTGAATCAACCCGCCATGTTCGCAGCAGGGAGGATGTTTCATGGCTTCTGCAAAAGGCAAATCGGCTGCAAAAAGCAAGCCGTCGGCAAAAACCGGGGCGCCAGCCAACAAGTCGGCACAACGGCAATCGCCACAACCCCTTCAAACGAAACGGCTTGAAATCGCCGATATCCGCTACGCGGTCGGTGCGGGCTGGCGCGATTTTCTGCGCAGGCCCCTTTTGAGCGGCTTTTTCGGACTGTTCTATTGCCTGTTTGGCATCGCCTTCATGGCCGGTCTGCTGTGGCTCGACCGGGTCTGGCTGATCCTGCCGCTGGCGGTGGGCTTTCCGCTGGTCGCACCATTTGCTGCAGCCGGACTTTACGACATCTCGCGCCGGCTCGAGCAGGGCGAGGATTTTAGCTGGCGCGATGTTTTCACCGTGATCTGGGCGCAGCGCAATCGCGAGCTTGGCTGGATGGCCTTCGTTACCCTGTTCGTGCTGTGGTTCTGGCTGTATCAGGCGCGCCTGTTGCTGGCGATCTTTCTGCAGTCGCTGTCCTTTTCCTCCTTCGAGCGGTTTATCGAGGTCGTGGCTAGCACTTCAAACGGCTGGCTCTTTCTGGGAGTCGGCACGGTTGTCGGCGCTTTTTGGGCCAGTGTGTTGTTCACGGTGACGGTGATTTCCATGCCGCTGCTGCTGGACCGGCAGGTCGATTTTGTCTCCGCTATGGTGCTCTCGGTCAGGACGGTGTTCAAGAATCCCGTTGTCATGATCGGCTGGGGGCTGATCATTGCAGCGCTGATGATGCTTTCGATGATCCCGTTCTTCGCCGGACTGATTATTGTGTTGCCGGTTCTGGGGCATGCGACATGGCATCTCTACCGCCGGGCGGTCGCCCCGTCGGAATAGCAGCGGCGCCTGTCCGGTTTTTCAGGCTCGCCCGGAGGCGGGATGGCTGGTAGAGATGCCGGCATGCTGAACTATCTGACGCTGATCTTTGTTTGCCAGCTTGCCGGTGAACTGGCGGTAACGGCAACAGGCGTGCCCCTGCCGGGCCCGGTTGCCGGCATGGTGCTGCTGTTTTTGTTCCTGGTGATACGCAACCGTTTTGTCGCTGGCACCGGCGGCGATGAGGCGCAGGCTGCCGATGGCGTGCCCGCCGACCTCGCCAGGGTGGCGGACGGGCTCCTGTCCCATCTCTCACTGCTGTTCGTACCTGCAGGCGTCGGGATCATGGCGCATTTCTCCCTGCTCAAGGAAGACTGGCTGCCGCTGTCGGTGGCGATTGCCGGTTCCTCGGCGCTGACCATTGCGGTGACCGCCTGGCTGATGACCGTCATCCCGCGCGGCATTGCCGAAAACCGACAGGAGAAGGGAGGCCCGCAATGAAGGACTTTCAGCAGATCTGGGTCTATCTCGCCGCAAGCCCGCTGCTGCATCTGACGATGACCCTTGTTGCCTATCAGGCCGGCGTGTTCATCTACCGAAAGGCGCGGCTCAACCCCCTGTTCAATCCGGTGCTGATGGCGATAGCTGCAATCGTCGCCATACTGGTAGTGACGGGAACCGCCTATGCGACCTATTTCGAGGGAGCACAGTTCGTGCATTTTCTGCTGGGGCCGGCAACGGTGGCGCTGGCGGTTCCCCTCTACCGCCAGTTCGAAAAGGTGCGCAAATCGGCGCTGGCGATCCTGGTCAGCCTGATCTGCGGCTCGGCCACGGCCTCGCTCTCGGCAATTGCCATCGCCTCCCTTCTTGGGGCAAGCCAGCTTTCGGTGATGTCGGTTGCGCCGAAATCGACCACGGCGCCGATTGCCATGGGCATTGTCGAGCAGCTTGGCGGGCTGCCCTCATTGACCGCCGTACTGGTCATTCTGACCGGCATCCTCGGCGCCATGTTCGGCCCGCTGTTGTTGACCGCGCTCGGCATACGCGACTGGGAAGCACGCGGCTTTGCCATCGGTGTTTCCAGTCACGGTATTGGTACGGCGCGGGCACTGCAGGTCAACGAGGCGGCAGGCGCGTTTGCGGGGCTTGCCATGGGGCTCAATGCGCTGGCGACGGCGATCCTGCTGCCGCTGGTATGGGGAATGTTCTTTTGATGAAACCGTTGAGACCCTATCTGCTGCTTGCGGCGGCAATCTGCTTCGGTCTGGGAATTTCCCTTCCGCTGGTGCGGTTCGAAAAGCTCTGGCTGTTCACCGAAACCCCGTCGCTTCTCGGCCTTGTTTACGGACTCTGGCAGGAAGGCAGCCTCTTTCTTTCGGCTGTCGTCGGGCTGTTTTCGATCTGCTTTCCCGTCATCAAGATGGCGATTGCCTTCCGATCGGCAATCGGCGGACTGGCGCTGCCGGGCTGGGCCGGCATGCTGTCGAAATGGTCGATGATGGATGTGCTGCTGGTGGCGATCGTGGTTTTCGCCGCCAAGACCAGCGGCCTTGCAACCGCCATTTCCCAACCCGGCATCTGGTTTTACGCGCTTTCGACCGTCACGCTTGCCGTCGCCAGTATCGGCCAGCAGGGAGAAAGCGACAGTCGTGCGGGCGAATAGGCTTCCGAACGCAGAAAAGGTCTTCCAGCTTGCGCTGAAAGACCTTTTCGCCCGCTCCGTAATCTGCAGAGAAGACGACCCCCATCCTTCTTCTCGGCAGCTTGTTTGGAGCTATCTCGTCAGTGACGGTAGTCCTGGATGCGTGTCGTTCTCAACCCCGCAAGGCCATGATCGTCCAGCGATGCCTGCCAGTTGAGAAATTCCTCGACCGTCAGCGTGTAGCGCTCGCAAGCTTCTTCGAGCGACAGCAGGCCGCCGCGCACGGCTGCCACAACTTCCGCCTTGCGCCGGATGACCCAGCGGCGGGTGTTGGAAGGGGGAAGGTCGGCAATCGTCAGCGGACTACCGTCCGGTCCGATTACGTATTTCACCCGAGGTCTAACCTGATCGGCCATCGAATTACTCACTACTCACTACAAAAAGACCAATTCCTGCCGTGATGGTGCCATGACAGATTTAAATTTCGGCTAATGACCTGGTTAGAATTGAGTAAGAAAGGTTACCGCCCGTAAGGGGTCTGGCCGGGTTTCAAACGGCTTTCCAGAGGGCTTTCGCCTGCATTGTAATCCGCCCGTCCGGCAGGAGTGCGGCAAGCGAGGCACCATCCTCGCGATGCTCCGTCAGGGCGACGGAAAACGGCGCGAACCCTTCGATGGCATTGAGTGCCCGGAAGCTGAATTGCGACAGGCTGCCTGCCGATGCGTTTTGCGCCAACCCCATCAGCAATGTCGCGGTCAGCGGCGCGTGAAAGACGATGCCGGCATAGCCTTCGACATCGCGGGCATAATCGGCGTCGTAGTGGATGCGGTGGCCGTTGAGCGTCAGGGCGGAATAGCGGAACAGCATGACGGGGTCTGGCCGGATTTCATGGGCTGGCGGAATGATCCCGGCAGCCGGTGCCAGAGTTGGTG
>JAMLIH010000039.1 GCA_023954255.1 Phyllobacteriaceae bacterium | reverse complement strand
CACCGGCACTTGCATGTCACTTTCCAAACGGTATTCGGGCCAAACAGCATTCGGGCAGCATCGTCCGATGGTTACCCGCAAGGGTGTCTACAGCTTGAATCGGGTAGAAAACAGGCGACACGAAGCCGTATCATATTTGTCGGGGGAGCATGCAGCAACTGGCACTCAATTCACCCACCGGAGCCGACCTCGCAGTCTACACGAGTACGGTCGATGGACGCGCAAAACCCAAGGGCATCATCCATGTCAATCATGGCATGGCCGAGCATTCCGCCCGCTACGCCCGCTTTGCCGAAGCACTCAACAAGGCAGGATACCACGTCATCGTGCAGGATCATCGTGGCCATGGCGGCACGAAGGCAGCTGACGCGCCCCTCGGGGTCTTTGCATCGGCAGCCGGCGCGCAAAAGGTGCTTGAGGATTGCCGCTTCGTGAACGCCCATGCCAGGGAGGCCTGGCCCGGCCTGCCGGTTGTCTGGTTCGGGCATTCCATGGGGTCGATCATCGGCCTCAACTACTGCATCCGGCACTCGGATACGATTGATGGCGCCGCGCTGTGGAATTCGGGGGTTGATGGCGGAGCCCTGCTTTTCATCTACCGCACGCTGCTCAAGGCGGAACGCATGTTCAAGGGATCGGACGTTCCGAGCGCCGTTGCCCACAAACTCACCTTCGAGACCTGGAACCGCAAGTTTGCGCCCAACCGCACAGAATTCGACTGGCTTTCGCGCGACAAGGCAGAGGTGGACAAATACGTTGCCGATCCGCTTTGCGGTTTTCCCTGCTCGGTCGGCCTCTGGCTTGATGTTACGGATATGATCGCCACCGGTGCGAGCGATCGCGAACTTGGCAGAATCCGCAAGGACCTGCCGATGAACCTGCTCGGCGGAGAGGCCGACCCGTGCACCGACGGCGGCAAGGCAATGACCCGGCTTGCTGCCCGATTGGAAAAAACCGGCATCGGCGATCTTGAGTGTGCCGTGCTGCCCGACACCCGCCATGAAAGCCTCAACGAGACAAACCGGGATGAAACGACGGAACGTTTCATCCGGTGGGTGGAGCGGGTGGTTGGATAGTCCTTCAGGATGAAAGCAGTGCGCCCAGCTCGCGAATCTGGTGCTGGGCGAAGACCTTGATGCCTGCCCGGCTGAGCATGCTGGCCGTAACGCCCTGCCCCTGCCGCCGGACGCCATCGTGGCGGCCGCTATAAATGAAGCTTGAGCCGCAGGACGGGCTGCCATCGGTCAACAGCGCATAGCCGCAACCATGCGCACGGGCTGTGTCGAGCGCGATCCGCGCACCCTGCAGAAACGGTTCCGTTACATCCTCGCCGTTGGCATCGAAAATCCGTGCCTGGCCGCCGACAACCGACTCGGCGCTTTCTTCCGGCTCGATCTCGGCCGGCGGACGCGGTGTCGCCAGCCCTGCTGCAACTTCCGGGCAAAGTGGCACCACCATGCCCTGTGTCTTCCAGCTTTCCAGCAGTTCGCTTTCCAGCGTCATTGCCCGGCCGTTATAGCGGACCGGCTGGCCCAGAAGGCAGGCACTGACGAGAATCTTCGCTTTCATACCTGCTCACTACCACCGGGCGCGAACGGCAACAACGCCACCCGCAATTCACACTGCCATCAACTGACTTCGGCATGAACCTGCGGATCGTTGATCTCATGCGCCTTCTGCCGCATCAGCCGTTTCTGATACTGGCCCTGCACGACATCGACCAGTACCAGCACGATGATGACGAAGTAGAAGGTCGATTTCGCCATCGGCTCGACGGCATAGCCGGCCAGCTTGATATGGGCGAGATGACCGCCTTCCGAGACCAGCAGAATGCCGACAATGAACAGGATGAAAAGGCCCAGCACCTCATAGAGCCGGTTCTTCTTGAGAAACTCCGCAACGTGATCGGCCAGCGCAATCATCATGATGCCCGACAGGACGATTGCCGTCGCCATCACCAGGAAGACCTTGGTCAGCGCCAGCGCCGACAGGATGGAGTCGAAGGAAAACACCAGGTTCATCAGCACGATGGAGGCAACGACACTGGCAACGGACTTCGCACCGCCATTGTCGGCATGCTCGATATCGTCCACCGACAGCATGTGCATGATTTCCTTCAGCGCCGTGTAGATGATGAACCCGCCGCCAAAAAGCACGATCAGTGAATGGCCGTTGAACGAACCTTCGAAAAGGCCGAACAGATCGAAGTGGAACAGCACATCCTGAAAATAGTCGATGGCGTTCATGACCACGAACAGCAGGCCGATGCGCAGCACGATGGCAATCCCGATGCCCCATTGACGCACCTTGCGCTGGCTTTCCGCCGGTGCCCGTTTCGATTCGATGGAGATGTAGAGCAGGTTGTCGAAGCCGAGCACTGCTTGCAGCGCAACGAGCATTACCAGCGTGAAAAGGTTTTCTGCCGAAAACAGCGCATCCATGAAGTCTCTCCCGTGAGATTGCCGCCTGTCGCAGCGTCCGGGGCCTTCCCGGTGCTAAAGCGCGTTGTAAGGAGGAAGCACGGTCATCGCAACCGGTACCCGCTTCGGGCACACTCCCATCGTCAAAACCATTTGTTTACCAAGCAAGCCGAAATCACGGCATTTGACTCAAGTTTTAGACAAATCCCGCCGCCCGTTAAGGGATGTGTACACCCTTGTTCTGTATGCTCACCCTGAAGAATTCTCTTAGCAGGGGGCTTAAATGAGCGGGAAACTCGCCATCATGGCCGGTTTGGCGGTGGTCTTTGGGGCCACATCCTATTACGCGGGCAACCAGTATCTGGACAGCCAGGCCAAGGCACGCCTCAATGAAATCGAAAGCAATCAGGCTTCCATCGAGGTCGCCCAGGTCGTTGTCGCGACCGACGAGCTTCGCTTTGGCGACACGCTGGCCGCCGACAAGCTGAAACTCGTTTCCTGGCCCAAGGAAGCCATGCCCGAGGGTGCCTTCACCTCCGTCGAGGAGGCCATCGGCGAAGGTCAGCGCAAGGTGCTCAAGGCCATTGCCAAGAATGAACCGCTGCTGGAAATCAAGCTCAGCGGCGAGGATGGCCGCGCCGGGCTTTCAGGCATCATCGCCGACGGCATGCGCGCCGTCACGATCCCGGTTGACACCGTCAAGGGCGTTGGCGGCTTCGTCCAGCCCGGCGACCGCGTCGACATCGTCTTTTCCCAGCGTGACCGGCGCTCCGGTCAGCAGACGGCAAAGATCATCATGGAAAAGGTCAAGGTCCTGACCGTCGACCAGGAAGCCGACAATGTCGGCTCTCCCAAGGTCGCCAAGACCGTAACGCTGGAAACCGACGCGGAAGGCGCACAGCGCCTGGCGCTTGCCGCCGAAGTCGGCCGCCTGTCGCTGCTGCTGCGCGGCGTTGGCGACGAGGCATCGATCGGGAAATCCGTGGTTTCCTTCGGCACGGCGGAAAATCCGGGCGAGGAAAACGCCGATGGCGCACCGGATGCGGACGCCGGCAAGCAGGATGGCGGCTTTCTCTCCTTCCTGAATGAGGAAAAGAAGTCGCAGACCATCCGGGTGGTGCGTGGCGACCAGGTGCGCGAGGCGACGGTGCCCGTGCTCAAGCAGATCGAAAAGCAGAAGATACAGTGACCGGCTGTGGGACCGCAGACAAGCGGGTGAAGGGATCAGTCATGAGTAAGCTCAACGAAATCACCGGCAAGGGCAATCTGCCGCGCCTGGCAGCCGGCATCGTCATGATGTTCGCCGCGATGACCGTTACGCTCGGACTTTCGGTGGCAACGGTACATGCCGATGGCATCATCAAGCTGGCGGCTTCGACCAAAACCCGTTCGATCAAGGTTCCGCTTGCCAAGCCGACCACCTTCCGCACCGATGCGCCGTTCAACGAAATTGTCGTCGGCGACCCGGATCTGGCAATCGTCACGCCGCTGACCGACCAGTCCTTTTACATCGTCGGCTCCCGCAAGGGCATGACCGGCATCGCCCTGTTCAACGAAGAGCGTGAACTGATCGGCTCCCTCGACGTGGAAATCGGCCCCGACGAGAACCAGATCAACGAGGATCTTCGCGCCGTTCTGGGCGAATCCGGCGTCAAGGCGAGCACGAAAAACGGCAATGTCGTCATTTCCGGCAAGGCAAACTCGCCCGAAGCGGCCGAAAAGGCCCGCAAGATCGCCAGAAAATTCGACGAGGACGCCATCGACACCATCAAGGTGCAGTCCTCGACGCAGGTCCAGTTGGCGGTTCGTTTCGTCGAGGCCCAGCGCAACAAGACCAAGGAACTCGGGCTTGGCCTGCGCGGCGGCAAGGGCCGCGTCGATGCCTATACCGGCGGCTATGTGACCGGCAACATCACCAACGCGCTGGTCAGCGGCAGCCTGCCCTTCGGCCAGGTCATCACCAAACTCATCTCGCACGGCCTCGATGTCGACGTTCTGGTGCAAGCCCTTGAATCCAGAGGCGTTGCGCGCCGTCTGGCCGAACCGAACCTGGTTGCCCTTTCCGGTGACAAGGCCAGCTTCCTGGCCGGTGGCGAGTTCCCCTTCCCCGTGGCAGCCGAGGACGGCAAGGTAACCGTCGAGTTCAAGAAGTTCGGCGTCGGCCTCGACTTCACGCCCACGGTGCTTGAGAACGGCATGATCCACCTCAACATCGCGCCGGAAGTCAGCGCCATCGACAACACCTCGTCGGTGAAGTTCAACGATATTGAAATTCCCGGCCTGATCGTGCGCCGCGCCAACACCACGGTTGAGTTGCGAGACGGTCAGAGCTTCGTCATGGCAGGCCTGCTGCAGTCGAACGGTATCTACGACGTGCGCAAGTTTCCCTGGCTTGGCGACCTTCCCATTCTCGGCGCCCTGTTCCGTTCCAGCGCCTACCGCAAGCAGGAAACCGATCTGGTCATCATCGTGACGCCCCGGCTGGTCAAGCCGCTGGTACCCGGCACCGAGATCGCCACCCCGCTCGATGCGACGGCCGCGCCCAACGACATCGATCTCTTCGTTGACGGCAAGACGGAGATTTCACGCGCCCAGCTCCGCACCATGGCCGAAACCGAAGCAGGTATCCTGCCTGCCGGGCACATCCTCGACTTCTGATCGAAAGGCATCGCGATGACAAAGAAGCTTCTCACTCTTGCCTCGCTGGTCCTTCTCGCCGGTTGCCAGGAATACCTGACGCGCAGCGACATGGTCAGCCCCTATACGGGCAATGCGACGGTCACCAATCAGGCGCAGCAAACCATCGATCCATGGCCGCGCTATGTCTACGACACCGATCTGAAGACCAGCGGCAAACGCCAGGCGGATGCGATCCGCAACTACCAGAACGCCCATGAGGAAAGCCAGGCCGTGCCGACGGCCGTGCTGCCCGCGCAGCAGCAGGCCAGCAACAAGGGCAGCACGCAGTAACAAACGGCTTTGAAGACAAGGACCTGACCGCGGCAAAGCTCGCGGCAGTATATGACAGGGAAACAAGATGACCAGTCCGCAAACCGGAGCGAACATCCGCAAGACCTTGCTGATCTCCACCGATCAGGAACTGCTCAACATGGCGCGGGGCGCCTTTGACGCATCCGGCGAGATCCGCATCGCCATGTTGCAGAAGCCGGTCACGGAGGTGGCGACCGAGATCCGCGAAGCCCATTACGATGCGCTGGTGATCGACATCGACGCCACTTCGGTTGCCGATTTCGAGCAGTTGCAGAAAATCAAGCGCATGGCCGGCGCTTCGACCGCGATCATCGTGGTTTCCGAGAATTTCTCGCCGTCGGCAGCCCGTATCCTGATCCAGCTCAAGGTGACCGATTTCCTGGTCAAGCCGATGGCGACATCGGATTTCGTGCGTTCGATCAACAACGCACTCAAGATGTCGTCGGAAAATGCCCAGGTCGAACCGCAATTCCTCGCCTTCATGCCGGCCTCCGGCGGCGTCGGCAACACGGTTCTGGCGCTTGAGGCAGCCGCCATCCTCAACCGTTACGGCAAGCAGCTTGGCCGCACCACCTGCGTGGTCGACCTCAACTTCCAGCACGGTTCCTGCGCCGAGTATCTCGACCTTGAGCCGCGTTTCGACATCAACGAGATCGAAAACGCGCCGGAACGCCTCGACCGCCAACTGCTCGACGTCATGCTGGCGCGCCACAAAAGCGGCCTCTCGCTGATCGCCGCTCCCAACAAGCCGAGCGACATGCGCTCGTTCAAGCCCGCCCTGGTGGTGCGCCTGCTCGATCTTGTTTCGGCCTATTTCGACTATGTCGTCATCGACATGCCACGCATCTGGTTTCCCTGGACCGAAACGGTTCTCATGGGATCGAACCGTGCCTTTGTCGTCGCCGACATGACCGTTCCCTCGATCCGCCATGCGCGGCGCACCATAGCCGCCATCGAGGAGAAGGGCGGCAACCAGATCAAGCCTCAGGTCATCGTCAACCGGATGGACAACCGCAAGAATGTCGCTGGCCTCAACGCCACCGACGTGACGGCTGCCCTCGACGGACACCTCGTCGGCACCATCCCGAACAACTACATGCTCGTTCGCGACGCCGTAGACCGTGGCGTGCAGCTTTCGGAGATCGATCCGGCCAATAATGTCACCGCGTCGCTGTCCGCCATCATCCTCAATGTCGATGAACAGACCGAGGCGGAAAAGGAGGCGAAGTCGTCGATCCTTTCCATCGGTCGCAAGCTGTTCCGCCGCAAGGCAGCGTGAGGCAGGGCATGAACAACCGTTTTTCCGCGCTTCAGAATTTCAGCTTCGACGACGAACTGTTCGACAGCCAGGACGGAGCACCGGCCGCCGCGCACCCGGCACAGGCTGCCGAGCCCTCCGAGAAGCCGGCACCGGCGCCGAAGCCCCTGCCCGACGCAGCTGCGCTGTCCACCGGCAATGAGGGCAATGGCAACCAGAAGAAGATACTGGAGGCCAAATCGAAGCTGCATCGCAAGATGCTGGACGAATTCAACCTGGCAGCCCTCGAACAGCTGCCGCGCGACCAGTTGATCGCCGAAATCCGCAAATTCGTCTCCGACTACGCCAGCGAACAGCGCCTCGCCTTCAACAACAACGAACTCGACGAGTTTGTCGGCACCGTCGTTGACGAACTGACCGGCCTCGGTCCGCTCGAACCGATGATGCGCAACCCGGATATTTCCGATATCCTGATCAACGGCCCGGACAATTGCTACGCCGAGATCAAGGGCGTCCTGCAGCGTGTGCACATCCCCTTCCAGGACGAGGCCCACCTGCTGCGCATCATCAACAAGATCGTCGCAGCAGTCGGCCGTCGCATCGACGAGTCGAACCCGATGTGCGACGCCCGCATGTCAGACGGCTCGCGCTTCAACGCCGCGATCCGCCCGATTGCCATTGACGGTCCACTGGTCTCGATCCGCAAATTCTCCAAGAACAAGCTCAGCCTCGGCAAGCTGGTCGAATTCAATGCGCTGACGCGGCCCATGGCCGAGGTGCTTCAGCATGCGGTGCATTCGCGCATGACGACCATCATCTCAGGCGGCACCGGCACCGGCAAGACCACCATGCTGAACGCGCTTTCCGCCTTCATCAGCGAGAAAGAGCGCATCATCACCATCGAGGATGCGGCCGAACTGGCGCTGCACATCCCGCATGTCGGCAGGATGGAAACCCGCCCGGCCAACAATGAAGGCTCCGGCGAGATCAAGCAGCGCGATCTGGTGAAGAACGCCCTGCGCATGCGCCCAGACCGGGTAATCCTCGGCGAGGTTCGCGGCGAGGAGGCCTTCGACATGCTGCAGGCCATGAACACCGGCCATGAGGGCTCGATGGCGACGATCCACTCCAACACGCCGCGCGATGCCATTTCGCGTCTCGAGCAGATGCTTGGCATGACCGGCATGCCGATGACCGTGCATTCGATCCGCAGCCAGATATCGAGCGCCATCAACCTGATCGTGCAGCTCACCCGGCTTTCCGACGGCCAGCGCAAGATCACCTCCATCGCCGAGGTAACCGGCATGGAAGGCGATGTCATCCAGATGCAGGAAATCTTCAAGTTCTGCCGCACCGGCCTGACCGATGAAGGCAAGATCGTCGGCCATTTCGAGGCAACGGGCGTTCGCCCGCGCTTCCTCGAACACCTCATCGCCATGGGGATCGAGCTTCCGGGCGAATTCTTCGAGCCGGGCCACAGGCTTTAGGAATCCAGCCCATGGAACTCAGCCCGGTCCTCATCTTCTCGGTTTCCATCATGCTGTGCTCGGTCCTGCTGGTCGAGGCCGCCTATCTGTTCTTTGCCCGCAACACTGCCGCCAAGAGCCAGATCAACCGGCGCATGAAACTGTCGGAGAAGTCCGAGGGAACGCAGCATGACATCCTGCTGCAGCTGCGCAAGGAGCGCGGCATGGACAAGGACGGCCGGGGCGTTCTGCCGATCAAGGCGCTCAGCCGGCTGATCATCCAGGCAGGCATCACGACCGGCCTGAAGAAGTTCGCCATCTACCATGCCGCCTACGTTTTCGTCGCCTTTCTGGTGCTGTTGTTTGCAACCCGGTCGTTCCTGCTGCCGATTGCCTCGCTGCCGGTAACGGCCTTCATCCTGCCCTATGTCTGGCTGCGCTGGCGTCACAGCAAGAAAAACAACCTGTTCGGCAAGCAATTGCCCGAGGCAATCGACCTGATCACCCGCAGCCTGAAGGCCGGTCATCCGGTTCCCGTGGCGCTCACCATGGTCTCGCGCGAAATGCCCGATCCGATCGGCACGGAGTTCGGTATCGTGGTCGATGAGGTCACCTATGGTTCCGATCTGGTCAGCGCGCTGATCTCGCTCTACGAGCGCATCGGCCATCCCGACCTGCCACTGCTGGTTTCCGCCGTCTCGATCCAGTCGACCACCGGCGGCAATCTCAGGGAGATCCTCGACAGCCTTTCCAAGGTCATCCGCGAGCGGCTGAAGATGAAAGCCAAGGTCAAGGCCATTTCCTCGGAGGGAAGGCTTTCCGCCGGCTTCCTGTCGGCCATGCCGGTACTGCTGTTCATGGTGCTGTTGTTCCTGCTGCCGGACTACTACGGCGGCATTTGGGACGAGCCGATGACCTGGTACATGTTTGCCGGCCTCGGCTTCTGGCTGGTGATGGGCAATCTGCTCATCCTCAAGATGGTCAGCTTCAGGGTGTAATGGCGATGGTTGAACTTGTCGGTGCAATCGATCTGTCGCTGCTGGCCGCGATCTTCGCCGGACTGGTGATGTTCGGACTGATCTTCTATTTCTGGCAATCGCGATCCGAGGCGCAGGCGCGGGCTGAGGTCCGCAAGCGGCTCGACATTTCCTCGCGCGGCGCCAACCGGGCCGGCAGCAATGCACCCTCGGCCAAAAAGGCGGCAGGCGCCTTCGCCAACCGCATCGCCAGCCGCACCAACAACTACTACTCCGCCAACGATCCGACCCAGCAGCGCAAGATGCAGATGCGTCTGATCCGTGCCGGGTTTCCGCAAAAAGGTGCGCTGGGCTATTTCCTCGCCGCCAGACTCGGTCTCGGCGCCATCATGCTGCTTGTCGCCGTCGGCGTGGTTTTCACCTTCATGCCCGAGAAGGAAATGACCCACAAGGCGCTGATGATCATGCTGGGCGCGGCCGGTGGCTACTTCTTCCCGAATTTCATCATCAACAAGCGCATCACCGAGCGCGAGGCGGAAAACCGCCGTGGTTTTCCCGACGTGATGGACCTGATGGTGGTTTCCTCCGAAGCCGGTCTTACGATCGAAGCTTCCATTGAGCGCATTGCCCATGAGATCAGCCGCACCTATCCGATCCTGAGCGAACAGCTTCAGGTGGCGTCAATCGAGGTAAGGGCCGGCAAATCGCTGGATGAGGCCCTGCGTACCTTTGGCGAGCGCGTTGGTCTCGAAGAGGTCCAGGGTTTTGCCACCATGATCCAGCAGTCCAAGGAACTGGGTACCAGCGTTTCCGACGCCCTGCGCGTCTACAGCGACGAGATGCGCCACCGCCGCATGATGGCAGCCGAGGAAAAGGCCTATGCCCTTCCCGCCAAGCTTTCCGTGCCGGTGACCGCCTTCATCCTGCCGATCGTCATCGGCGTTGCGATCATCCCCACCATTGTCCGCCTGATGACGCAGTAAGCCTGCGGCACACCTTGCAACCACTTGGTAAGTATAGCCGCAACTAACCGCATTTTAGGCGATCTTTTCCTTTCGCGTACAAGCTCCGTTAACAGCGGCCTGCTAGAATTGCCCCATAACAATAATAATAAGGTGCAACAGGGGGCACTCCATGAAATCCCTTCTCAAGAAGGCGGTTCTCGCCGCGCTCATCGCCGTGCCGCTTACCGGCTGCAACACGACCGGAACGTCGAGCCACGCGCCGGCCGACTCCTCGAATTTCGTCTATTCGCGTGACGGCATTGTCACCCACTCGCCGCAGTCCGACCATGCAAGCCTGAAGGGCGACAGCTCCAGGCGCCTGCTGGAACTCGGCAAGGAAAATTTCCGCCTGCAGAACTACGGCCTGGCCGAGCGCTACTTCCGCGAGGCAGTCGCCCGCCGCACCGACAATGCGAGCGCCTGGGCCGGCCTTGCCGCCGCCTATGACCAGCTCGGCAACTTCGAAAAGGCCGACCGCGCCTACAAGGCGCTGATCGACCTCAAGGGCAACGATGCACGCGTGCTCAACAACATGGGCTATTCCTACCTGCTGCGTGGCGACTACAACAAGGCGCGCAAATACCTCAACCGTGCCCAGGATGCCAATCCGGGCCTCGATCAGGTTCAGGGCAATATCCACCTGCTGGAGAAAATTGCCAACACCTGATGGCACAAGCCAGTTACGGTATCACGCCGGGCACCGGGACAATCCGGTAAGCCCGGCATTTTTGTATCTGCGGCAAGCCGGCGGAACTGCGGGCAGCACGGTTTATCGGCCAAACCGGCCATCATCGAGCCGCAGATCGCGCATCGACACCTAATCCGGCAGCAGGCCTCTTTACCTCCGATTCACCGTAAGAAACGAACTACCGGCAGCGGCTCAAAAACCTGCCCATGGGTCACCTGCGTTTACCATTTTCTAAGGGCTGACAGGTAATTTCTCACCTAGCCAAAGCAGGGGGTTGTGGCTGAAACGTGGGGACTTTTCCACCACATTCGGGCCCCTGCCAGGCGATATAAAAAAACAGGAGAGTCAAACATGAATAAGCTCGTTCTGGCTGCTGGCGCGGCAATGCTCGCGCTCGCACCTATCAACGCGCATGCAGTTACCGGCAATGTGATCTTCAACGGTACTGTAACGCACTCTTGCACCATCACGGTCGGCGGCACTGCCGGTTCGCTCGATGCAAATGCCGGGTTCACCACCCTGTCGTCCAGCATCGGCTCCGGATCAGCCGGCACTGCCACTATCGTCGCAACCGGCAACGGATTTGACGTCAGCGTTGACACGCCGTCTCTTTCCAAACCGGCTGAAGACACGAGCAGTGAAACCCTGAGTGCATCTTACTCCACCACGGGCGCTTCCTCGGTGTCGGGTACCGACGCTTCGGCGGCAAACGACCTCAACAACGGCACGACCAACGTGTCCGTCAACATGCAAGCTGTGAAGTCGGGCTCCGATGTTTTCGAAGCCGGTGCCTATACGGGCACGGTCGTACTTCGCTGCGAATAACAC
The DNA here is from genome assembly GCA_023954255.1 of Phyllobacteriaceae bacterium. Lineage (GTDB taxonomy): Bacteria > Pseudomonadota > Alphaproteobacteria > Rhizobiales > Rhizobiaceae > Salaquimonas. Next base: position 17,799 of record JAMLIH010000039.1, on the reverse strand, counting down.
TCCAGAAAGGCACAGACACGACATGAACAAGAATTCCATCTTTTCCGGGATCACTCTCGCTTCATTTCTTGGCTGTGCCTTTGCGCTCACGCTGCTGCCACACGAGGCAGCAGCACAAGCCATGTCTCCCATGAGGGGACAGGTTCAGAGCTTCACGGATTCATTTGCATTGAAGGTTTTTCCGTCGAACCCGTACGATCACCGTATCCGCGTTGAAGTGAAGGTCTATGACCAGGACTTCAACCCGGTTGAGGCGAAGGTCATGCCCGCCGAATTCACTCTTGGCGGCAGAAACTCCCGCCCCGTAACGGTCATGGTACCGTTTGATGGAGCCAACCAACGTAAAGTCCGTGTCTGCACTGAGTCTGTTCCGTTCCCGGGAATAGGCGGAAAAACAACAACAACAATAAAGGCGCAGATATGTGGGAAGTTTCTAGGGGAGCGGTTAAACTAGCCACCATGGCTCTGGCAGCACTTGTCTTTTCAGGCGTCAAGGCAAATGCCCAGGATACCACCATCAATCAGAACATTTCCGGCTTCAACCTGCCGGGCGTCACCCTGCCGCAAGGCCATGACGAGGTGCGCGCCGCAGATGGCACGACCTGCCGGTCGGCAGTAGGCGGAAATGGTGCATATATGGATTTGGGCGTGATCGGAAATCCCGAGCAGACAACCAACGGCGATGGCAGTTTTTCTGCCTACGGACGCATCGTGGTTCCGCTCGGCGCCAGCCGCAAGCGCGTCGACTGCACCAGACTGTACGACCTTGAGGTCGCTCGCCTGGAAATGGAGCTCAAGCTGATGCAGATGGGCCTGAATCGGGGCATCGCCCCGATCTCGGAAGGTTCTTCCAGTCATTCGGCTGAGGCACCGGAAATGGTTAGCGAAGCTCCGGCACCTGCCGGCACGGACGACATCAAGGTTGCACAAATCAAACCAGCTCCGGCTGCTGTCAGCGCCGGTGCCGATGAAGGTGACGATTGGGCAGACGACGGCTGGTCAACCAGTGGCCTGAAGAAGAAGTGACGAGATGGGAACGTGGCCCGGCGCCAACACGGCACATGAAAACCGAAGCAGACATGGTATTGCCATGGCTGCCGCGCTTTGCCTGGCCATAACCCTTCCCCTCTCCTCGCATGCCCAGGAGACAGTGCAGAGCGCCGACGAGATCATCGAGGAGGCGCTCGAAGGCGAAGCCTATCTGGAACCGGAATACCTCGGCTCGAAGAACCAGTATTGCCAGATCATTCTCGGCAGCGAAGGTCAGCTTCGCGAGGTTCCGGGGTTGTTCGAACTGTCTTCGAAATCGGCAGGCGGGCGGGCCGGCACCGCCCAGGTGATGACATCCAACGCATCCTTCAGGATCAGCGTCGACACCCCGCTCGGATTTCACACCGCCCCCAGGGACGGCAACAACGGTGTCGTCATGGCCGCCAGCTACAGCGGAAACGGCGCATCGAATTTTTCGGAAACTCCAGGCGACATCCAGCACAAGTTGAAGAAAGGTATCACCAGTATCGAGGCGCATCTGGTCGCCCACCGCAATGGCGAGCCCTTTCCGGCAGGCAACTATGCCGCAGTCCTTACCTTGAGATGTGAGTGAGGTTGGCGATGGCGGGAAAGGCATGTTTCCGGAACAAACGGAAAACTGTACTCAAAACGATGGCAATGGCCATTGCCGGCTTGCCTGGTCTTCTGTTCCCGGCGATTGCTAGCCCGAGCAGCGGTACGATCCATTTTGGCGGCAACATCACCTATTCGAATTCGTGCTCCATCGTGGTTGGCGCACCGGGAACCATCAGCCCCAATCCCGACAGCACACAACTCAGCTCCAAGAACGCAGGCGGCAAGCAGGGCGTCGCCGATATCTATTCAATTCACAGTTATGATATTTCGGTTTCCTCGCCGGATTTCTTCACAAACGCGCCGGCCGGCGGCAACGGCAACACGACCTTCACGACGACTTTTTCGGGAGAGAGCCTGCACCGGGGGCGCACCTTTTCAGAGCGTCCGGGCGAAAGCCCGGTTCGGTTGCGCAACGGCTACAGCATCACCCGTGTCTATGTGGATCTCGAAGCCGACCGCCCGGACTCGTTTCCGTCGGGAAGTTACACGGCTGTTGCCATCGTGAGGTGCGAATAGGCTGCAATGCCTGTTGCAAAGACCGGTGTCAGCTCTTGGCTGCAGGCTCGACCTTCTCCAGAATCTGGCTCCAGGTCATCTTGCCATTGCCGATCTGTTCCTTGACGGTGACACCAAGCTCCGGCGAATACCATACATAGTGGGTCATTTGGCTGGGCAGGTTGGGCGGCGTGGGCAGCTTCACCTTCATCGTCTGGAAAACGCCGGCGGGAAGCTTCAACTCCTCGATGCCGATCACCGTGACAACGCCACCACCCTCGCTGACCTTGCCGCTGCCGTGATCCTTCATCTTCCACTGCATCACCCATTTGTCGCCGGCCTTCATCGGGAAGCGGTAGCGCTCTTCTGCCGGTTTGAAGGTCGTCAGGGCCTTGTCTTTTGCATCTCGGTAGCCCTTGAGGCTGAAATTGCCGGCGTCGTAATAGGCAAAGGTGGTCTGCTCCATCCCCTTTACCGACTTGAACCGGATATAGGTCCTTTCCCCCATTGAGAAGGTTCCGTCGGCCACATAGCTGATGACAGGCGGCAGGGTGGACCAGTTGTTGCGCCAGGTGAAAACCGTGCCTTTCTCGGGCGGTTGGTAACGGGTGATTACCCCGTCCTGCAGTGGATCTTGGTGATTGGCTTTCAGGGCGGCGGTTTCGGGCTGTGCAACTCTATCCTGCTGCTGCACGGCATCCGCCGTTTCGCTCTGCTCGCCATCGGTTTCCGGTGCTGGCGTTGCGACAGACGCCGTGTTGATCTTGTCGACCGCCTTGTCGGGCACGTCGTCGACAGCGCTGACGGTGGAAGTGTTCTGACAGGCGGCAACGCTTGCCGTCAGCAACAAGGCAGCGGTTATTCTGACGAGCATGAGCAATCCATGAAACTGTGCTGAAAATCCCTCCGATAGTGCGGTTTTTGCGTTAACGAAGCCTTAGCGGGCGGTGGTTATGCTGCCGATTGCCGCAGGCCGAAACGGCCGCACGCGGAATGTTTCCGTAGCAATGGCACCGCCACCCGGCAGCGTTCGAAAATCTTAACAAATCACAAACGGCAAACCGAAAATGCGTCCTGGCGCCTGAACCGGACGGTAATCTCCGCATGATAAAAGGGCGCCCAAAGGGATCATGCAAAAACAAAAGAGACCCGTTGGAGAGCGAGTTTGGTCATGAAAGGCATTGTGAGAAAATTTCTGAAGGATGAGGGGGGCAACTTCGCCACGATTCTTGGCGTTGCCCTGACACCTGTCATCATGTGCGCGGGCATATCCGTCGACTATGTCGGCTTCAAGCGTGTTGAAACCCGCATGACGCTGTCGGCAGAGGCAGCCATGCTGGCAGCTTCCAAGGAAGTCCAGAAAAGCCGTGAAGAGGACTACGCCGACAACGGCACCTACGATCTCTCCAATGCGCAACTGGTCGAGAAGCTCGACGAGGTTTTCAAGCCGCATTTCGAGGCCAACTTCGAGGCTGGCGGCTACGATCTGGACCAGGACAGCTACACGCTCGAATACATGGAAGTCGACGACCAGGCCAAGGTCATGATCACCATGGACTATGACACCGCCGTGATGAAGGCATTCGGTTACGACAAGATGACCGCTCGCAAAGAGATGATCATCAACATGAAGGTCCAGCCGAAGAACTACATCATCGACATCGTTATGTGCATCGATGCCACCGGCTCGATGCAGAACACGCTGGACGCGGTTCAGGCCTCGGCCAAGACCTTCAACAAGGATTTGCGCACCGAACTCGGTGTCGGCGAGTTTTCCCAGAAGCTGAAAATCCGTGTCCGCCCGATATTCTATCGCGATTGGGAAGAGGGTCGCGACTATCAGACCGCCTATGCAAACTACGAGCAGGATCTGGAAGACTGGGAAGACGAGTGGGGCGACTGGCAGCCCGGCGACTCCAGCGGCCTGTCGGATTCCGAACGCAACCAGTTGCTCAATTCCTTCTATTACAGCGGTTGGTACTATCAGCAATACGGCAACTGGTATTACTCCAACCGTTCCTACAAACCCAAGACTCACAAACGGGTGTACTGGGAAGGCGACTACCACTACTTCCGCAACACGTCGGAACTCGAAGACTGGATGGACGGACTTGAAGGCTCCGGCTCCGGAGAACCGCCGCCACGTCCCGAGCCGCCGGTCAACCACGGCCTGAACATGTATGGCGACTTCATCGATCTCGACCCGAGCGATGAAGATGCGGCAAGTGCGGGCGATGACCGCTCCAGCCTGCAGGAAAGCCGCAATACGGAGTTGGAAAGCTTCCTTGGCAGCACCTATGCTTTTGGCGGTCACGACTGGCCGGAAGCAGCAGGCGCATGCCTCAACGAAGCGATCCGTTCCGACTGGTTCGACAACCAGACGGATGAGGCGCGGGAATACTTCAAGATTCCCGACCATCATGTGATCATCAAGCAGGGCGATCCGATTCCCTCGCAGACCTACACGCTGGTCACTCCGGTGCCGGTCGTTGTCTTCTGGTCGGATGCGACGATCAACAGCCTGTCGCTGAGCCAGCAGTACCTGTCGTCATCGACACCGACCAGCTGGTCCACGTTCAAGAACCTGTGGCAGGACTCCTCGAAGCTGGAGCAGCAGCACAAGCTTCTGGTTCGCTTCGGCCCTGAAAGCGCCTCCGGGTTCAACACGATCATGACCTGGGACCGTACCTATTACGGTGGCAGCCTGACCGTCGGCAACCAGCAGGCCGTGAAAGTGATCGCCGAGAAGATCCTGGATTCCATTCCCGACATTCTGCGGGTTGGCTCCTGACGCGAGAACCTTCAAGCGCAAACCAGACAGGAAGACCCCGCCTCAGGCGGGGTTTTTCATTTCCGATGCCAGGCAGGTCCGGCAAGATCAGGCCCGGGCAACGGCAATGACGACGATTGCCATGCCGGCAATCTGTACCGGCGTCAGCGTTTCGCCGAACAGCAGCCAGGCAAGCACCGCCGTGGATACCGGCACGAGATAGAACAGCGATGCCGTGCTGGCCGAACTGTTGCGGCGGATCAGCACCATCAGCAGCATGACGGCCCCCAGCGACAGCACCAAAACGAGCCAAGCCATGGCGAGCGTAAACTGCAGTGTCCACTCGATGTGCCCGGTCTCAAAGGCGAGTGACAGGACGCCGAGAAACAGAAACGCACCGAAATACTGCGCCGCGGTGCCACTCACAACGCCTACGCCCGAAGCGAAGCGTTTCTGGTAGACCGTGCCGAGGGCAATCGCCAGGACGGCGAGGAGCGCCATCGCAAAATTGACCGGGGTAACGCCCGTTACCTGGGCTGTGCCTTCCAGGCGCGGCAGGATCACCATGAAAACACCGCCAAGGGCGACGAAGAAGGCAGCGACCTGGCGCAGCGTTGCCTTCTCTCCCAGCAAAAGCCGCGCAGTCAGCACCGTCAACAGGGGCTGCATCGCAACGATCAGCGCGGCGATGCCTGCCGGCATGCCGTTGCCGATGACCCAGAAGACCGCGCCCAGATAACCGCCATGAATGAGAATACCCGTCACCATGGAGTGACCGGCGGCCGCCCAGCCTGGCCATCGGCGTTTCAGGATGAGCGCCATCGCCATCAGCAGCACGAAGGTGATCGCCATGCGCACGGCGAGAAAGGTGAACGGCTCGGCATAGGGAAGGCCGTATTTCGCGCCGATGAAACCCGTCGACCAGAGGAAGACGAACACGGCAGGCACAATCCGTTCAAGCATGCTCGTCCCTGCCCTTTCCCCTTGCCGCACGGCGCGGCTCGACGCCGAAGCCAAGCCGTAACCGGCCTGCCGGAAAAGGCAAGGGTTGTGCGCGGCAGGCTCTCTGCAGGCATGGCCTGCATATTGACGTTAAATCAATCCTATGTGGCGCATTCAGGCTTGGAATCTGCCTGCGGCAAGCCTATGCGGAAGGGAAAGACCCCGTAGAACAGAGACGGATGAAATGCTGCCTGACTTCCCCATCCCCCCGCTTGACGACACCCGGCGCGAACGCATCCAGGGCGCCATCGACAACAAGACCAAGCCGCCAGGCTCGCTGGGCCGTATCGAGGAACTGGCCCATGCCATCGCCCTCTGTCAGCCGACCGAAACCCCGTCGGCCGATCCCGCCCGTCTGTTCATCTTTGCCGGCGATCATGGCCTGACGGAAGAAGGCGTTTCCGCCTGGCCGAGCGAGGTCACCACCCAGATGGTGCTCAACTTTCTCGCAGGCGGGGCAGCGGCAAACGTCTTCGCCAGAACCAACGGCGTGGCAATCACCGTTGCCGATGCCGGCATCATCGGCGACCTGCCCGATCATCCCCAACTTGTGCGTGCCGGTATCCGCAAGGGAACGGCAAACGCGATGCGCGGAGATGCCCTGACACCCGAAGAAGTGGCGCGGGCGCTGGACTTCGGCGCAAACCTCGCCGCCAAGGCCGTCCGCAACGGCGCGAGAACGATCCTGCTTGGCGAGATGGGCATCGGCAACACGTCGAGTGCCAGCCTGCTGGCTCATGCGATTGCCGGGATCGATCTTGAAACGCTCACCGGCCCCGGCGCAGGCCTCGACGGCGCGGGCGTCAACCGCAAGCTGGAAATCCTTCAAAAGACCGCTTCCCGCAGACCGGGCCCGCTTTCACCGCTGGATGCACTGTCGGCCTTCGGCGGACTGGAGATCGCCGGCATGGCGGGCGCGCATATCGGGGCTGCCAGCGCCGGCGGCATGGTACTGGTCGACGGTTTTATCGCCACCGCTGCCGCGCTTTGCGCGCTCAGGGCGCGGCCGGAAGCCGCCGGATACACCATATTCTCCCATCGCTCGAAGGAACCCGGTCATCGCGCCGTTCTCGACGCGCTGGATGCAAAGCCGCTGCTCGACCTCGATTTGCGGCTCGGCGAAGGCACCGGCGCGCTGCTGGCCTTCCCGCTGCTGCGCAACGCCTGTGCCATGTTCAACGACATGGCGACCTTTGAAAGCGCCGGGGTTTCTGGCAAGGAGTAGTTCAGCGTTACTCGGCCGACGCCGATTGAGCAGGCCAATGGAACTTCCGGCATGAACGAAACCCTGCAGGATTGCCTGACCGCCTTGCGCTTCTTCACCCGCCTGCCCCTGCCGGCAGGCGGAGAGGGCGACCGTACCCTTGCCAGGGCAGCCATTGGCTTTCCCGTAGCTGGCCTCGTCATCGGCACGCTGGTTGCCCTTGTCTGGGCAGTGGCAGATGGACTGCTGCCTGCCCTGCCCGCTGCGGGTATCGCCATCGCCGCAGGCCTTCTTGTCACCGGCGCCCTGCATGAGGATGGCCTCAGCGATTGTGCCGACGGGCTTGGCGGCAGCAGTAGCCGTGAACGTGCACTGGAGATCATGCGCGACAGCCGTATCGGCGCCTTCGGCGCGGCAGCCCTCATTGTCACCATCGGCCTGCGCTGGGCAGCATTGGGCGAGTTCGGTCTTTTGCAAGGCGTCTGGGCGCTGCTGATCGCCCACACGGTTTCGCGCGCGGCAATTCTGCCCGCCCTCGCCTTTTCCTCCTACGCACGCAAGGAAGGTCTTGGCAGCACCGTCTCCGATGGAATTTCCGGTGCGCAGCTGGCATTGGCGCTCGCCATATCTCTGCTGCTTTCCATTCTGTTTGGCGGATTTGACGGCCTGATCGCCGCCCTGCTTGCCCTTGCCGCCGCCTTTGCATTCCTCAAATATCTCGAAGCACGCCTTGGCGGCTATACCGGCGACGGGCTCGGCGCCATACAGCAGATTGCCGAGATCACGGTCATTGTCGCCCTTTGCGCCCTGTGGAACTGAGTTTTGATTTTCCTGCGCCATCCCACCCCTGATGTTGCTTCCGGCGTCTGCTATGGCCAGACCGATCTCGACATCACAACGCAGGGTCACGCCCAGATCGAACGGGCACTCGGGACAACCCCGAAACTTGCCCGCATTATCGCAAGCCCCGCCCTGCGGTGCCGCAAGCTCGCCCTGTCACTTGGCGAGCGCGACGGGATTGAAGTGCGTTTCGACGAACGGCTGTGGGAAATGCACATGGGCGAATGGGAAGGCCTCGCCTGGAAGGAGATCGACAGCAGCCTCACCGAGGCCTGGCTGAAAGATCCGGTCAACAATCCGACCCCCGGCGGCGAATGCTTTGCCGACTTGCAGGCCCGCGTTGCCCAGGCCATTGGCGAACTCGATGACGGTCTGGCGCTGGAAACGGCCATCGTCTGCCATGCAGGTCCGATCCGCGCGACACAAATGACCTGGCACGGCCTGACCTTTCACGAGGCCTTTTCTGAGGCTCCGCCCTATGCCGAACCGCTACGGCTTTTGAAGCCCGGCTGGCCGGAGCCGGCAGTCTAGAAGACTAGACAGCACAGAAGGACCAGCCCGGCAAAAGCGAGGCAGGCCGTACTGATCAGCGAAATGGCGATACGGATATCGCCCGCATCGAGATCGCGCTTGCCGCCGGCATTGATATAGGCTTGCGCTACTGCACCCGAAACATAGATGCGCGGCCCGCCAAGCGCGAAACCGCAGGCTCCCGCCACCGCCCCCTCAGGCCAGCCGGCATTGGGCGAACGGTGCAGACCGGAATCGGAGATTGCCGTGAACAACGATTTCCGTGCCGAACTCACCCCCCGGCTGAACAATGCCGCCAGCGCGACAACTCGGCTGTCAGTCGAGCCGGCAGCCAGTTTGCCAGATCGTCGATCTGGGCCGCCACCTTGCCGAAATGCTCGTACCGTTCGTTGCGATAGCCGATCATCGAATCCGCCGTGTTGATCATCTTGTAGGCGATCAGTCCCGGCAGTCCGAACACCGCGTACCAGAAAGCCGGGGCAACAACACCGTCGGAATAGTTCTCCGCCAGCGACTCGATAGCCGCCCGGCTAACCCCTGCCCGGTCGAGCGTTTCGGGATCGCGGCCGACAATCTTCGCCACCGCAGCCCGTCCGCCTGCAAGACCATTGCGCCGCCAGCCCGTCGGCCACCGCCGTGACGTGATCGATCAGGCTTCTCTGGGCAATCAGCGCAAAGACGAGGAAACCCTCCAGCACCGCGCCAATGATGCCCAATGGCCTGAGAAATCCATGCAGCAGCACACCGGCCAGAACGCTTGCGATGATCAGCGCGGCAATTCCCACGGCACCCTTGCGGTAGCGCGCACCATCATCGTCGCTTTCCAGATTGAAGCTTCTGTCGAGCCAGCCGATTGCCCTGCCGAACAACACCACCGGATGGGGAAGACGGGACCACAGCCATGACGGCTCGCCGAACTTCCAGTCGGCGGCCAGCGCGGCAAGCAGGATCAGCAGCGTCTCGTCAGCCATGAGCCTGGCGCCCTGACGTAACTGTCTCGGCGGTCTCTCCCGCCATCACTTGCGACAGCGCGGTATCGAGCCGCTGCAATTCCGCATCGCTGCCGCACAGGCCGAGACGCAGCCGGCCCGGCATTTCGGCAAAACTCCGTACGAGGATATGCCGTTGTGCCAGCCCCTCGGCGATTGCCGGTGCCTGCCCATGGCTGGCCAGAACGAACAAGGGATGAGCACCGCAGACTTCGAAGCCATGGGTTTCCAGCAGTCTTATCAATCGCTGCGATGCAGCTTCCAGCCGCTGGCGGGTTTCCCCAATCCACGGAGAATCCGGAAGCGCCACCGAGCCAACTGCCATCGCCGGTCCGGAAACGGCCCACGGACCGAGCAAAGCCTCAAGGGCATCGGCCAGCTTCGGCTGACAAACAGCAAAGCCGAGCCGCAGACCGGCGAGACCGAAGAACTTGCCGAAGGAGCGCAGCACGATGGCGTTTTCCGGCAGGACCGGGACAAGGCTTGCCTGTGGGCTCGTATCGCAAAACGCTTCGTCGACAACCAGCCAGCCGTCGCGTGCCCGCATTTCCTCTGCGAGCGCCAGAAGCTGTTCCACCGGCATCACGGCGCCATCCGGATTGTTCGGATTGACGATGACCAGCACCTTCGCGGCAGCGGGTATCGTCTCTCCCCGCGCGATTTCACTCACCGTCGCTCCGGTCTTGCGCCAGACATGGCGATGCTCGCCATAGGTCGGCGCAACAACGGCAACCTGATTGGCATCAAGCACCCGTGGCAGCAGTTCGATCAGCGCCTGTGTGCCGTTCGCGACTACGATCTTCAAACCCTCCGGCACGCGATAGCAGGCCCGCGCCGCCTGTTTCAGCGCTTCCCCGGCAGCATGATCGGGCAGGCGTTGCCACGCCGCAGATTCAATCGGTGGCAGGGGGTAGCTCCGCGGATTGATGCCGGTGGAAAGATCGAGCCAGTCGGCTTGCGCACCGCCATGGCGCGCAATCGCCGCATCGAGCCCGCCGCCATGTGCGATCCGCTCCACCATCACGCGTTTTCCTCCGCATCGATCACATGCAGATAGGAACCCATCACGTTTGCATTGCGCAAGCCGCAGGACCCCAGATCTGCGCCCAACGCATCACGGGCGGAAAAGAGCGGCTCGCCCGCTTCCCGGACTGCACTGGTATAGTGAAACTCGTGACCGCGCAGCATCTTGCCGAATACAAAATCACCCTGTGCCGAAATGCGCCGGTAACCCAGGTGCAGTTTGCGCCGTTCGAAACTGGTGACAAGTGGCAACAGGCCGAGCATGGCATGGGCTTTCCCCGCCGCATCGATCAGGCTTTCACCCAGCACCATGTAGCCGCCGCACTCGCCGTAGATCAGCGCGCCGCGCTCAGCGGCTGCCGCCATGCCCGCCTTGAACTGCCCGGCCGCAGCCAGTTTTCCCGCATGCAGCTCCGGATAGCCGCCGGGCAGGAACACCGCATCGGCACCCGCTGCAGGCGCCTCGTCACCAAGCGGTGAAAAGAACGAGATTTCCGAGCCCCGCGCGCGCCAGTCCGCCAGCATGTGCGGATAACAGAAAGCGAACGCTTCATCCTGCGCCACCGCAGTTTTCTGCCCCGGCGGCGGTAACCGCCCACTGTCTGCTTGACCGTCCAGACTGCGGTCGCCACCTGGTTGAAACAGCGATACCAACAGCTCCATGTCGCAGGACTGCGCAACGGTTTGCGCCGCATTGGCGATGAACCCTTCGATGTCCGTTCGTTCACTGGCCTGAACAAGCCCCAGATGGCGCTCCGGCAGAGCGAGGCCATCACTACGCTTCACCGCCCCCACCACCGGCAGGCCGAGCGGTTTCAGCGCCGCGCGCAGCAAAGCCTCGTGCCGGTCGCTCCCTACCTTGTTGAGCAGCACACCTGCGACGGCCGTATCCTTCCGGTGACGCGCAAAGCCTTGCACCAATGCAGCAATGGAGTGGGATTGTTTCGCCGCATCCACCACCAGCAGAACCGGCATTCCGAGGCTGACGGCAAGATCGGCAGCCGAACCGCTGCCGTCTGCCGCACCGTCGAACAGGCCCATCATCGCCTCGGCAAGCAGGTAATCGGCTCCCTGCGCGCCTGCCAGCGATGCAAGGCGCTCATCCGTCATCGCCCAGGGATCGAGATTGACGGAGGGCCTCCCCGCCGCTACGGCATGAAAGGCCGGGTCGATATAGTCGGGTCCAGCCTTGGCGCCGGCGATATCGATCCCCCGGTCCTTCAGCGCCCTGAGCAGGGCTAGCGTCAGCACCGTCTTGCCGCTGCCCGAGGCAGGCGCAGCGATCATCAGGCGTTTCTGGTTGGAAGAGAGTGTCAAATCCGGCTTCCGCAACGCTTCAGCCCGCCCCGGAAACCCGGGAAGCTTCACCCTGCCCGAGCGGATCGGGATCGAGCTTGCGGCCTGCAAGCGCACCGCGCCAGTCGAGCGCCTTGCGTAGCTTCACCGCATCGCCGACGACGACAATGGCAGGCGGCATCAGGCCGGAGGCAGCCAGCGCGGATTCCGACTGGCCGAGCGTCGTCTCCAGCACCTGTTGCGTTTCCAGCGTTGCATTGCAGACGAAGGCAACCGGCGTTGCCGCGGAAAGTCCATGCTCCATCAGCCGCGCACAGATGTTCGGCCAGTGCTTCATCGCCATGTACATGACAATGACGGGCGAACCCTTCGCCACGCCTTGCCAGTCGATGGCATCGGGAACGATACCGCCGGCGTCATGTCCCGTCAGGAACGTCACACTGTGATTGATATCGCGATGGGTGACCGGAATACCGGCATAGGCAAGCCCGCCAATGCCTGCCGAAATGCCCGGCACGATGCGGAAGGGGATGCCATGCTCGACCAGTGTCAGCGCTTCCTCGCCGCCGCGCCCGAAGACGAAGGGATCGCCGCCCTTCAGCCGCAGCACTTTCTTGCCTGCCTGCGCCAGTTCAACCAGCGCCAGCGAGATGTCGCGTTGCTTGGCCGATGGCTTGCCGCCGCGCTTGCCCGCATAGCGCAGTTCGGTGCCAGGCCCCGCACCGGCAAGGATTTCCTCGCTGACCAGCGCGTCATGAACGATGACATCGGCTTCGCCAATGGCGCGCGCGGCAAGCACCGTCAGCAGACCGGGATCGCCCGGCCCCGCCCCAACCAGCCAGACCGTGCCGGGCAGGAATTCGTCCTGTGGTTTCCGCTTTTCTGCCACGTGTTCAACCGCTCTTTTCGTCAGGCGTCAGTCACCATAAATCATCGCGATTGGCCATCGCAATCGCGTCACCTATAAGGCGTTTATGAGTAAAGTGGAACGCAAAGGCAAACCGGAAGAGGGAACTGCGCTCCGTCGCGGCTGGACCACCGGTGCCTGCGCCACGGCAGCAACCAAAGCCGCGCTGGCCGCCCTGTTCACCGGCGCCTTTCCCGATCCCGTTTCCATCACCCTGCCCAAGGGAGAAACCCCTGCCTTTGCGCTGGCCAGGGAGGAACTGGCTGAAGGCACCGCGGCTGCGGCAATCATCAAGGATGCCGGTGACGACCCCGACGTCACCCATGGCGCAACGATCATTTCGACCGTTCGCAAAGGTGCTGCCGGCAGTGGCATTGTTTTCAGGGCGGGTGAAGGCGTCGGCATGGTCACCAAACCAGGCCTGCCGATTGCCGCAGGCGAACCGGCGATCAATCCGGTCCCCCGCGCGATGATGCGCGATGTGGTCGAGACACTGTGCCGTAAGCACAATGAAGCTGCGGACATCGAAATCACCATCGCCGTGCCGGGCGGCGGGGAGATGGCCAAACACACCTGGAACCCGCGCCTCGGCATCGTCGGCGGCATTTCCATTCTGGGCACGACAGGCATTGTTCACCCCTTTTCGTGCTCGGCCTGGATTCATTCGATCCATCGCGGCATCGATGTCTGCCGGGCCAACGGACTGACCCACGCGATTGCCGCTACCGGCTCGACCTCGGAAGATGCCGCCAACGCGCGCTACAATCTGCCGCTGGAAGCTCTGCTCGACATGGGCGATTTCGCCGGCGGGCTGTTGAAATATCTGCGCAACCACCCGATCGACCGCCTGACGCTTGCCGGTGGCTTTGCCAAGTTCACCAAGCTTGCCCAAGGCGCCATGGACCTGCATTCCGGCCGCAGCCAGGTCGACATGAACTGGCTTGCCGAACGGGCGAGGGAACTCGGGTTACCCGATGACGATGTCACCTCTATTCGATCCGCCAACACGGCGCTGGAAGCTCTGGAAATCACTTCCGGCAGGATCGATCTGCCCACGCACATCGCCAAGCAGGCGCGCGAGCAGGCCATCGCCATTCTGCGCGGCGCGCCGGTCGAGGTCGAAGTACTGATCTTCTCCCGCGATGGCATGCTGCTGGGGAAGGCGGGGCACTTCGATGGCTGAGAGCGAGAAAATCCTCATCCTCGGCGGCACGAAGGAGGCAGCCGAACTTGCAGCCGAACTGACTGCCGACGGTCACGACGTCACCACCTCACTTGCCGGCCGTACGGCGGAGCCCGAACCCGTCGCCGGGAAGGTCCGCATCGGCGGGTTCAGCGGCAATGGCAAGACTGGCGTCGAAGGCCTCGCCGACTGGCTTGCCGAAAACGGCTTTACCCGTCTCATCGACGCCACGCATCCCTTTGCCAAGCGGATTTCCGCCAATGCAGAAGCTGCGGCCCGCCTGACCGGCATCGCCTTCGAGCGCCGCACCCGAAGGCCCTGGCAAAAGCAGCCCGGTGACACATGGATCGAGACCACCTCGCTGGAAGAGGCGCGTGACGCAATCCCCGCCAATGCCCGCATCCTGCTGGCACTCGGCAGCCAGCACATCGAACCCTTCGCCACGCGCCCGGACGTTCACTTCCTTATCCGCATGGTTGATCCGCCGACCGAACCGCTACCCTTTGGCAGCCATGAACTCGTTCTCGGCAAACCATCGTCGGAGGCGGCAGAGGAAATGGCCCTGCTGCAACGCCACGCCATCACGCATATCGTCTGCCGCAATTCCGGCGGCAGCGGCGCCTATGCCAAGATCGAGGCCGCACGCGAACTGGGATTGCCGGTGATCATGATCGGATTGGGTTGACACCGCCGCCTCAGGGCTCAGGCCGTTTTCTTCTTCCCCCGGTTCCGCAGCACATGGGAATAGTCAGCATTGTAGAGATCGCTGTCTCGGAAGCTGACCTCGCCGAAAACCGGCCCGACCAGAATGAGCGCCGTGCGGGTAATCTTCGCCTTGCGCACTTCCTCTCGCATCCCGGCAAGCGTGGTGCGGATGTAGAGTTCATCCGGCCAGGTCGCCCGGTAAGCGATGATGACGGGGCAATCCTCACCGTAATAGGGTTCGAGCGTGCGCCGCACATAGTCGAGATTGCGGATCGACAGGTGAATGGCGAGCGTCGCCCGCGACTGGCCCAGCACTTCCAGAGTCTCATGCTCCGGCATGTTCGACGCCTTCATGCCGGTGCGGGTGATGATGATCGTCTGGGCGATTTCCGGCAGGGTCAATTCGGCCTTGAGCTTTGCCGCCGCGCCCGCAAAGGCCGGCACGCCCGGCACCACTTCATAGCCGATGCCCAGCGCGTCGAGACGGCGCATCTGCTCGGCTGTCGCGCCATAGATCGACGGATCGCCGGAGTGTACCCGCGCCACATCCTTGCCCGCAGCTTCCGCCTTTTCGATCTCGGCGATGATCTCGTCGAGATGCATTGGCGCAGTGTCCATCACCAGTGCATCGGCAGGCGCGGACCGGACGATCTCCTCCGGCACCAGCGAACCCGCATAAAGGCAGACCGGGCATCGCTCGACCAGTTTCTGCCCGCGCACCGTAATCAGATCGGGCGCCCCCGGCCCGGCGCCGATGAAGTAGACGGTCATGCCGAAATTCCCGTGCCCTGCTTCGCGGCATAGCCGCGCGGCGTGTAGACCCAGGTCTTGCCGTCGCCGGTTGCAACGGTGCGCGTTTCCGACGAACCGACGATCACCACCGTCAGCATGTCGACATCGTCTACCTCAAGCTCCGAAAGCGCCACGACCCGCACCTTCTCCTCCGGCCTGCCGAGATTGGTGGCGAGGATGACCGGCGTATCCGCCGGGCGGTGCTGAAGCAGTACGTCGCGCGCATGGGCAAGCTGCGTGCGGCGGCGCTTGGAAACAGGATTGTAGAAGGCGATGACGAAGTCGCCTTCGGCAGCAGCCTTCACCCGCATCTGGATCGCTTCCCAGGGGGTCAGCAGATCGGACAGGGAGATGGTGCAGAAATCGTGACCCAGCGGCGCACCGGCCCTGGCGGCAGCCGCCTGCAGGGCGGAAATGCCCGGCGAAACGGCAATGCCGATACGCCTTGCCGCGTCGGTCAGTCCGCCCTTCTCGATCAGTTCGAAGACCAGCGTTGCCATGGCATAGATGCCGGCGTCCCCCGAACAGACCAGCGCCACATCCTTGCCGGTGCCCGCCAGTTCCATCGCATGGCGTACCCGGTCCTCCTCCTTGCCGAGGTCGAAATCATGCCGTGTCTTGCCTTGCGAGATCGGCGCGATGAGATCGAGATAGAGCGAATAGCCGACGACGTCGGTTGCTTCCCCGATCATTCGCGTGACCTCCGGCGAGCGCCAGCCCTCCTGCCCCGGCCCGATGCCGACGACGAACAGCCGCCCGCGCGGCCTGCCTGTTTCCATGGTTCTTTCTTTCGCAAATACCCGGGCAGCGCGCCCGATCGCCGCTGTCGCCCGTTTCGACTTTCGCTTTGCCTGAATGAGACTTCCGTCTGGTCCCGCTGCTGCCAGCGCCGCGCCCTCGGCAACCCCGTGGCAGCCGACCTCGGCAAACACCACGTCAGAGGGATTTACCAGCCTCGGCGTTTCGGCTTCCAGCCGCCCGGCAGAAAAGAACCGTGCCGGCACGCCGAAATGCGCCGCGACCGCATGGATCGCCGCTTCGTCCGCCTTCACATCGATGGAGGCAACCATGGCAATGGCTTCCGGTGCGACCCTTGCAACGGCAAGTGTTTCGGCCGCCAGTGCAATCGCTTCCTGCGGATCGCAACCCCGTTCGCAACCCATGCCGAGAATGCAGTTCCCCGGCACATAGTGCAGATCGAGCGGCCCGCAGGCCTGCGGATTTTCGACTGCGATCAGCCGCACCTTGCCGTTGGCAGAAACTGGCAATCGGGCTTCCGCCAGCCACGCGTAATTGCCGGCCAGTTGCGCCTGCTCGCCTGCCAGAAGCGCAGCCATGACGGGTTTGGCGTTCTGCGGATTGGCGAGCACCCAGCCTTCCGGCGGAGCATCGAGCGCAATGCCGAAGCGAAGATCGCCCGCCGTGGTGATCGCTGCATGACCCGGCAGCACAGCAGCAATCTTCCGCGCCAGGTCGTTGGCACCGTGATGGCCGCCCAGTAGCGGCACGACGGAATTGCCATCCTCGGCAATGGCTATGACGGGTGGCTCCTGCCGCTTGTCGGCAAGATGTGGCGCCAGAATGCGGATCAGCGATCCCGCTGCCATGACACCGATGACGGTACGGCCTGCCGTGAATGCCCCGGCAATCTCTTCGCCGATGCGATCAACCTGCCGGTCCGCTCCGGCAGCCCTGCCCTCCGGCGCAACCGTCTCGCCGCCCGTGATCTGCTGTACCTTGCGGGCAATTTCCAGTCCCGTTCCGGAAAGAACGGCGATCAGAGGCGGGTTTGCGGACGCAGCCATCACGCTTCCCCGGCCAACGTCTTTGAAACGGTCTGGACCGGAACCGCCTGCCGCGCCACCCAGCTTTCCGCGCCCTTGTAGATGAGGATCATCGAGAAATACGGCGCCTTGCCGGCATCGAAACCCGACAACGGCAGCACCTGCTGGTTTTCCAGTGTCACCCGTTCCAGATAGCCTGCTTTTTCCACCAGGCCCATCTCTTCGATCAGCGAACGGATGCGGGCAAAGTGTCGCCCGACCTTGATGATCGCCACCGCGTCGCTTGCCTCGATCCGCGCCCGCAGGACCTCGTCAGGCAATGGACCGGGAAGCACTGTCAGCACATCGTTGCGTGCTGCCAATGGCCGTTGCAGCGCGGCAGCGGATGCCGTCAGCGAGGAAACGCCCGGCACGATCTCGCAGGTAAAGCGGTCCGACAGTCGCTCGAAAAGATACATGAAGGAGCCGTAGAAGAAGGGATCGCCCTCGCACAGCACCACCACGTCTTCGCCCGCTGCCAGATACCCGGCGATCCGCTTTGCCGCTTCATCATAGATGTCCGCGGCGGGAAACCGCTCCACCCGCATCGGAATGACGATGGGGATTTCCACCTGTCCGGCGTTCAGAAAACCGGCGACGATGGAGCGCGCGA
>JAMLIH010000038.1 GCA_023954255.1 Phyllobacteriaceae bacterium | reverse complement strand
GAATTCGGCTGCACGTTGGCGAAATTGGCGCCAAACAGTTTCTTCGCCCGCTCGATTGCCAGTTCCTCGGCAATGTCGACGAACTGGCAGCCGCCATAGTAGCGCTTGCCCGGATAGCCCTCGGCGTATTTGTTCGTCATGATCGAACCCTGCGCTTCCAGCACGGCGCGGGAGACGATGTTTTCCGACGCGATCAGTTCGATTTCGTGGCGCTGGCGGCCAAGCTCGCTGCGAATGGCTCCGAAAATCTCCGCATCCACCTCTTCCAGCGGCTTGTTGAAGAAGGCATCGAGCGCGGCGGATTTCTGTTCAGCGGACTGATCCATGAGGGGAAGCTCCTGAGCGGTTCTGTCGATATGGGGCATTTGGCCGTAACGGTTGCGCGCCGGAATATACCAATTGGCAGCGCGAACCAATGGCCGCGTTGTCACAGCCGGCCCGCACGGCGGTTTTCCACAGATCGCGCTTAAACGCCGAATGCGGCTCGCGCACCCGTGTCTTTGCGCCGTTTTACAATGAGATTTGCGACGCACCCGCGGGATTTGCGCCATGAATGCAAAACCGCGTCCGCAATGCCTGCGGACGCGGTAATCTTTTCCGATACAGCAGGCTGTATCTTATCAGCCGTACCAATTGCCCAATTTGACCTCGACAGCGTCACCGACGAGCTTGGCGAACGCCTCGGGATCCTGTGTGCCGCCGTCGCGGCCGCGATAGTGGTAGGGATAGACATATTTCGGCTTGAACTCGGCAACGGCAGAGGCGGCCTGATTGATGTCCATCGTGAACGGCAGGTTCATGCAGACAAAGGCGACATCAACACCCGTCAGCGCGCGCATCTCTGGAATGTCCTCGGTATCGCCTGAAACATAGACGCGCAGACCGTCAAAGCCGAGCACGTAGCCGTTGTCCCGGCCCTTTGGGTGGAAGTTCAGCCTGTCTTCGGTGGTGTTGTAGGCGGGAATGGCCTCGATCGACACACCGTTGAACGCGCTCGAGCCGCCATTGGCGATTTCCGATGCCTTGGCCTTGAGATCGTCCGGCAGCATGGCGAAAACCGCCGGATTGGTGATCAGCACCGTGTTTTCGCCGGCAATCGCGGCAAGGGTGTCGGCCTTGTAGTGATCGCCGTGCTCGTGTGTGACGAGAATGAGATCGGGCGCCGGAAAGCCGCCATAGGCTGAAGCGTCACCGACGGGATCGATGTAGATCGTGCCGACCGGCGTCTCCAGAACAACCGATGCATGGTTGACGGGATGGACGGTGATGTTGCCGCCGGAGGCTTCGAACACGTCGCCGCCATGGCCTGCGGCACGCACCACGTACGGCAAAAGCGTCACGGTTCCTGCAATCGCCGAAGCGGTTGCGATAAACTGCCGTCTTGTCTGTGTCATGTCGTTTCCTCTCCTCTTGCTGTTCCTCAACCCCGCGCCCACCGGCAATGTAGCTTGAATGCAAACCGCGTTGAAACGATGACCGGCGAACACAGTGTCAACCGGTACGCAACACAAGAGCGAGGCAAAGCCGCTGCAGCCCCGCAAGCCGGCCAAAAACGGGTGACGGGGCGCCAACCGGCTATTGCAAATCCAGTGCGGCGAGCCTCTCGCCAAGATAGTCGCTGACGCGGCGGATGCGGCGCGAGGTCCGCAATTCGCGATGCGAGGTCAGCCACATCGGCAAGCCGCCGACGGGGATTTCCGGCAGAATGCGCTGCAGATTTGCGTGGCGGCGGGCGAGCGCATTGGGCGCAAAGCCGATACCGGCGCCTGCCACCAGCACTTCGAAGGCGGTAATCTGGTTGTCGCAACGAAATCGGAAGAAGGAGCGGTCGACCTTGTAGCCCTGCTCCGCAAAGCCGCGCAGAATGAGGTCCGAGCGGTCGTAGCCGATGAGGGCGTGGCCGCCGAGCGAGGCAAAATCCCGCGGCGTGCCGTTGCGCTGCAGATAGGCCATATCGGCATAGATCCCCATTTCGAAGGTGTTGACCTGGCGGGCTATAAGATCGTTCTGCGCCGGACGCACCATGCGGATGGCGATGTCGGCGTCGCGTCGCAACAGGTTTTCAACCGTGTTGGAAGGCGTCAGTTCGATCTCCACCTCCGGCAGGTCGCGCATCAGGCCGGCGATAACGGGCGGCAGCAGATAGGTCGCGACGATATCGCTGGCAGTAATGCGCACCACGCCACCCACCTGTTGCGAGGCGCCGGCTGCGGCAAGCGAAATGGCACTGGAGGCCTGCTCCATCTTCCGGGCGCTTTCGGCCAGTTCCAACGCTGCCGGTGCCGGCACCATGCCGCTGCGGCCGCGCTGAAACAGCGTCACGCCGAGGCTTGCCTCCAACTCATCCACATGACGGCCAAGAGTCGGCTGGCTGATGCCCGACTTGCGCGAGGCGGCCGCCAGTGACCCCTCGTCGAGGATCGCCAGAAAGGAACGGATCAGATTCCAGTCGAACACGGCTTCTCCTTTTCAATTCAATTATGAATATATAACATAGAATATTTTCTATTTTCTATTCTTATCAGAATTGCAAGATCGGAAACAGCCAACATCTCAGGAGGACGTTATGCAAGTTTCCGAACCCAATCGCCGGAGCCCAGCCACCGGCAGTTCCCGCACCGTCGCCATTCTCGGTGCCAACGGTCGGCTTTCGCGCGAGGCTGCCCGGGCCTTTTACTATGCCGGCTGGCATGTCATCGCCATTACCCGCACCGGGAAAAGTGCCGCCCTTGCGGATCTCGAAGGCATCGAATTGCGGGCCGCCGATGCGCTCGACCGGCAGGCAGTGATTGCCGCAACCGCCGGCGCCGATGTCATCTTCAACGGGCTCAATCCGCTCTATACGCACTGGGCGGAAAAGGCGTTGCCGATGGCCGGGAACGTGCTTGCAGCGGCCGAAGAACACCATGCGCTGCACCTCTTCCCCGGCAATGTCTACAATTTCGGCTCCGCCCTGCCGGAAGTCCTGAAGCCGGAAACCCCGCAGCGGCCGGATCATCGCAAGGCACATATCCGCTGCGAGATGGAGGCGCTGTTCGAGCGTGCCGCCATCGAAGGCAGGATCAAAACCATCATCCTGCGGGCCGGCGACTTTTTCGGCGGCGACGGTACCGGCTCGTGGTTCGATCTCGTCATCGCCAAGCGGACCGGCCGCGGCACTTTCACCTGGCCCGGCAAGGCAGATATCCCCCATGCCTGGGCCTATCTGCCCGATCTCGCCGCAGCCTTTGTGCGCCTGACGGACAAGGCGGACCGGCTGCCGGCCTTCTCGCGCCTCCACTTCGCCGGCCACAACGTTAGCGGCACCGAGATACACGCGGCAGCTGAAAAGGCGCTGGGCCGAAAGCTGAAGCGCGCCGCCCTGCCCGGCTTTCTGCTCTCCCTTGCAGGCCTGTTCAGCCCGATGATGCGCGAGACGAAGGAAGTGTTCCATCTCTGGCAGAAACCGCACCGCATGGACGGCGCCGCGCTCGAGGCCGTCATCGGCCCGCTACCCCACACACCGCTCGATCATGCCGTTCGCGATGCCCTGAAAGCGCTCGGCCATGTGAAGAGCAATGCGGCCCGGCCGTCTGTCGCTGAAGCCAGACCAGCCTAGAACCGCCGGTGAAAGCGGGGACAAGTTTTTTTGAAGAAAAACGCCGGAAGCCGGAGCCGGCACTGCGCTACAGCGTCGTGCCGGTGCCCAGCGCCAGTTCCTCGACCCCGTCGCGGCGGTAGATGTCGTCGCGGAACTGCACCACGCCGTCCTCCGTCGCCCAGGCGGTGACGTAAGTGAAATAGACCGGCACGGGATCGGAGAGCTGAATGTCGGTGCGGTCGCCGCTCTCGATGACGCGCTCGATCTCGCGCCGCGTCCAGCCGGGCGTGTCCTTGGCCAGCCAGGCAACCAGATCGCGCACGTTCTGCACCCGCACGCAGCCCGACGATTCGAAGCGCAGCAGGCGGCCGAACAGGCTCTGCTGCGGCGTGTCGTGCATGTAGACGGCATGCGGATTGTGGAAGTTGATCTTGACCGAGCCCATGGCGTTGATGCGGCCGGGATCCTGGCGGAACATGTAGTCGACGGCTTCCTCGGAATTCCAGTTGACGTTTTCCGGCGGGATTTCCGTGCCGTCCGGCGCGAAGATGCGGATCGCATTGCGCGTCAGATAGGTCGGATCCTTCTGCATCAGCGGAATGATGTCCTTCTTGACGATGGAAACCGGCGCCGTCCAGTAGGGGTTGAGATTGATCTCGTGAATCTTCGAATTGAGGATCGGCGACTGGCGGTCGACCTTGCCGACGATCGCGGTGTGGCGGGAGACGACCTCGCCGTTCTCCACCGCCTCGATGTGGGCGGCGGGAATGTTGACCATCACATAGCGCTGGCCGAGGAAACCCGACATCGAGCGCAGGCGCACCAGATTGGTTTCGAGCTGGCCGAGCCGCGTCGAGGCGGGAATGTTCATCGCCGCATAGGTGAAGCGGCCGAGCACGCCGTCGGCCGGCAGGCCGTGACGGGCCTGGAAGCGTTTCACCGCTGCCGTAACCCAGGTGTCGTAGACCTCGGAATTGCCGGCGGCGCGGTCGAGATCGCCGGAAACGGCAAGGCGCTGGCGCAGCAGCGGCACATTGCGCGAGGTGGCGCCCAGTTCCAGCTTCTGGTTTGCCGGCACGACGGGCCAGCCGCCGCTGGCGACGATCTGGCGGTATTCGCCGATCGCCCGCTCGATATAGAGCGGCGTCTGGTCGGAAAAGATCGGCGATTTGGAGGCATTGAGCCCGGCGCCCGATTTCTGGGCGTCGAACTGGTCGTTCCAGTTGCCGTGGCCGGGATTCTTCAAAATCCGGTCGATCACGCTTTCGGCGCGCGCGCCCGTTCCGGCCACAGCCGAAGCTCCCAGCAATGCGGTCGCGCCGCCAAGAAAATCGCGTCTTTTCATCATCGGTTCCGTGATTTGCGGATGGCCGGTTATATAGGCGCAAATGTGACCATTGAAAGGCTTCACCATCCTTCATGGACGGGAATCGCTACCGCTTTCAAGTCTCGCCGCCGAATCTTGCTTCAAACCTATGTGAACGGGGGTTTAGAAACCGTTAACCATAACGGCCAGCGCCGTCTTCTCCACCGCACCGTGGCCCTTGCTTGCGGGAAACGAAGTCCTGCGGCTTGGGGCGGGTGGCGGGCAGTTCGTTCCAGGGTTGATACGGCCGGACGGGCGGCTTCCTTTTCAGCAATGCGCCGGCGATGGCATCCTGGGCATTGCCCCCGCCGCCAAGCAGCAGCCATTCGCGCAGCAGGCAGGCGGGAACCCCGAAGCGGGAAAACGTGCCGCGCGGCCCGCCGGTGCATTTGCCCGCCGATCTGCAGCGCCCTGCCCGGCACTCCTCGCGGTAGCCGTGCAGTTCTGCCAGGGTGCACAGGGCGCGAAAGCGGCGCCTTGTGTTGCCGGGGGTGCTTGCAGCTTTGGCGATGCGGGCAGGCTCGTTTCGTATTTCTGCATCGGGCATGGGGAATCCTTTGTTGGTTGGGAGAGGAGCGCGCCGCCGGCATCCTCGCCCCGCTTGCGGGGAGAGGATACGAAGGCCCGGTGAGGCGAGCCTTTGGGCGATGCCGAACTGCTGGCCGCAGTTGGTGAGGGGTTCACCCCTCATCCGCCCTTCGGGCACCTTCTCCCCTGAGGGGAGAAGACGACACCATCGCTCACGCGATACCTTCGTATCCGTGGTGTGAAGCCGGGGGTGAAACGCAAACCGCAGGGCGGCCTCGCCAACTCACCTGGGGCATGTGTGCGGGCCCTGACCGCCCTGCGCGGAGATTTGTTGTCTGGAGGGACTCTTCAGCACACCGTTCCGCTCCAGCATCAAGCTAGCCTTAAGGGCTTTTGGCAACCGGCCTTCACAGGGGATTCCGAAGAACCTCGGTGAACAGCCAGCGCCTCACCACCGGCAAAAGCGCTCCGCTGCTGCCCTCCTCCGAAATGACGGCGATCGATCAAACCGGCGTTTGCGCTGGAGAACAGTGCGGCAAGGATAGGGGGAGGTTTTGGGCGTGGGAATAAGTTTCTCTTTTGGCAAAAACACCTGCCAGTTAGTCATCCTGGCTTGTCCCCGGAGGACCCAGGACAGAGTTATTCACGTGTTTGCGGGTGAGTGGTGGGAAAAGATGGAAATGGGCCGGAGCGGTCATCGGCCCGCCGTCAAGGTAGTATTTGGCCATAAGAAAACTTCGAAAAGCGAACTCGAAATTCAACGAAATGCACTCTAAGATGGTGCAATTTTAAAGATATCTCTTAAGAGCTTTGTTTAGATCTGCCTGAATGTTTGCTTCCGCTTGACGTCGATATTTCCGTGTCTGTGACGAAAAACCGAACATCAAAAACGGCAAATTTTTTTTTTGGCACGCGATACATACCTTAAGAACGTCCAGCTTTCAGGTCCTGTGTCCTGACTGTAGGAGATTCTTTGAATAATTTTTCGCAAAAGCCATTTGTAAGGGTAGTGTTATCGTATCCAAGCTTCACCCTTGTCTCGGTATCGTTTTACGTATCTCCAAGCGTATCCATAGGACCTTCGGTAAAACTTTCACGCGTTGGACATAGTAGAGTCTTTTCAAACTGACAACCGTCCCGTCAAACGAAAAGCCAAGATATTCCAACCCATTTCGGGAAGCGTTGCCAATTCACGGTGGTATATCAAAACTGGTTACCAGATTTGCTAAACCGACCTATAACGACTTTCTTATTTTGATGGGACCTCTATATACGTGTGCGACCCATTGACAAGGGTCCTATAAACACCTAAATCACGGTTATCGAAATTGATGTTAGCCGTGATCAAGAAATTCGACAGCCTCTTGAGATGATGGAAGCCTTCCCGGATGAGCAGACTTGCGTCGATCATCTGCGGTCAATCCGTTGGGGCGAAGGCAACGAAAATGTCACTGCCCGCACTGGTGGCTCCACCCGCGTCATGCACTTCTCGGACAGGAAACCCACAAGTGCCACGATTGCCGCAAGAAGTTCTCCATCAAGGTCGGTACGATCTGAAGACTCCAAAATCCCGCTTCGCAAATGGTTCATGGCGATCTGGCTGATTACCAGCCACAAAAAGGCATCGCCAGCACCACACTTGCCAAGGATATCAAGGTTACGCAGAAAACCGCTTGGTTCATGCTCCACAGGCTTCGCCACGCTGCCCGCACTCAATCCTTCAAACTGCCCGCTGGAAGGCACTGTAGAGGTTTGATGAGACCTTTATGGGCGGCAAGGACAAGAACAAACACGCCAAGGACAGGAAAGGCAAACGCGGGCCGTTCGGTGGCGCTATCGTCTGGGGTGCCTTGGAGCGTGACGGCGAACTCCGCACTTTCCATCTTCACACGCTGAAACAGGTCAAGGACGCTGTGCGGTCACAGGTGAAGGCTGGCGAACTGGTAATCAGCGATGAATACTCCGGTTACCGTGGCCTTTCTGGAAACCCACTGGCACAAGACGGTAAATCACAGCGCGGGACAGTATGCCCACACTGGAAATTTCTTCCACATCAACTCTATCGAAGGCGCATGGTCGTGATATCAAACGGCAGGTGTATGGCATTCAATCACTGGATTTCTGACAAACACCTTGCCCGCTATCTCGCTGAAATGACTTGGCGCTATAATGAACGTGAAGCTCTGGCGAAGGCGACCGCATGAACAAGCTGATTGGCCGCGTTGAGGGTCGCCTTACCTACAAGGAACTGATCGCATGACCAAGCGCCTGAAAAACTACGAGCCGCCACTTCATTTGGATATGGATTTCGATGAAGCGCTCAGACGCTTTGCCCAGACAGACAAAAAAGAGGCGGATGAACTGTCCGAACGCACCCGAAAAAAGAAAAAGGCCGGAAAGGTCAAAGACCCTCCCGGCAAGGTAGTTAATCGGAAAAGTGATAGCGGCTAGCGCCGCCCGTCACTTACGCCGGCAGTGAACGCCAGTGCGAACGCACGTGTTCAAGCCTGCCGAAACGAATGCGATAGTAGGAAATTACCCAGACCATCGTTCACCCTTTCGCATAAGAGGGGTTGAACTGGCCGGGACAAAATGCGATTCTACAGTAGTTGTAGTTGAAGAATCCCTGGCCCGACCAGCGGTTGCTTTGACCATCTAGAAGGCCGGAACCATTGCCGTGGTTCTGGCCTTCGTGCTTCTCCCTATCCACCGACGGCCAAGTGGGGGAGCAAACTGGGTCTTTTCATCTGTCCAAATCCAGACTTGTTGGCCGAAACAGAATCGGCTCAGCCTTTATACGTCCCGGTGGCGATTATTACAACCCTCTTGTTTTTTATACGCAGATAACGTATAAGGCGGCATCTAATAAGGAGGCCGTCATGGCAAAAGCACGAAGCCCGCGATATCCTGCAATTGGATTGCCGGAGGCAATTGACAAAGCCAGGATGGTCTATGAGGGCGACCATTTAAATAGCATCCCGAAGTCTGTGGTCGCAGAGCACATGGGTTACAACACCCTGAACGGAAAATCCCTTGGGGTAGTGTCTGCGCTGCTAAAATATGGATTGCTGGCAGGGTCCTCTGAAGCCATGCATATCACAGACCGTGCGCTGGCAATATTAGTAAACGAGAAAGGTGCTAAGGAACGGGTTGAGGCTATTCAGGCTGCCGCCTTCGCGCCGGAATTGTTTTCGGAAATTCGTGCTGAATACCCAGAGGGCGTAAGCGACCAAGCGCTGCGTTCTTTTCTGTTGTCGCGAAAACGGTTTTTGCAAAGCGCTGTAGACAACGCTATTCGCGCTTATCGTGAAACAGTGGGACTTGTTGAGGTTGAATGTGTCGGGTATGATTCACCGGCTGCAAAAGACAGCAGTGAACAGGAGCCGGATGCAATGCACGAACAGCCCACAGAAACTACCCACCAGAAGCCGACGCATCAGATCGGCGCGCCCCTGCCAAGCAAAACTCATGATGGGGGTGAAAAACCGATCATATTTGATATGGAAACTGTGTCCGGGACCTACAGCTTTGACAACGCAGATGATCTGCAGGAGTTCATTGGCAAATTGGAAAAGATCAAGGGGCTTATGCCAACAAAGCAATAGCCTATAAACAACTACGGCCACCCCAAGGGGTGGCCTGTAGGATGTGCAGCCCACGGGCGTGGTTCTGCGTGTAGCATTTGCTATGACGCTTATATGCTCACAACAGTTAAGAAAGTCAATATGAAGATATGTTTTGTGGATGAGGCGGGGTGTACGGGAAGGTTGCTGACTGCAACTAGTCAGATTCAGCCCATATTCGCAATTGGTGGGGTGATTTTTGATGCAAGGCAAATACCGTACGCTACTGCTGAACTGCTACACATCAAGGGCAGGTACTTCCCCGGAAAAACCACGGGGTTGCACCTTGACGGAATACTCTCCGAGATAAAGGGAAGTGACATCCGAAAGTCGGCTTGCTCAAAGAACAGAAACAAGAGAAGGCACACATTTGGTTTCGTTGATCGAATTTGCGACTTGGTAACCAAGGCGGACGCCAAACTCGTGGAAGGCTTTAGGTGAAAGAGATCGGGGGGCTATGAATAGCCGATCAATCTATACGGCCTCAGTGCAGTATCTGTGAGTATTTTCACCGCTACCTAGTGGATACGGATGATGAGAGGGTTTATAGTTTGTGACGCGCGGCTAAAGCATCTAATTCACAGGTTGGTGCATTCTGTGTTCACACAAAAATTCAAGGCCACGGGAGACAAGTTTCCGCGAATTATTGATCTTCCAACATTTGGCCATAGTGACAATCATGCATGCTCAAATTCAGCGACCCAATCTTATCTGCGCTCATATTCCCTATCGCTGCGGAAACCTATTGCGTTGGTAATGTAACAAATACCTGAATATTCGACCAGGCTATTCGCGTGTCATGCGCACGCTATGCAGGCGCCGTAAAATATGCAGTACAGATTTACAGACGCAGTTGGGCGCTACACTGGTGGTTTAGTCATTGCTGATGGACCGGCAAAAAACCTGGAAGCCTGATGTTCAAGTGAACCTCCAGACATTTTGTCAATGGGTCATACACGTATATAGGTCCCTATTTTGGAACCTTGAGGCGGCCACCCCAATTTTGCCTTGCAGGAAGTTCTTTGCGGCGTTGATATCGGGCGTTGAATCAGTAGTGAGAATGACGATTATATCGTCGCTGTAGCGCCAGTAGATTTCTTTTCTTCCTCGATTTTTTACCCAGTCATTGACCAGACTGTCGAAATCCAACAAATAAAAAATTTGCGATAAGGTCTAAATAGGAGTTCCTTGGGAATTCCAAAGGGGCGACCGTTTGTTACGATCAAGCTCTTGTATTTTGTATCTTCACCACAAATTTTGTTCTAAAAATCCTTCATTGAGCATAGCTGAACATGCCCTTTTGATCTAAGGGTATCAATCCTTCTCTGCCGTCTAATTTTCCTGGGACCCGAGGCATTCTTCTCGTTTAACCCAGACGTTCGATCGCTCTCTCGAGGTCTACCACAGCATAACGAGTTACTGACTTGAATATTGTTTCGTGATCTGGAGGTAGATTCGATCCAAGCAGAAGCTCCCAGTTCTGTCTTATGCGATCGTGATCGATTGACTCAAAATAAGAACTGATGTCCACTAATTGACACTATGCATTCTCCAAATTCTCTGATTTTGGAGAATGCGTCGTATGCAAAGTCTATATTTGATTTGTTACCGGGAGAATGTGATCCAATCGGCAAAGCGCGATATGCAATCGGAACGTTCTGCAATCCCCGCTTTGCCAGTTCTTTTTCGTACTTCTCTGAAAGGCTTGCTCGGTATCTTGCGTAAATTGCGGCATCAGTTCGAGCAGCATACCCACAGGGACGGACCTTCTTTTACCTGGCCATCGTCATCTTTGCGGAACTTTGTCCATTCTTCATTGAATAATAACAGGGGCAAAAAGCATGTTTAGCTACCCGTTCGGGGTCGTTTGCAATCGCCGTCAAATTAGCAGAAGAAATCCGTCGGTCGAAGTGACCGTAGGTTTTGATATCTTTGTCTCGAGGTTCCCAATCAAATTTCTGAGTAGGGGGAACAGCACTATCAGGCATAGTATCGCTGCCCCCCTGCCAGAAATCATGCAAGCTCTAATTTGGCTCAACACTAGCGTCCTTACTAAGACTGTATGTGTTATACCATCAGTGTATGCACCTGCGTGGCAAACGCCGCGTCAGCATGGATAACAACTCGCAGAGGATCAACCACATGATCGTGATCGAACTTACAAACTGCATCTTGCATATTGACAGTGTAAACGTCTGACCTAATTCTTTGCCAGTGGTGCCACGCGCAGAGTCAACAACATGCGGAGTTCCCGGAGGCTTTCGCACGACCGGCGTCGCCATATTTATTTAGAAAACCGTCTATGCTTTTCAATATTATTTGGTCATTTTTTTGCAGCAAGGTATCTCGCCCTCGGAAACCCGTTGTACCTCGTCCCTTTCTCCGGGATTCAGCCCGTGATGCTGAAGCGAGCGCCGCCAGGATGCAACCAGCCGCGATCGTGCCGCCGCACTTGGATGATTGGCGGTTTCCACCACGCGCTCGACGTGCCGTGCATTTGAGCCCAAGCCGAAGTTCCTCCCGTCCGCACCCATTAGCAGATTTTCCGCACGCAGGAAAGAAAGCCCCACAAGGCGCTACTCCCGCACAAAACAAAAGCCCCGGTCTCTCAACCGGGGCTTTGCGTATGAACAGATGTCTGAATTCTACAGCCGATACAGAATCTGATCGGTCCAGAAGCGTTCGAGGCGTTGCAGCGCCTTGTTCATCTTCTCGAACTCGCCATAGGAAAGCCCGCCGACCTTTTCGATCGAGGCGACATGGCGCTGGTAGAGGCTTTCGACGATGTCGGCCACTTCCTTGCCGGATTCCGTCAGGCTGACGCGCACCGAGCGGCGGTCGACGCGGCTCTTCTGGTGCGAAATGAGGCCCTGGTCGACCAGTTTCTTCAGATTGTAGGAAACGTTGGACCCCAGATAATAGCCGCGGGTGCGCAATTCGCCGGCGGTGAGCTCCGAATTGCCGATATTGTGCAGCAGCAGCGCCTGAACGGCGTTGATGTCGTTGCGGCCCTGGCGGTCGAATTCGTCCTTGATGACGTCGAGCAGGCGGCGGTGCAGGCGTTCGACCAGCGTCAGCGCTTCGAGATAGCCCTGCTTGATGTCGCCTTCGGTCTCGGGCTCGATCCGCTTACCCACCATTCCGGATGTCATGTTCATTTGATGCCTCTTATTGCTGTTCTGGCCAGATTGTTTTCCCCGGCTCTGAACGCAACATAGCGCTTTCATCTCAAATTTTATTTAAAGCGCAGGCTTAACGGAACCTTTCAAAGCAGCCCGCGGTGAAACAGGGTTATCAAACCTTCACCGCCTGCGGGAATTGCGGCGCTGGGGGAGCACCGGGGGGAAACGGCGCAAGCGGAACTACGGCCGCGACGGCAGGATGCGGCCCGTCCCGCGCCCGCCGATGATGCGCGAAAGCGCCTTGAGGCCGAAATAGACGGTGACGGCGACGAGGTGAAACCAGACGATCTCGCGCCCGCCGGCAAAGCGCTCGGGCAGGCCCAGATACATGGCGAGTTCGATCGCCACCGTCAGCAGCCAGGAGATCGTGCCCCAGGAAAACTGGCCCCACAGGCCGAGGGCGGAAACCGGCAGCATGACCGCCAGCACGGTGGAGGCGATACGCCAGTGCTCGGGCATGGTGTCGAACTGCAGGCCGCCGCCGGGGTAGAGCCCGGTGATGCGCGACCAGTAGCCGAGCGCGAAGATCAGCAGGAACAGCGCCACCATGCGCTTGAAGATGATCAGCGCGGCACCGACAAGGCCCTGGTCGCGTTTGCGGCGGTAGAGTTCGATTTCCATTTGACGCCTGCCTTTCGAACTGCTGCTCGATACTCCCTGCGGCGGCAACCCGCAAGTGGGGCCCAGGGAGGATGGCAAGGACGGCGGCGAGAGGGATGGCGGCAAGATGAGCAATTGCAAATTGCCGCCCGTCATGGCTAACAGGGGGCTGAGACAGGCTGCCCCGGCGTGGCGGCAGGTGAAGAAGACACGGCAAGAGATACAGCGAGAGACACAGGCAGGCCATGAAACGCAGTGTGGACGAGATCACCGGCTCAAGGCGCATGCGGCGCAACCGCCGCTTCGACTGGTCGCGGCGCATGGTGCGCGAGAACCGGGTGAGCGTGGACGATCTGATCTGGCCGATCTTCCTGATCGAGGGCGAGAACCGCAGCGATCCGGTCGCCGCCATGCCGGGCGTCGAGCGGCTGACCGTCGACAAGGCGGTGGATGCGGCGAAGCTGGCGCGCGATCTCGGCATTCCGGCGATTGCGACCTTTGCCAACATCCCGCTTGAAAAGCGCGACGAGACGGGTTCGGCGGTGCTCGATCCCAAGGGCGTGGTCAACGCGGCGACGCGGGCGATGAAGGCCGCCGTGCCGGAAGTCGGCATCATCACCGATGTGGCGCTCGATCCGTTCACCAGCCACGGCCATGACGGCATTCTGCGCGACGGCATCATCGTCAATGACGAGACGGTGGAACAGGTGGCGAAGGCCGCCGTGGTGCAGGCCGATGCCGGCGCCGACATCATCGCACCGTCGGAAATGATGGACGGGCGCATCGGCGCCATCCGCGATGCGCTGGATGATGCCGGCCACCGTGACGTTGCCATCATGAGTTATGCGACCAAGTTCGCCTCCGCCTTTACGGCCCCTACCGGGAAGCGGTGTCGACCGGCGGACTGCTCAAGGGCGACAAGAAGAGCTATTACCTCGATCCCGCCAATTCCGACGAGGCGCTGCGCGAATGCGAACTCGACATCGCCGAGGGCGCCGACATGCTGATGGTGAAGCCCGGCATGCCCTATCTCGACATCATAGCCCGCGTGAAGGAGAGTTTCGCCATGCCGACCTTCGCCTATCAGGTGTCGGGCGAATATTCGATGATCATGGCCGGTGCCGAGAAGGGCTTTCTCGACCATGACCGGGCGGTGATGGAGGCGATGCTCGCCTTCAAGCGGGCGGGCTGCGACGGGGTGCTGACCTATTTCGCGCCGGTGATCGCCAGACTGCTCGACAAGGGCTGGCAGGGATAGGGGAACGCGAAATGCGCATCCAGTGCGACTGCGGATCGTTTCAGGCAGACCTCACCGGCTTTCCGCGAAATTCGCCGGGCCGGCTTGCCTGCTATTGCAATGATTGCCAGGCCTATCTCGAAAAGCTCGGGCGAAAGGACCTGCTCGACGCCTATGGCGGAACGGAGGTCATTCCGGTCTATCCGAGCGAATTCGTGATCGCCTCGGGCAAGGAGCATCTGCGGTGCAACCGGCTCAGCCGCAAGGGCCTCAACCGCTGGTCCGCCACCTGCTGCAACTCGCCGATCGCCAACACAAAGGCGAATTTTCCCTGGGTCGGCATCCTGCACAACGCCTACCGGGCGGCAGACCCGCAGGCGCTTGACCGCCTCGGCCCGATCAGAAGCCGCATCATGGGCAAATATGCAAAGGGAAAGCCGCCCTTCGAAATCGCGGAGCGCATCAACTTCAAGGCGATGATGTCGGTGCTGCCCTTCCTCCTCAAGGGCAAGCTTTTCGGAAAGTCGAAACCGAACCCCTTTTTCAAGGAAGACGGCACGACGCCGATCAGCGAGCCGAAACTGCTCTGATCGGCACTTGCCATTCAAGCTCGTAACGGAAGGCGAAAATGAAACACTGGCTTGATATCGCCGCGAAGGGCAAAGGCGAGACGGAGCGTCCGGCAGCGGAGAAAGTCATCAGCGGCGATCCCGTCTTCACCACCTGGAACGCCGAGGAGCGCGACGGGCTTTACTGCGGCGTGTGGCAATCGACCCCCGGCAAATGGCGCATACGCTATGACGAGTGGGAGTTCTGCCACATCCTTTCCGGCAGGTCGGTAATCACCGATGCGGTGGGGAACGCCTGCACGGTTGCCGCCGGCGACAGCTTCGTGCTGCAGCCGGGGTTCGAAGGCACCTGGGAAGTGATCGAGACCACGGCCAAGGAATACGTCATCAGGCTTTGAGATCGGGGGAGCAGGACGCCCTCCTGAAGTTCTGATTCAGATTCGTGTCTTTTCTATAAACTGTTGATTATCTGGCAATTTTTTCCGGATAGCGCGCGGCGAAAGTGTTTCAAGCCGCCTGCCGCCTCACGATTGTTTCAATCGCTTGTGACCGGTTTTCCGAAACCAATTCCCCTCTCCTCCCGTCTTCCGGCTCAAGACCGCGATGACCGGTCTGCCAGAGACCCGGCGGCTCGCGCCGCCGCAACCAACACGCAACCGAACGGGAGAACCCCCATGCATGCCAAGAGGCATTTCCTGAAAACCACGCTTGCCGCGCTCGTCGTGGCAGCCATTCCCTTGACCGCCGGCCTGCCGGCCTATGCAGCCAGCCATTCTGCCACCGGCAATCCGATGGTCGGCGGCGCGGCAATGTTCCCCGACAAGAACATTGTCGAGAACGCTCTGAACTCGAAGGACCACACGACGCTGGTTGCCGCCGTCAAGGCCGCCGGCCTGGTCGAAACATTGCAGGGCAATGGCCCCTTCACCGTCTTCGCGCCGACCAACGCGGCGTTTGAAAAACTGCCGGCCGGCACGGTCGATACCCTGCTGAAGCCGGAGATGAAGGGGGATCTGACCAAGGTGCTGACGGCCCATGTGGTGGCAGGCAAGGTCACCGCCGAAGATCTGGCGAAGAAGATCCGAGCCCATGGCGGCCGCTACAACATGCAGACGGTGAGCGGCGACGCGCTGACCGCAGCCAGAAGCGGCAGCAGCATCTATATCTATGATGAAAGCGGCGGCGCGGCGAAAGTGGAGATTGCCGACGTGATGCAGTCGAACGGCGTCATCCACTCCATCGACGACGTTCTGCTGCCGAAGTAGGAGCCTCATGCCAAGATGAGTTCGGGCCGGCGCCGGGTCTTGCGTCACGCCGGCCTGCTCGCGGCAAGTTGAACCGTGTTGATTGGCGCAAAAGGCCGATCCGGGCTATTTCGCGGAAAAAAGTGGAGAGACACATGACACGACGCGACATCATCACCTCGGCCCTTGCCGGTTCCGTTTCGCTTGGCACGCTTGGCTGGCTTCTTTCCGGCTCCCGCACCCCGGCAAGTGCTGCGGGCGGGAATTTCGAGGTCACCAAAACGGAAGCCGAGTGGCGCGAAATCCTGACCGAGATGCAATATGCCGTGCTGCGCGAGGAAGCGACGGAGCGCGCGTTCACCAGCCCGCTCAACGATGAAAAGCGCGCCGGCATCTTCCACTGCGCGGGCTGCGACCTGCCGCTCTATTCCTCCGAAACCAAGTTCGACAGCGGCACCGGCTGGCCGAGTTTCTTCGAGCCATTGCCCGAAGCAGTCGCCACCAGCACCGACTACAAGCTGATCTATCCGCGCACCGAGGTTCACTGCCGCCGCTGCGGCGGGCATCTGGGCCACGTCTTCAACGACGGCCCCGCCCCCACCGGCAAGCGCTATTGCATGAACGGCGTTGCCATGACCTTCAAGCCCAAGGCCGAAAGCGCTTCATAAGCCAAATTCCGGCGGAACTTGCTGGCGCTCCCTTGCGTTCCTATATCAGTGGAAAGGAGCGAGCGGCCATGAACCAGTCAGGATACACAGCCAGGGACAGCTTTGAACGCTATGGCGCCTCGCCGCGGCTTGAGGGTGTGCGCACCCGGCGGGTGCTGGCATTCATCGTGGATTACCTGATCGTCGCCGTGCTGACCATGATCGCCATGGTGGCGGTGTTCTTCATCGGCATCCTGACCTTCGGCCTCGGCTGGCTGCTCTATTTCGTGCTCGCCCCGCTGATTGCCATGGCCTATGTCGGCTCGACCATGGGCGGTCCCGCCCAGGCAACGCCCGGCATGCAGTTTTTCTCGATCCGCATCGAGCGCGACGACGGCGTGCCGGTCGATTTCTTCCTCGCCATCCTGCATGGCGTCATCTTCTGGGTCGCCCACATCACGCTGACGCCATTCATGCTGCTGATTGCGCTTTTCTCGGAACGCAAGCGCCTGATTCAGGACATTCTGCTCGGCACGGCGGTGGTGCGGTCGGATATCGGCTGAGGCTGAAGCCTGCCGACATTAAGGCTTGAAAATTTCCCCGAAATGCCCCCACTCTTGCGTGCGGCGCGGCGCAGCCCGTGAATCGCGTTTCCGTGTGCGAATGGAGGCGGCACGATTTCACCTGACCCGTTCCTGATATGGGCGACCTATGCGATCATCGCTTTCTCGGTGATCGGCTTTGCACTCGAAAAATGGTCCATCGAGGCGACGGCTCTGGCGACGCTGGCAGCTTTCCTGCTGCTGTTTTCGCTGGCGCCGGGCGATGCAGCAGGCGTTACCTATCATGACCTCGTCATGGGTTTCGCCAATCCGGCACTGATTACCGTACTCTGCCTGCTGATGGTCGGCCAGGCGCTGTTCAACACCGATGCACTGGATGCGCCGACGCGGTTTCTGTCGCGCATCAGCGGCAGCGGAATATCACGCACCCTGCTGGTGTTGCTGGGAGCGGCCGCCGCCATTTCCGCCTTCCTGAACAACACGCCCGTGGTGGTGATGTTCATTCCGGTGATGACGGCAATTGCCGCCCAGCGCAATTTCGATGCCGCCAAGGGCCTGATGCCGCTTTCCTTCATCTGCATTCTCGGCGGCATGACGACGCTGATCGGCTCCTCCACCAACCTGCTGGTCGCCGATGTCGCCGGCAAGGAAGGCTACGAGATCGGCTTTTTCGACTTCACCATTCCCGGCCTGATGCTTGCAGCCGCGGGCGCGCTCTACATCATCTTCGTCATGCCGCTGATCCTGCGCCAGCGCTCCGGCCTGATCGACCAGTTCAAGCCGGGCACGGGAAGGCAGTTCGTCTCCCAGATCGAGATCACGCCCAACCACCCCCTGCTCGGCATCCAGTCGCGGCTCGGCCTGTTTCCCCAGCTCGAGGACATGACGGTGATGATGGTGGTGCGCCGCGCCATTCCGATTCGCCCGCCCTTCGAGGAACTGGTGCTTTCGGAGGGCGACATCGTCATCGTTGCGGCGACAAGGGCATCGCTCACCAAGGCGCTTTCGACCGGCTCGGCCAATGTACCCTCCCACCCGAGGGATGCGGAACCGGCGGCGGAAAAGGAGATCGAGCCCGATTTTCACCTGGCGGAGGTGATTGTTTCCCCCGGTTCGCGCTATGTCGGGCGAACCGTGCAAGGCGCCAATATCCGCTTCATCGAAGGCGTCGTGGTAATGGGCGTTCAGCGCACAAGGCGCATGCAGCACCGCGAATTCCGCGAGATAAGGCTCGAGCCCGGCGACACACTGCTGGTCGGCGGCACGATGGAGGCGATTTCGCGCCTGCGATCGAGCCGCGATCTGGTGCTGCTGGAATGGTCGGCGGCGGCGGTGCCACTGCGCCGGTTCGCGCCGAGGGCCATCGCCATCTTCCTCGCCATCGTGGCGCTGGCTTCCACCGGGCTGCTGCCGATCATGGTGGCTTCCGTGCTCGGCGTGCTGGCGATGCTCGCCGCGCGCTGCCTCAATGTGCGCCAGGCGATGCGCACGGTCGACAGCCGCATCTTCATGCTGGTGGCCGCTGCCCTTGCAGGTGCCGTGGCGCTGGAGAAGACCGGAGGCGCCGCCCATATCGCCAATTCCGTGGTGGCGCTGTTTGCCGGCAGCCCGGCCTGGGTGGTGCTGTCGGCCTTCTTCCTGGCGATTGCGATCCTGACCAATTTCCTGTCGAACAACGCAACGGCGGTGCTGTTCACGCCCGTCGCCATCAAGATCGCCCAGGGCATCGGCGCGCCGCCGGAAGCCTTCATCGCCGGGGTGATCTTCGCCGCCAATTGTTCGTTCGCCACCCCGGTCGGCTACCAGACCAACCTGCTGGTCATGGGGCCCGGCCATTACCGGTTTTCCGACTTTCTCAAGGCCGGAACCCCGCTTGTCATTTTGATATGGCTCACCTACTCTTTTGTCGGCCCCTGGTACTATGGACTATGACGAAGCACTCGCTTGACACTCCCCAGTTCTACCTGACCGCGCCGCAGCCCTGCCCCTATCTGCCCGGCCGGCAGGAACGCAAGGTATTCACCCATCTGGTGGGCGAGAAAGCCGGGCAGGTAAACGACATGCTGACCCATGGCGGCTTCCGCCGGTCACAGAACATCGCCTACCGGCCGGCCTGCGAGGGCTGCCGTGCCTGCGTCTCCACAAGGGTGATCGTCGATGCCCACAAATTGAGCCGCAGCCTGAAGCGCAACCGGACCAAGAACCGCGACATCATCAGCCGCGAATTGCCGCCGGCGCCGACCTCCGAACAGTTTTCCGTCTTCCGCGCCTATCTCGACGCCCGCCACTGGGATGGCGGCATGGTCGACATGACGGCGCTCGACTATGCCATGATGGTCGAAGACACCCATGTAAGCACCATGCTGATCGAATACCGCAAGCGGGCACCCGATGCGGGAATCTCCGGCAAGCAGGAAGGCCAGCTCATCGCCGTGGCGCTGACCGACATCCTCTCGAACGGGCTTTCCATGGTCTACAGCTTCTTCGACCCCTTCGAGTCGGATCGCAGCCTCGGCACCTTCATGATCCAGGACCACATCCAGCGCGCGCGCAAGCGCGGCCTGCCCTATGTCTATCTCGGCTACTGGGTCGAGGGCTCGCCGAAGATGGACTACAAGACCCGGTTTTCGCCGCAGGAACACCTGACCATGAATGGCTGGCGGCTGGCGGAAGAAGGCTGACCCAGGCCTCCGTCGCTTGTGCCCTGCCCGCTGGAACCGGCAGGCAATAGCGTGTAAAGCCTGTTTTTTCCGGTGAGGATGGCAGGCCTTTCATGACAGCGCTCAGAACCTATCAGACGGCGGGCATTCTGCTCGGCCTCGCCGGCGGGCTCGTCATTTCCTTCGACGTGCCGGTGATCCGCGCGGCCGGCGCCGATCCGTGGCTGCTGATGGTTGCGCGCGGACTGGTGCCGCTACCGATCTACATTCTCTTCTGGCGCTACATGGGGCGCTTCCACGACACGCCCCGGAATCCCTTCGCCGACATCACCTGGGTTCAGGTCGGCATCATCTACGGGCTGTCGCAGATCTGCTTTACCGCCAGCGTGTTCAACACCTCGACGGCCAATCTGGTGTTTATCCTGGCCTTCAACCCGCTGCTGGCGGCGCTGCTGTCGTGGTGGATGATCGGCGAGCGGCCCAAGCCCTCCACCTGGATCGCCATTGCCGCGACGATCGCCGGAGTTGCCATCATCGTCGGCGGCGGACTGCAGGCCGGCACCTGGTTCGGCGACTTCTTCGCGCTTGTCACCGCTGTTACCCTGGCACTGGCACTGACGCTTTCGCGCAAGTCGGGCGCCGACATGTCGCTGGCGCCGGGGCTGGGCGGAGCGATCCTGACCGCCTTTGCACTGCCGATGGCGGTGCTGCATTACACACCGCCGCAAAGCTGGGCATGGCTTGCGGTCAACGGGGCGCTGCTGGTGCCGATTGCCGCCGTCTGCCTTGCCATGGCGCCGCGCTTCATCCCCGCGCCGCAGGCGGCTATCTTCTATCTGCTGGAAACCGTGCTTGCGCCTGTCTGGGTGTGGTGGTTCTTCGGCGAAACGATGACACGCGAAACGATGATCGGCGGCGCCATCGTGCTGGCCGCCATTACCGGCCATGCCCTGTGGAAGCTGCGACGGCCGGGACCGCGCATCGAGGAAATCGAGGCAGTTGCATGACCGGGCGGCACCCGATGCGCCCGCGCACATGACGCGCGGCGTGAAACGTGTCACAAATCCTTCATGCGAGATTTCTAACCCCGGCAGACCAGTATGGGGGAAACATGAAAACACCGAGGAAGATCAGCGAGGTCGATCTCGCCCTGCCGCTCGCCGGCAGCGAAGGGCACGACATCAACTATATCGGGCGCATCCGCACCCAGTACCTGTTTGCCCAGCATCAGGCGATGGTGACGCAGACCCAGTTTGCCGATGCCAAGGCGGCGGCGCTGATGACGCTGGTAGGCCTGATCGCGCTGCGCGGGCCGTTTGCGATCGGCGCACCGCCGGTCGGCCTGTTCGTCGGGCTTTATCTGGCGCTGGTGGCAGCCTGCATCCTGTTTTCGTTTCTCGCCGTCTTTCCGCGCTATCCCTCGGCGAAGTTGCGCGCGGCGATGTCGGAAAGCGACCGCTGGTCCTGGCCCGCACTGGCGAGCGATGCCTTCGATCCTGACGATTTCTCGCGATTCATGCAGACCAGCGAGGTCTCGCAGCTCGTTC
This sequence comes from Phyllobacteriaceae bacterium, assembly GCA_023954255.1. Taxonomy (GTDB): domain Bacteria; phylum Pseudomonadota; class Alphaproteobacteria; order Rhizobiales; family Rhizobiaceae; genus Salaquimonas. The sequence goes on along the minus strand of JAMLIH010000038.1, from coordinate 8,254 downwards.
ACTCGGTATCGCTGTCGAACAGCTATGTTTCGCGCATCCTGCTGCGCAAGTTCCTGATGCTGAGGATCGCCTTCCTGTTCGCCTTCGCCGTGCTGCTCATGACGGGGCTGCGGCTGGCGGCGATCATCTGAACAGGCAGCAGCGTCACGCCTCGTCGGCAGGCACGATCCAGGGTTCGGCGGTGCCCGCCGCTTCCCATTCGATCCAGGCCGGCAGCGCCTTCATCGCCTTCGTGTAGGCTGTAACGGCAGCATGATCCGACAGGGCGTATTTCTCCAGCCGGTTGACGACCGGCGCGAACATGGCATCGGCGTTGGTGAAGCTGCCGAACAGGAACGGCCCGCCGGACGCTTCAAGGCAGTCTGACCAGAGCTTCTCGATGCGGGCGACGTCCTTGCGCACAGCATCCGAGACATCGATGGCGCGGATTTCACGCCGCATGTTCATCGGGCATTCCGAGCGCAGGCCGCCAAAGCCGCCATGCATCTCGTTGGCGACGGCACGGGCCATGGCGCGCGCGGCGATGTCCTGCGGCCAGAAAGGCTTTCCGGGAAAGCGGTCGGCCAGGTATTCGAGGATCGCCAGGGATTCCCAGATTGTCAGCTTGCCGTCGACCAGCGTCGGCACCTTGCCGCTGGGCGAAAACTCGCGGAATTTCGGATTGCCGCCCGCATCGTCGAAAGGAACGAGCACTTCCTCGAAATCCACCCCCTGCACCTTCATGGCGATCCAGGGCCGGAACGACCAGGAGGAGTAGTTCTTGTTGCCGATGTAGAGCCGCATGGAGTTTCCTTTCCCGCCTCGAGACGCAGGCAATCATAAAGGACGCAATGGCGCCCCGGGCAACCCCAATCGTGTCACCGTGGCATTTCGAACTGACGCATCCTGACAACGGCGGATGACGAGGCTGCACCGGGGCCTATTTGCGGTGCCAGTAGACGGGGATCATGAAGGAAATGTTGGCGGCAAGAAAGGCGATGGCGCCGGCAAGTGCCACGCCATCGCCCGCGCGCCAGGCAGCCCAGACGAAGAAGCAGGCAGAGACGACAAACAGCCACCAGCCCAGCTTGATGAAAAACGCGTCGTTCATTGCCTCTCCCGATTGCTTCGGCCCATTGCCGGCCCTGATTCCCCGTGTCACCAAACTGCCAAGGCAGGATGTTAGTTGGCAAGGGTCCGGGCAAAAACGGAACTCGGCATCCAGAATCCGGATGACCTGCCAACGCTTTGATAAAAAGCGTTTTTTGCTTTCCCGGGGAATTGATTGACGTCATGGCACCGGGCTGCCCGCTCTCCCAGGCTGGGGAGGCATCGCCGCCAGCAACTCCCCGAACACTCCCCCGGCACAAGGAGGCCTGCCATGACCATCGTACTTGACGACAGGAAGCTTTTCACCGACGGCCATCACCATGCGCAAAACCGGGTCAAGATCGCCGTCAAGGATGTGAACCTGTGGTACGGCCATGGCGAAAAACATGCGCTGAAGGACGTCAATCTCGACATCTACGAGCGCGAGGTGACGGCGTTCATCGGTCCGTCGGGCTGCGGCAAGACCACGCTGCTGAAATGCCTCAACCGGATGAACGACGAAATTCCCGGCGTGGTACTCGAAGGGTCGATCACCGTCGACGGCAAGAACATCTACGACCGGCATTTCGAGGCCTGCGAATACCGCCGCCGCTTCGGCTGGGTGGCGCAGGTGCCCAACCCGTTCGCCAAGTCGATCCATGCCAATGTGGCCTATGGCGCGCGCATCCACGGGGTCGTCAACGGCCGCCGGCAGATGGACGGGCTGGTGGAAGACTGCCTGCGGCGGGCAAACCTATGGGAAGAGGTCAAGGACAGGCTCGATGAGTCGGCGCTGTCCCTTTCCGGAGGCCAGCAGCAACGGCTGTGCATTGCCCGGGCGCTTTCGACCGAACCCGAGATCATCCTGATGGACGAACCCTGCTCGGCGCTCGACCCGCAGGCGACCATGATGGTTGAAGAACTGATCGGCGAACTGAAGGCCCGCCACACGGTCATCATCATCACCCACAATCTGCAGCAGGCAGCCCGCGTCTCCCAGCGTACCGCCTTCTTCCACCTCGGCAATCTGATGGAATCGGGCGATACGCAAACGCTGTTCGTTCACCCCGAAACCCGCCAGTTGAAGGACTTCGTTACCGGCAATTACGGGTGAGGCCGGACGCGCCCGCTGTTTGAGTCCTCAATGCTGGCAATTGCCTCAAGGAGATCGGGGCAGGATGCGTTGAGGGGGGCGGTTCATGCGGATTGCGCAAGCGCCACGGCATCGGGCCCGGCGGGAAAACGCAGCCGACCGGTCTCGTCGGTTGCTGCCAGCAAAACCGCTTCAGCCACGTCTGTTTCCTTCGTCGTCAGCTGCGGGTTGGCGAAGCCCAGCTTCCATGGGTCGGGCGTAGTCTGCATAGGCATCGGAATCAGTTCTGCGAGCGGAATGTCGGTGGTATTGGCGGCAAAGCGCGTCGTTGGCGCATATCCCGGTTCCACGAGCTTCGCGCGTACACCAAAGGCGCCCAGTTCATTGACCAGCGAACCTGTGAACCCCTCGATCGCCTGTTTGCTTGCGGTATAGGCGGCAGCGAGCGGCATCGGTGCCAGCGTCACACTTGAGGTCACGTTGACAATCACCCCCGACCGGCGAGCCCGCATCTGTGGAATAACCGCCTGCACCATGGCCATAACACCGAAAGTATTCGTTTCGAATACCTTCCGAATGTGCGTCATTGGCGTCGCCTCAAAAGCCCCCACCACCCCGATTCCGGCATTGTTGACCAGCGCATCGATTGGCCCGGCAGCCTTGATTGCCTGTGCGATGCTGTTGGCGCTGGTCACATCCAGCGGCAGGACACGTACGCCTTCGGGCAAGATTTCTTCGCGCGGGTTGCGCATTGTTGCGATGACGTTCCAGCCCTGCGAATGAAAGTGGCGGGCCGTTTCCAGACCGTAGCCAGATGAGGTGCCGGTGATGAGGACGGTGTTCATATCGATCTCCTTTGTTTGATGTTGACAAGACCGATGTAACAGGCATGATCCGGACTATCATCGATCTATAGTCCGTATTTTATTTGTAGAAGTCTTGAATGCGTGATCCACTGACACAGGTAATCCAGCTTCTGCGCCCCCGCGCCGTGTTCTCTAAAGGGATAAGCGGCGCAGGTGCCTGGGCGGTGCGCTACAGCGAGTTCGGCCAGCCGGGCTTTTGCGCCGTGACCGAAGGCCGTTGCCACCTCGCCGTGGATGGCGAGCGGCCCGTTGTTCTCGAAAGAGGAGACTTTGTGCTTCTGCCTGCCACGCCAGCCTTTACGATGTCAGGCTTTGAACCGGCACAGCCCGTTCGCATCGACCCGAAAACGGCCCCGCCACCCGGCTATGAAGTTCGCTATGGCCGGAAGGACGGACCGCCCGATGTCCGGCAGTTCGGCGGCTGGTTCTCCTTTGGCTCGCCCGATGCAGGGCTATTGGTGTCCCTACTGCCGCGCATGATCCACATTCGCAGTGTCCCAAGACTGACTCAGCTGGTGTCTCTGCTTGGCGAGGAAGTGGCACGCAATGAGGCCGGCCGGGATCTTGTGCTCGAACATCTGGTTGATATCCTGCTCATTGAGGCCTTGCGGGCTGCGCCGCCCGATGCAGCACAGCCGGGATTGCTGCGCGGGCTAGCAGATCCCCGTATTGCCACTGCCCTGCGCCAGATGCATGACGACATCGAGAGGGGATGGACGGTTCTGGAGCTTGCCGGTGAAGCGGGCATGTCCCGCTCAGCCTTCTTCGACCGTTTTGCCCGCACTGTCGGAGTCCGGCCAATGGAATACCTGCATAGCTGGCGTATCGCCGTTGCAAAAAGCTTGCTGCGCGGCGGTAAGCTGACGCTGGACGAGGTTGCCCGGCGTACCGGCTACGGTTCCGCAAGTACTTTCAGCACGGCTTTCAGTCGCCATGTCGGCCAGTCACCCGGAAAGTTCATGAGAGCTGCCAGAAGCAGTGCCTGAAGACAAAACCGGCGCAGGCAAGGGCACGCAAGAACTCCCGCGTTATGCGCCCCCTGTCATTCCCCTCCATCATTCCCTTGCGATTTGAAACACAAGTGCCTGAAGGCCGAACAGGCCGGCAAGCACGGCAAACGCCAGCATCGGCGCGTTTGTGGCTGCAGCCCCGATCGCCAGCGGACCAAGGACGTATCCTGCTCCCCAGAACAGGTAATAGGTTCCCGATATCGCACCCTTCAGCGAATCCGGTACGCTGTCGTTGAGCCCGGCAATGGAAGCGACGCAGAACATGCCGAGCCCGATGCTCGCCAGCCCCAGAGGCAGAAACGCCCAAAGACCGGGGACAAGGTGGAACGAGGCAACGCCTGCGGCAGCAAGCGCCATGCCCCAGACCAGAAAGATGTGCCGGCCGATGCGATCCGATCTTGCACCGGCAACGATCTGGGAAAGGCTGATTGCGGCATAGAACTGCACGAAGTGCAGACTTGCCGCCGTTGGGCCAAAGCCGTGCGTTGTTGTCAGCGAGACCGGCAGAACAGTCAGAAACACGCCGTAACCCGCGCCGTAGATCAGCACGCCGGTCAGGGTGAAGACTGCCGCTCTTGTTCTCAACACCCTGAGGAACTGCTGCAGACCCGGCCTCTCGCGGCTTGCCGGGGCAGTTGCCTGCCGCAGGAAGCCGAACACCAGGATGCCGCCTGAAAGACAGAGCACCGCAAAGACGAGAAACGGCAGGTCGCCCTGCCCGCCGGGCGCAATCAGCAGGCCAAGGAGCGGGCCCAGTGTCAGGCCGATATGGATGGCCGCGTTGTAGATGCCGATCACACGGCCCCTGGCGGAGGGATAGGCAAGCGACAGCACGGCTGGCCCCAGCGCCCAGATCGGGGCCTCGCCCAATCCCTGAATGACGCGGCCGAGATAGATGCCGGCTGGTGTTTGCGTGGAAAAATAGACGATGCCGGATGCCGAACACAGCAGATATCCGATCATCAGGAACCATCCGGGCCCGAGCCGGTCCGACAGGATGCCGACGGGAAGCTGGGCGAGCAGATAGGCAAGGGCAAAGACGGCGGCGACAAGGCCGACGCTTTCGAGCGAGCCGGTCATTTCATGAATGCGCTGGGGCAGAAGCGCGACAATCATTCCAACGCCCAGCATCAGCAGGGTCGCAGACAGACTCAGGACAAAAAGAGGAGACGGTTTTGACATGTGGGGTGGCCTCTCAACAGCCGGGCGACCCAGAACAAGGCGCCACGGCCAGCCGGCCGGATGCCTGTCAGGGCTGCATCATCGAAAAGGTTTTGGAGGATGAGAGCGCGGTTACGACATGACGCTCCGGCGCCCCGTGTGACGGGCCGGGCCGGTCTCCCCGAACGCTCGCAAAGGCTGTTTTCCGCCGCGCATCAGCACGCAGCAGACAGCCCTATTTTGCGGGCGGCGGAGGCGAAACTGCGAAAATGAAAGAGATCGGAGTCATCTGACTCAGGCTTCCAGAAGGTTGTTGAGGATTACAAGGCTACTGCCTGGAAGGTGGAAAGTAAATCGCGGGAGCGGCAATTGCCAAATCCGAAACTGCCCTAGCCCGAAAACCTGCCGTTTCTCGGGAAGCCCTTGGGCACCATGCGGCCGGCCTGCGCCCGCTCGCCCATCCATTCGGCGAGTTCTTCCTTCGTCTTGGTGAAGGTGCGCTCGGCAGAGTCCTGCCAGGAAAGCCCGTCTTCGAGCCTGAAGGTGCGGGCATCCCTGGCGCCGCCATCCTTGTATTTCTGCAGGCGCACGCCCTTGCCGCGGGTCATCTCCGGCAATTGATCGAGCGGGAAGAGGATCATCTTGCGGTTTTCGCCGACCACCGCCAGATGGTCGTCGCCTTCTGCCACGGGCACGCAGAGCAGCGCCTCATCGGGCAGTTTGACGTTCATCACCTGCTTGCCCTTGCGGGTATTGGCGATGATTTCCGCCTCCGGCACGGTGAAGCCGTTGCCGTCACGCGAGACCAGTAGCAGCTTGCGCTCCGGCTCGTGGCGGAAAGCGGTGACAACGTCGGCATCGTTTTCCATGTCGATCATCACGCGCACGGGCTCGCCATGGCCCCTGCCCCCCGGCAGCTTGTCGCCGCCGAGGGTGAAGAACTTGCCATTGGTCGTGAACAGCACGATCTTGTCGTGGCTGTCGGCGTGGAAGGCGATCTTGAGCTTGTCGCCCTCCTTGAAGGTGAAGGAAGTAAAATCCGCCACATGGCCGCGCAGGGCGCGGATCCACCCTTTTTCGGAAATGACGGCGGTGATCGGCTCCTTCTCGATCATCGCCTGCTGGACGGCGGCAAGATCGATTTCGGCGGCCTCGGCGAATTGCGTGCGGCGGCGGCCGAGTTCGGTATCCTTGCCGAACCGCTTCCTGATCTCGCCGATATCGGCGGCGAGGATTTTCCACTGCCTGTCCTCGTCGGCGAGGATCGCCTCGATCTGGGCCTTTTCCGCGGTCAGCTCGCCGTGCTCGCGCCTGATCTCGATTTCCTGCAGCCTGGCCAGTGCCCGGAGCCGCATGTTGAGGATCGCCTCGACCTGGACCTCGGTCAGATCGTATGTGTCGATCAGCTTCTGCTTGGGTTCATCCTCGAAACGGATGATGCGGATCACCTCGTCGATGTTGAGATAGGCGATCAGCAGGCCGTCGAGGATTTCGAGGCGCTTCTCGATCTGGGCGAGGCGGAATTTCGAGCGCCGCACCAGCACGTCGCGGCGGTGGTCGAGCCATTCGCGCAGGACTTCCTTCAGCCCCAGCACGCGCGGCACCCTGCCGCCCGAAAGCACGTTCATGTTCATCGAGAACCGGCTTTCAAGATCGGTGACCTTGAACAGGGATTCCATCAGCAGTTCGGGATCGACCGATCGGCTTTTAGGCTCCAGCACGATGCGCACGTCTTCGGCGCTCTCGTCTCGGATATCCTCCAGCATCGGCAGTTTGCGGTTGATCAGCAGTTCGGCGATCTTCTCGATCAGCCGCGATTTCTGCACCTGATAGGGAATTTCGGTGATGATGATGCGGTAGCCGCCGCGGCCGGTATCCTCCTTCTCCCATTTGGCGCGGACGCGGAAGGAGCCTCGACCCGACTTGTAGGCCTCGACGATGGTGTCCCGATCATCGACGATCACACCGCCGGTGGGGAAATCCGGCCCCTGCACCATCTCGACCAGGGTTTCGACGCGGGCATTGGGCGTCTTGATCAGGTGCAGCGCGGCCTCGCACAGTTCGGCAGCATTGTGCGGCGGAATGGAGGTCGCCATGCCGACGGCGATGCCGGACGAACCGTTGGCCAGCAGGTTGGGGAAGGCGCCGGGCAGAACCACCGGCTCCCTGTCTTCCTCGTTATAGGTCAGGCGGAAATCGACCGCGTCCTCGTCGATGCCCTCCAGCAGCAGGGTCGCCACCTCGGTCATCCGCGCTTCGGTGTAGCGGTTGGCGGCAGCGTTATCGCCGTCGATATTGCCGAAATTGCCCTGGCCGTCGATCAGCGGGTAGCGCTGGGAAAAGTCCTGGGCAAGCCGCACCAGGGCGTCATAGACCGCCTGGTCGCCATGGGGGTGGAACCGGCCGATCACATCGCCAACGACGCGCGCGCATTTCTTGCAGGCCGCGCCGGGATCGAGGCGCAGCAGCCGCATCGCATAGAGCAGGCGGCGATGCACCGGCTTGAGGCCGTCGCGCGCATCGGGCAGCGCTCGGTCCATGATGGTCGAAAGCGCGTAAGCGAGGTAGCGCTCCTCGAGCGCGGTACGCAGCGCCACGTCCTGCACGCCGGACGGGTCGGGGGGAATCACGATGTCGCTCATGCGCCGTGCTTAGCGGATTTTGTGCGCAACTGCACCCTGACGCAGGGGATGGCGCAGGCGGCGGCTGGGCCGCTGGCGCTAGGATCAGGCCGCCCGCAACAAGCGGCGGTCTGCCGGGTCAGAGCGAAAAGCTGGTGCCGCAGCCGCAGGACGCCGTGGCAACGGGATTGTTGATCTTGAACGAGGCGCCGATGAGGTCATCGACATAATCGATCTCGGCGCCCGCCATATATTGCAGCGATACCGGGTCGATCAGGACCGTTGCGCCGTCGCGGCTCAGCACGAGGTCGTCATCGGCCTTGGCCTGCTCGAAGTCGAACTTGTACTGAAAGCCCGAGCAACCGCCGCCCTCGACGCTGACACGCAGCATCGAGCCCGCCGGTTCGGAGGCGAGAATGCGGCCGATCTGCCGGG
>JAMLIH010000037.1 GCA_023954255.1 Phyllobacteriaceae bacterium | reverse complement strand
CGGGCTATACCGGCGGCGGCAAGCAGATGATCGAGCAGATGGAAAACCCGCAGGCAGAAGACGCGATCACGGCCAATCACTTCCTCTATGCCCTGCCCTTGAAGCACAAGCATGTGCCGGAAATCGTCAAACGCGTCGGGCTTGCGCGCGAACCGATCTTCACGCCCAATGTGGGCCGCTTCGCCCAGGGCATGCTGGTCAACATCCCGCTGCATGTGGAACTGATGAACGATGCCTCGCTGGCGGCGATCCACCATTGTTATGACGAACACTATGCCGGTCAGAATGTGGTGGAGGTGGTATCGCTCAAGGACGTGGCTGCCGCCAACCGGCTCGACCCCGAAGAAATGCGCGGCACGGACCGGATGAAGCTCTATGTCTGCGGCACGGCGGGCGCCGGCCAGGTCAACCTTGTTGCCTCGCTCGACAATCTCGGCAAGGGCGCTTCGGGCGCTGCCGTGCAGAACATGGACATCATGCTTAAGGGATAAAGGGCCTTCAGCCCCTTACTTCCATGCCCGTGACCGGCGGATACGGCCCGACGATGCCGCGCCAATGGGCGACCGCTGCCGCCAGCAGAATCACCGCTACAGCCTGATGGGTCAGCGCTGCGTGCAGATGCACTTCCCAGAGCACGGTCACGACGCCCAGTGCCAGTTGAAGGAGCGCAAGCGCCACGATAAGGACGGTGCGGCGCTTGTGCGGTCGCTCCGCACCGCTGCGCAGGGCGAGCCATGCCTGCACCAGGATCAGGATGAACAGCATATAGCCGCCGAGGCGGTGGTTGAACTGCACCGAGACCGGGTTTTCGAACCAGTTGAGCCAGACGGGCGTCATGTCCCAGATGGCATCGGGAACCCAGTCGCCGAGCATTTTCGGCCATTCATTGGAGGCAAGCCCGGCATCGAGACCGGCAACCAGCCCGCCGAGAAAGACCTGGAACAGCACCATCAGCACGACGATGGGTGCTAGAACGGCCACCTGCCCCGGCACATCGAGCGTCGTGCTGTGGGGCGCAAGCCCGCGGGCAAGCCAGAAGGCATAGGCGAAAATGGCACAGGCAAGCGTCAGATGGATGGCAAGCCGGTACTGGCTGACATCGACCCGGTCGACGAGGCCGGACTTGACCATCCACCAGCCGATGAAACCCTGAAAACCGCCCAGTGCGAGAAGAAAGAGCAGTCGCGGCTTCAGCCTGTCCTCGACGCGCCCGGTGAGCCAGAAAACGGCAAGGGGAATGGCAAAGACGAGGCCGATCATGCGGCCGAGGAAGCGATGCCCCCATTCCCACCAGAAGATGGTCTTGAAGGCCTCGAGGCTCATGCCGGCGTTCTGAAGCTGATATTCCGGAATCTGCTTGTATTTTTCGAATTCTTCCTGCCACTCGCCGGCGGAAAGCGGCGGGATTACGCCGTGGATCGGCTTCCATTCGGTGATCGACAGACCGGAATCCGTCAGCCGCGTGGCGCCGCCAACAACAACCATCGCCAGGATCATCGCGCAGACGAGATAAAGCCACCAGCGCAGCAGCGCGCGGTTTTTCTTTTCCCGTGCGATGGCCGCCTCGACCGGATTTGCGTTTTCCGTCAGCATTCCGTTTTCACCTTCCACCAGGCAACACGGCTCTTTTCGTTGCCGGAGCCCTCCCGAAGGAAATAGCCCAATGCGGGCTTCCGCTTTATGGGACATCGCGTCGCGTTTGGCGCAAAAGGGCCTGTCCTGCCATTGCGTGTTTGGCACCGCCACGCTTATGGCGTATTGCCATTGCGGCCACAGGATTGCCAGACCCGAAACCGGAGAAACCGGAAATGCCCGTAGCGCTGAAGAAGATATTCGGCATGATTGCCCTTGTCGCGCTTGTCGTCATCTACGCGCTGGTGGCAACGGCGGTGGCAACCGCCCATCTCGGCACGTCCCCGTGGTGGGTGCACATGCTGTATTTTTTCCTGACGGGTCTGTTGTGGGTTGTTCCGGCGATGTTCATCATCCGCTGGATGATCCGCCTGTCAGCCGAAAAGTAAGCGCGGCAAGCGCAGTCGGTCAGGCCACGTTTAGCCGTTTGCCCTTGTTGACCAGCCTTGTCGTCGTGCCCGAAAGCAGTGCCCGGACATAGTGCAGCTTCTGGAAGTTTCCGTTCAGCGAAATGCGCGGCAGGGCTGTCAGGTAATCGGCATGTTCGGGGTAGACGACGCCGTGGCGGGTGGTGACTGCCGTTTCGTAGCCGCAGCGTTCTGCCATGGCAAACTCCCGCTCGCCAGCCGCCGCCGGATATCCATAGGGATAGGCGAAATGCCTCGGCCTCGTTCCCGTTTCCAGCTCGACCAGTGCCCGGCTCTCCTCCAGTTCCGTCATCGCATCCTGCGTGTTGAGGCGGGCAAGCGCGTAGTGGCCGATTGTGTGGGCACCCAGCGTACAGAGCGGGTCGGCTGCAAGCTCCCTGAGTTCCTGCCAGGTCATGATCGACTGCGCCCGGTGGGCTTGCGCATCGATGCCCGACATTTCGCAAAGGCCGGCAACGATGCGGCGCTGGTCGTCCTCGCTGACCTCATTGGTCAGATAGTTCATCAGATAATCGAAGGCTTCGCGCTTCTCCCGGCTGTTCGATAGCGGCAGTTCCTGGCGCAGGCCCTTCCAGTCGAAATACAGTGTGTCGCGGGCCTTGATGACCGCTTCAAGGTCTTCCCACCACAGGCAGGCAGCGCCTTCGACAAGCCCTGGCGCGATGAAAATGGTGTAGGGGATGTTGTATTTGCGGAAGACGGGAACGGCATTTTCCAGATTGTCGCGATAGCCGTCATCCAGGGTTACCGCCACAAAAGGCCGGCCATCGCCGCCCCTGCCCCTTTCCCGAATACGCTGTGCGGCCTCGTCCATGCTGACAAATTCGAAAATGCTGCGCGACAACGCATCGGCGACCTGATCGAGAAACTTCGGCGTCACGCTGAGATGGGCATTGGGGGAAAAGCCGTTTCGGGCGGTGCTGCCGACCCGGTGCAGCATCAGGATAGATCCGATGCCGCGGAACCGCTCATTGGCCAGGCTGGCAGCGCCCGAGAAGCGGATTGCCTCAAGCATCAGACGGGTCGCGAGCGTACCGGGCATTGGGCGTTAACCTGTTGTTAGGGAGAATCTCGACGGCCCCAAGCTACTCATTGATTATTTAGATTCGGTTGATAGCGTGCCGGCGAACCCGAAACAGCGAGCATATCGTGCATCCCACCTCCGTCCTCAGGGCCCGGCAAGCTGTCCCCGCCGTGAAAGGCGTTCGCCTTTTCGCGGACGAAATCGATCTGTCGATTCACGGCAGCGTGCAGGGTCTCAAGGAGGAATGGGAGACGCTGGAGAAGATTGCCCCGGTCTCCGTTTATCAGCGCTTCGAATGGATCGAGACCTATCTGAAGGAATACGGCACGCCCAGGGGCGAGCAACCCTTCATCGCTGTCGGACGGCATGAGGGCAGGATCGTCTTCATCCTGCCGATGTCGGTCCACGAAAGCTGGGTGCGGCGGCTGAAGTTCGTCGGCGGCAGCCATGTCAATTTCAACATCGGGCTCGTCGCACCGGAATTTGCCGACAAGCTCGGACCGCAATGCTTCGACCGGATCTATCGCAGGCTGCGCCGCATCCTGCCGGGCGTGGGCTACATCGCCCTTTGCTGCCAGCCGGAGACCTGGCTCGGCAGGCCGAACCCGGTCAGGGGAGCCGAAGCCCAGCGCACAGGCAATCCTGCCTATGTGCTCGACCTTGAGGGCGGTTTCGATGCAACGCTCGACCGCGGCAATGCCAAGCGCAAGCGCAAGAAATTCCGCCAGCAGGTACGCATGGCCGAGGAAATGGGCGGACATGAATTCCTGATGCCGCGCTGTCTCGCCGAAATCGAGCAGATCATCGACATCTTCTTCGAGCAGAAATCGCGCCGGCTGAAGGAACTCGGCATCCGTGACGTCTTCGCAGATCACGAAACCAAGACCTTTCTCAAGACACTCGCCCGCAAGTCGATACATGCAGATGAACCGTTGCTGCAGATATTCGCCCTCAAGGTCGGCGAGGAGATTGTCGCCATTTTCGGCGGCGGCTCGAACAACAACCGTTTCTCGGGCTATTTTTCATCGATCGCCAGCGGCTGGGAAAAACTGTCGCCCGGCGAGATGCTGTTGTACCTGGTGGTCGAGGAACTGTGCCGCCAGGGCTATATCCAGATGGATCTGGGCGCCGGCGACGAGCGCTACAAGCGCTCATGGAGTTCCGAGCGCATCGAGACCTACGAAACGCTGATGCCGTTCAACCGGATGGCGCTGCCGGTCATCATCCTGCGCCGGCTGTTCGGAAATCTGCGCCGCATCGTGCGTGAGGATGAGCGCTACTGGTCGCTTTACAAGGACCTGCGCAAACTGAAGGCCCGGCTGCCGTTTTAGCAACCGGACCCCAATACTCTTCAAATCCTGCCGGTTGCCTCAGGCGACATGCGCAGCCGCAGCATTCTGGCGGTCGCGCAGCATGATGGTTTCGGAAAAGCCTGCCGCCTTGAGCTCACGCTCGACGCGCTTTCCCTTGTCAACCGTACCCGGTATGACCGGCACGAGAACGACCGTTTCCTTCCCGGCGATACGCGAGACGCCTGCGATGCCGGCATCTCCGCAATCAAAAATCGCGTAGTCGTAGCTTGCTTCCAGTGCTTCGGCCAACTGGCCGAGATTACCCATGACGACACCATCCTCGTTGCTTCCCGAAGCAAGAACATGGGCGCTGCTGGCCTGATCCACAAACAGGACGTCACGCAGCGGCGCACGGCCGGCCAGGACATCGAAGAACCCTGTCTGCGGCAGGCTGCCGAGCATTTTGATCACGGTCGCACCGCTGCCGGAGAAGTCCGCAACCACGACGGAGCGGCCGGTTTCGGACAGATGACGGGCAATCTCGCTTACCAGGGCGCGGTTGTCTCCCTGGCCTGCCGGATTAACGACCGCGATGGTGGCGCGGCCCATGTTCTCCAGCGCCTGCAGGGCGAATTCCGGCGCGAAGGCATCGGTATCGTTGGCTGCCATTCTGGCGGATGGCGGCACGGGCGTGTCCTGCATCAGGTCGGTTTCGGCCGGCACCAGAGGTGGCGTTGCCGGTGAGTGGCGTGCGGCAACCGGTGCCGCCGGCGCCGGGCTTGTAGCCTGCGCAACAGCCGGAACGGCCGGGGCTACAGGGTGCGGCTCGGCGCGCATGGGATAATCTTCCTCGCGGATCGGCGCCACTGCCCTGAAGGCGCGGCCGCTCAGCAGTTCAACTGTCAGAATGCCGACAATGCCCAGCACCAGAAGCGCCGTCATGCCTGCCAGCGTGAAGGGAAGAACCTTGGGGAAGTAGCTGCTTGCAGGCAGAACGGCATGCTCGATGATCTTGGCCTCGCTTGCCGCATAACCTGAATTCTGCCGGCTTTCAGCCTCGTTGAAGCGAACGAGATAGCCTTCAAGGCGCTCGCGCTGGGCAGCAGCCTCACGCTCAAGCGCCCGCAACTGTACCTCCGCCTCGCCGACGCGCGCAGACTCCGACTTGTAGCGGTTGACCTCCTGCAGCAGCACTTCTTCCTGCTTGCGGGAACGGTCAACATTGTTCTCGAGGCTGGTCAGAATATCGCGTGCCGCCTTGCGAATCTGGTTTTCGATTTCCGGCATCTGCGAACGCAGCGCCTTGATGCGTGGATGGTTGGGCAACAGGGTGGTCGACAGTTCGGAAATCTGCGCCTGGGTTGTCACCTGACGCTCGCGCAGGCGCTGGACCAGAGGCGAGGAAATCACCTCCGGAATGACATCCAGCGAACCGCCATTGGCAAGCGCTGCGCGGATGGTGTCTATCCGCGCCTCGGCGCCGGTGCGTTCGGCCCGAACGCGGGAGAGTTCGGATGAAACCTCGGAAAGCTGCTGGGTTGCCAGCAGGGAGTTGTTGTTGCCCAGGAGAATGTCGGACTGGGCGCGGAACTCGGCAGCCTTGGCTTCGGCATCCCTCACCTTCTCGCGAAGCTTCTCGATTTCCGGGCCGAGCCACTCCGTGGCGCTTGAATCGGTTTCGAGCGTCGCATTGCGCGTCGTTTCCAGATAGAGGTCGGCGAGCGTATTGGGGACATCACGGGCAAGACGTTTGTCCGTCGACCAGAACTCCACGATGATGACGCGGGATTTTTCCGCCGCATAGACAAGCAATTGCTTCTTGAACTGCTTGAGCACTTTCGGCGACACGCTAAGTCCGGTATCCGGCGCACCCGCAATGGGGCTGTCGTCCTCGGGCGATTTCAGCAAGCTGGTTGCCAGCGACAGAATCCCCTTTCCGGACGAACCGCGGAATTCGGAATGGTTTTCGAGGTCGAGTTTCCTGATCACCTGGGCAGCAAGATCGTCCGAGTTCAGCACCAGCACCTGGCTCTTGACGGCCTGCTCGTCGAATTCTCCGCCATTCTGCTGGAACTCGTTGGTCTGAATGCGGGTGAAAACCGATTCGCGTTTCTTGATGAGAATCTGCGCATCGGACTTGTAGCGCGGCGAAATCGTGCTGAGCGCGGCAAACAGCAGCGCCCCGCCCACCAGGGTCAGCAAAACCAGAAGAATCTTCTTCCGCCAGATGGCCGAAAGCAGTCCTTTTATATCGATGTCCACATCGGCAGAAAGCGAACGCGCGCCAGACATGTTCCCACTCCATAACAACAAAGGTGAGCAGAACATGAAGGAACATGGTTTCCATCGGGTTAAGAGATGGCGGGATGAGGCAACTGTTTTTGCCGAAAATCCGACTCTACGGCGGATTTTGTTTTTCTGCGCATCGCCGCCCTTTACCCGGCATTAACCTTAATGGGGGATTAAGAGACAAGCCGCAGAGGCGGCATGTTTCTCTTTTTTGCGGAAAGCGTCATGTATCCGAAGTACCCTTCCCGTTTCTCCCCCTCCGGATTTTCCGCCGGACTGCTGCGGCGGATCGGGCATCCGCTTGCGCGCGGGTTCGGTATTGTTGCGCTTGGCAGCCTGCTGGCTGCGGGCTGCGCCACCTACCAGCCGGTGGATGAAGCCTTTCACGCCGCACTTCAGCAACCCTATATGCTGGATGCCGGCGACGGTATCCGCATCACCGTCTTCGAGCAGAAGGAGTTGACCAACTCCTATTCGGTTGACAAGGCCGGTTATATTGCCTTCCCGCTGGTCGGCAGCGTTGCCGCGCGCGGCCGCACCCCGAAGGAGATCGAGGCCGACATCGCCGCCAAGCTTCGCAACGGCTTTATCCGCGATCCCGATGTTTCGGTGGAAGTGGAGCGCTACCGCCCCGTCTTCGTGATGGGTGAAGTGGGATCGGCCGGACAGTACGTCTATGTGCCGGGCATGACGGTGCAGAATGCGGTTGCCATCGCCGGCGGCTTCTCCGCCCGGGCGCAGCAGGCGAATGCCGACATTACCCGCAGCGTCAACGGCAAGGTGCTCAGCGGCCGGGTGCCGCTCAGCGATCCGGTTCTGCCCGGCGACACGATCTACGTTCGCGAACGGCTTTTCTGAGGTCCGCCCGACAGATGCCGGACGACAAGCTACGGATCATCCACTGCTTCAGATCACCGGTCGGCGGCATCTTCCGGCATGTCCGCGACCTGGTCGACATTCACAGCGCCCAGGGCCACGAACTCGGCATCTTCTGCGATTCACTGACCGGCGGCGCCCATGAAGACAGGCTGTTCGAGGAAATCAGGCCTAAGCTTGCGCTTGGCCTGACGCGCATTCCGATGCGCCGCGCGATCACACCCGGCGACCTCGCCGCCTTCTACAGAAGTTACAAACATTTCAAGGATTTGCAGCCGGACGTGTTGCATTCGCATGGCGCCAAGGGCGGTGCCTATGCACGCATCATCGGCTCAGTGTTACGGGTATCAGGTTCCCGCGTTGCCCGTCTTTATTGCCCCCATGGCGGCTCGATCCACTACGATGCGGACAGTTTGAAGGGAAAGCTGTTCTTCACGCTCGAGCGCGCCATGGAACGCCTGACGGACTGCCTCATCTTCGTCAGCGACTATGAGCAGCGCGGCTACCGGGACAAGATCGGCACTCCGCGCTGTCCCACGAGGCTTGTCTATAACGGGCTTGGCGCTGCCGAGTTCGAGCCGGTGGCCACTGCAAAAGAGGCGGCCGATTTTCTCTATATCGGCATGATGCGCGACCTGAAGGGACCCGACGTGTTTCTCAAGGCGCTTGCCCAACTCGCGGCTTCCGGCCGCAAGGCTACCGCGCATTTCGTCGGCGATGGTCCTGACAAGCCGCGTTATCAGGCGATGATCGCCGATCTCGGCCTTGGCGAAAGCGTCACGGTTCACGATGCAATGCCGGCCCGCAAGGCCTTCGCGCTCGCCGAAACCGTGGTTGTGCCGAGTCGGGCCGAATCGATGCCCTACATCGTTCTGGAGGCGATCGCTGCGCAGAAGCCGGTCATCTGTACCGATGTCGGCGGCATTCCGGAAATCTTTGCCGAAGAGGCCGGTCGGCTGGTCGAGCCGGGCAGCGTCGAAGCCTTGGGCAAGGCCATGTCGGCAACGCTCGATGACGGTAACCGGCAGGAACTGGCAGGAAAGATGCACGATGCGCTGCGCGCCCGTTTTTCCGTCGAGGTGATGGCACGCGACGTGATGGAAGCCTATCGCGCCTGCCGCTGAAACCTGCCTGCCGGCACAGGTTCAACGCGACCTGCCGCATTTTAGCGAAGCGGTTATCCGGTTGTTAGGCATTTCGCCAGCTGCGGGCACAAAGCGGCCCGAAACCGGACAGTCTGGTACAGGTTTGTTAGGCAATTTCGCCTAAGAATTTCCCAAAGGTTATTTATGCCCACCAAGGGGCAGAGCAGCGGCACGACCGCAACCATTGTGACAGCACAGCCGATCGGGGAAGCCATGGCAACCGAAGCAAAAGACGCCAAAGAGATTTTTTCAGCCCGCCGTGTGCGCGAAGCCTCCAACGAAGGCGGGATCGACGAAGCGCGCAAGATCGAGCTCAACGAACTGGCCAAGCAGGTTGCCGAGCAGTTCTCCTCCAACGTGGTGGCACCAGGCTTCATCGCCGGATTTGCCCGGCTGACTGAGTTTCTGGTTCTTAGCGGCATCTCGATGCTGGTCTACATGCTGTACGTCGCGCCTGGCGCCTATGTCGGAGGGCTCTATCTGGCAGCATCCATTCTCGGCGCATTTCTGACCGTTGCCGGCATTCAGGCAGTCGACGGCTATCAGATGGAAACCTTCCGCAACCCGATCGCCCAGGTCTCCAAGGCAATCGCCGGTTTCGGCTTCGCCATGCTGCTCATGGCCGTGCTCGGCTTCTTTGCCAAGATGAGCGATGAATACTCCCGTGTCTGGTTCGGGTCCTGGCTGGTCGGCGGCGGCATCTTTCTGGTTCTCTTCCGCGGCTGGCTCACCTACTACACCCGCCGGCTGATGAGTGACGGAAGGCTGGAACGCCGGGCAGTGATTGTCGGCGGCGGAGAACCTGCCGCCGAACTGATCCGCACGCTGGAAGCCCAGTACAGTTCCGACATCCGTGTCTGCGGCATCTTCGACGACCGTACTGGCGACCGCTCGCCGCCCGTGGTTGTCGGCTATCCCAAGCTCGGCACGATTGCCGAACTGGTCGAGTTCGGCCGCATGGCGCGCATCGACATGCTGATCGTCACCCTGCCGCTGAGCGCGGAAAACCGCGTGCTGCAACTGCTGAAGCGGCTATGGGTGCTGCCGGTCGATATCCGCCTGTCGGCCCATACCAACAAGCTGCGGTTCCGCCCGCGTGCCTACAGCTATGAGGGATCGGTTCCCTTCCTCGACGTATTCGAAAAACCCATCGCCAACTGGGATGCGGTCAGCAAGCGTGCTTTCGACCTGTTCTTCGCCAGCCTGGCGCTTGTCGTGCTGAGCCCGGTCATGCTGGCCACGGCGCTGGCAATCAAGCTGGAAAGCAAGGGGCCCGTCCTGTTCCGCCAGAAACGCTACGGCTTCAACAACCAGGTGGTGGACGTGCTGAAGTTCCGCTCCATGTATCACGAAATGGCCGATCCCGACGCCAAGAAGGTCGTCACCAAGGGCGACCCGCGGGTTACCCGCGTCGGCCGGTTCATCCGCAAGACCTCGATCGACGAACTGCCGCAGCTCTTCAACGTGCTGCAGGGCGGGTTGTCGCTGGTCGGCCCGCGCCCGCATGCCGTCAACGCCCATACCGCCAACCGGCTGTGGGACGAGGTGGTCGACGGCTATTTCGCCCGCCACAAGGTCAAGCCGGGCGTTACCGGCTGGGCCCAGATCAACGGCTGGCGCGGCGAAGTGGACGACGAGGAGAAAATCCGCCAGCGCGTCAACTGCGACCTTTACTATATTGAAAACTGGTCGCTGCTGCTCGACCTGCAGATCCTGTTCCTGACGCCGCTGAAGCTGCTGAACACGGAAAACGCCTATTGACCGCGACCAGTCCCACTGTTCCTTCCGGTTTTGCATCGCCAGCGGTCCGTCAGCAGCGGGCCGCTAATGCTGCGACGACACAACTGATCGCCAACGCAGCGATTGCCTTTGCCGTCTTTCTCGGCGGCTTCGTCATCTTCGAGCCGGCACCCTACGAAGTTTTTCTGGCAGCGCTGCTCGGCGTGTGGCTCGTTTGCGGCATGCGCATTCCCCGCGAAGTGGCACCGCTTCTTTTCCTGTTCACCCTGTTCAACTTCGGCGGCATCATCTCCTCCTTCCAGATCGAGGAATACACGCGCGGCCTGATCTATGTGGCGGTATCCTATTTCCTGGCGCTGACATCGGTGTTCTTTGCCATCGTCATCAAGCAGGAGATGGGAAGGCTGAGGCTGATCTTCCGAGCCTATGTGGTTGCGGCGGTCATCACCTCGACACTCGGCATCATCGGCTATTTCAATGTCGGCGGCTTCGAGATCTTCACCCGCTACAACCGCGCCATGGGCGCGTTCCAGGACCCCAACGTCTTCGCACCGTTTCTGGTCGCCCCTGTGCTCTACCTGATCTACGGCGTGGTCAACCGTTCCCCGACCCTGATGCCGGTGCGGGCCGGAGCGCTGGTCATTCTGCTGCTCGGCCTGTTTCTCGCCTTTTCGCGCGCCGCATGGGGGCTTGCGGTAGTCTCGGGCGGGTTGTTCTACCTGCTGCTGATCGTCAACGAACAGAAGGCGCGCGTGCGGCTCAAATACATCGTCATCGGGGTTGCCGGCGTGGTTGCCATCGTGATGCTGCTGCTGGTCGCGCTGCAGTTCGACGAGGTGTCGAAACTGTTCGCGGAACGGGCCAAGGCGGTGCAGGACTACGACGGCGGCCAGGAAGGCCGTTTCGCGCGCCATCTGCTCGGCTTTGAACTGGCGCTTACCAAGCCGCTCGGCATCGGGCCGCTGGAATTCGGCTACATCTTCGCGGAGGATACCCACAACAACTGGGTCAAGGCGCTGATGGACTATGGCTGGCTCGGTTTCGTTTGCTGGCTGACAATCATGGTCTGGACACTGGCCGGCGGCTTCAAGCTGCTGTTCCGCCAGCGTCCCTGGCTGCCCTATGTCCAGATCGCCTATGTGGTGTTCTTCGGCCATGTGCTGATCGGCAACGTGATCGACACCGACCACTGGCGGCACTTCTATCTGCTGATCGGTGTCATCTGGGGCTGCATGGCGCTTGAGACGCGCTGGCAGCAGCAGCGCCGAGATGATGCGGCGGGACCGGCAGTCGCTGCGCGTCCCGCAGCAATTCCCGCCACCCGCCAGGCAGCAGCGCCAAATCCCGCTGCGGCCGGCAGGTCGTCACTGCTCGAAACCTGAATTTTCACACCGCGTCTGTTTGCTGTTGAATTGGGCCTGCCGCTTGCCTATAGAGAGGCAGGCTTAAGCCTGTCGGAGCGTAGCGCAGCCCGGTTAGCGCACCGGTCTGGGGGACCGGGGGTCGGAGGTTCAAATCCTCTCGCTCCGACCATCCGCCTTCGCAGTTTTCCGCGAAGCCGGAATCCGGATCCGGCGCGACCGGTCGGAATCCAGCCATTCTGGATGAAGTCAGTCCGAGCGGACCTGATCCAGCAGGCGCTTGCATTCGAGCAGTTCGTACAGCGTCGTCTGCAGGTTGCGGCGATCTTCCACCGACAGGTTGCCGCCGCCCGAAACCGGCAGTTCGTCCGCCTCTTCCCGGCCGCCGCGCAGCCGGCCAAGCAAACCCTTTGAGGATTTCTGGCCCTTGCGCTCGGTGTATTCCTCCACTGTCACGGCCTTCTGCCTGGGAGCATCCCTGGAGACATCGGGGTGGACCTCGGGCTCCGGAGCGGGCGATGCGGTTTCGTTGGCGCTGGTTGCCGCCAGCATGGCCGCCGGATCGCTGATATCGATCTCGCCGCTGCCAATGCCGATGACGAAGCGGTTGCCCTGCTCGCGGAGGATGCGCTGCACCCCGCGGATGGTATAGCCTTCCTCATAGAGGAGATGGCGGATGCCGCGAAGCAGGTCGACATCGTCGGGGCGGTAATACCGCCTGCCGCCGCCGCGTTTCATGGGTTTTATCTGGGAAAAGCGGGTTTCCCAAAAACGCAGGACATGTTGGGGAAGATTGAGATCGTCCGCAGCCTCGCTGATGGTGCGGAATGCGTCTGGGCTTTTTTCCAAACTCTACTCCTGTCGAACACTGTTCAACCTGCCGCCCGTCTGCGAATCATAGCACAGGAAGCCGGTGAAAACACCCTGACGGAACAGGGAAAAGCCTGCCAACGGAAAAGTTATGCGGAAATCGGGTAAAAGGCGCCGACCGGAAAAGCTCCGCTGCAGCCTAGTCGTCGCCTTCTTCGGGGCTGCGCCCGGTATTGCCCTTGAGCACAACATCGCGAAGTTTGTTGGACGGCTTGAACACCATGACGCGGCGCGGCTTGATGGGCACTTCCTCCCCGGTCTTGGGATTGCGGCCGATCCGCTCGTTCTTGCTTCGCACCACGAAGGAACCGAAGGAGGAAAGCTTGACGGTCTCTCCATCGACCACGCAGTCGGCAATCGCCGACAGAACGCTTTCCACAAGGTCAGCGGATTCGGTACGCGAAAGGCCCACCTTGCGGTAGACAGCCTCCGCCAGATCCACACGGGTAAGTGTCTTTCCCCCCATACCTATCCTACCGTTTCAAGGAACGTTTGAAAGCGCTGCGCATTGATTTTGCATCCCACTTCCGGCGCGCGCCCCAGAAATTTCCGCAAAGACTAGGTTTTTTTGCTTCCTATTACAAGAAGCTTGCCGGGAACGCCAAAGAATTGATTTACGATGCGTTAACTGTCTGACATCACCAGCGAAGCAAAACACTACCCCAGGTGAATCCGCCACCCATGGCTTCAAGCAGCAGTACATCGCCGCGCTTGACCCTGCCGTCGCGAACCGCCTCGCACAGGGCAAGCGGTATCGAGGCAGCCGACGTATTTCCGTGCCGGTCGACGGTGATCACGACCTTTTCCGGCGCGATGTCGAGTTTCCTGGCCGAAGCGTCGATGATGCGCTTGTTGGCCTGGTGGGGAATGAACCAGTCGATATCCTCCGATGTCATGCCGGTTGCCGCATAGGCCGCCTCGATGACATCGGTGATCATGCCGACGGCATGGCGGAAGACCTCCCTGCCCTCCATGCGCAGATGGCCGACCGTGCCGGTGCTGGACGGACCGCCATCGACATAGAGCTTGTCCTTGTGGGCACCGTCGGAGCGCAGATGCGAGGTCAGGATGCCGCGGTCGGCGGATGTCCCCTCGCCTTCAATTGCCGAAACCACAACAGCGCCGGCGCCATCGCCGAACAGCACGCAGGTGGTGCGGTCCGTCCAGTCCAATATCCGCGAGAAGGTTTCCGCGCCGATAACGAGAATGGTTTTGGCATAGCCCGTACGGATATACTGGTCCGCCGTCGTCAGTGCGAAGATGAAGCCGGAGCACACCGCCTGTGAATCGAACGCGGCGCCGTGGCGCATGTCCAGCCGGTCCTGGATTTCGACAGCAGTCGCGGGAAAGGTGTGGTCGGGCGTCGAGGTGGCAAGGATGATCATGTCGAGCTGATCGACACCGATGCCGGCATCCTTGAGCGCTGCGCGGGCCGCCTTTTCGCCAAGATCGGCGGTGGTTTCGCCTTCGGCGGCGATATGGCGCTGGTGAATGCCGGTGCGCTGGACAATCCATTCATCGCTGGTGTCGACGATTCCCTCGAAATCGGCGTTCTTCATCACCTTTTCCGGGGAGTAGGAACCGCACCCGATGATTGCTGATCGTATCATGTAACTCTGCCTGCCCAGGAAGTGTTGCCTTAGTTTTCGGTACTGTCTGACATTTCCGGCACTTCCTTGATGCTGCGCAGGTCTGTCGCAATCTTGTCCATAATTCCGTTCGCCACCATGTCGTGGCCCATTTCGACGGCCGCCGCAAAGCCTTCCGCATCGGTGCCGCCATGGCTCTTGATCACGACACCGTTGAGCCCCAGGAACACCGCGCCATTGACCTTTCTGGGGTCCATCTTCTCGCGCAATTGCTGGAAGGCGTTGCGGGCGAAGAAATAGCCGATCCGGGCCATCACGGTACGGCCCATGGCAGAGCGCAGATAGGAAGCGATCTGCTTGGCGGTGCCTTCGGCAGTCTTGAGTGCGATGTTTCCGGCAAAACCTTCGGTCACCACCACATCGACCGTACCCTTGCCGAGATCGTCGCCCTCCACAAAGCCGTGATAGCGCAGGCTTTCAAGTTCCATCTCGCGCAGCCGCTGGCCGGCCTCGCGCACGTCTTCCTGGCCCTTGACCTCCTCGACGCCGATGTTGAGCAGGCCCACGGTCGGCCGATCGAGATCGTAAAGCGCGTGCGCCATCGCCGCGCCCATCAGGGCAAAATCGACCAACTGACCGGCATCGGCGCCGACATTGGCGCCAACGTCCAGCACGACGCTTTCACCCTTCATGGTCGGCCACAGTGCGGCCATGGCAGGCCGGTCGATCCCCGGCATGGAGCGCAGGCAAAACCGCGACATCGCCATCAGCGCGCCGGTATTGCCGGCGGAAATGCAAACGGCGGCCTCTGCGTTCTTGACCGACTCGATCGACTTCCACATGCCCGACTTCCAGCGGCCGGCCCGCAGCGCCTTGGACGGCTTGTCGTCCATCGCGACATGAATTTCGGCGGGGATAATGACGGATTTCTTCGCCAGGGCCGGAAACTTTGCCAGTTCGGCGTTAATCGCGTTTTCGTCGCCATGCAGCAGAAAAGAAAGCTGCGGCCGGCGCTCAAGCGCCAGCGCCGCACCGGCAATCGAGACGGACGTCCCGAAATCGCCGCCCATGGCATCGAGCGAAATGATGTCCGTATCTGCCATTCTGGCTCTACCGAGAGTTTCCTTGCTGGTCCCCTGCGCCACGGCAGCTCAAAAAGACTTGACGAAAACACATGAGCCATAGCCATTAGCCGTTTGGCCCATGGGGATCAAGCTTATCCGGCGCCCGCCATCCACACCTTTGTCGTTGAACCGCGGGCCGGTCTGCGGCGGCAGATACGTTACGCGTGTGCACTCAATCGGATTGCCTCAGCTTGCCCAGAACCGCGAAGGGCGACGGTCTTTCGTCTTCTTCGCCTTCTGCAGGTTCCGCCTGCTCGAATACTGCACCGGCTGCCCGTGGAAACGGTTCGACCGCAAGCAGAAACTGCTCGAGCAGGATTTCCCAGATGTCCAGCGTATCGCTTTCGAGGACATCCGGCGGATCAGCGCCCTCGGCATCGAGCAGCCACTCCCCGTCGCTGTTGAGCCGCGGTTTGGCGAGTTTGGATGTGGGCGGCACAAAGGTTCGGTCGATCACCTCCTCGATGCGGCTTTCGACCGGCTCAAGGGTGACGATACAGGACTGGGTCAGGGCAGCACGCAGCGTTCCCGCAAGCCTGACACCATCGCGCTGCCAGCGGCTGGCAGTTAGCTCAGCCCTGAAGCGTTTGACGCTTTCAGCACCCGCCTCCCGCGCCAGCCATGCCCGCTCCTGTTCATCGGCGTCGATCGAAACCGGCAGCCCCCTCGAAGGCAGCACGTTGACCTGGATGGGAAAGGAAGGCACCTGCTTCGTTTTCTTCGCCGTCATTCGCCAATATCCTTCCGCTTACAGCCGCAGGAAACCGATCAGCGTTGCTGTTGCAGCGGGTCCGGCCACTGAAGCGCCCCACCCAGGAACAACCGCGTCTCCTGCGCCTGCAGATGCTTGCCGCAGGCGATCATATAATGCGCTATCGCTGCTGCATCCAGCGGCGCTACGGCACTATTCCCTGCAGCTTCGGAAAAGCGCGCAGCAACCCTCGTTGCCAGCAGATCCGCATCCTCGCCGTCAAGCGGATCGCCGAACTCGTCGACCATGGCATAGAAGCCGCGCAACAGCTTCTTGTTGCGTTTGGCTACGCTGGTATCGCCGACACCAAGCTCGCGCAGTGCCCGGTCGGTATCGCGGACAAATTGGTCGAAGACATCCTGGTTCAGGCTGGCGGCATGGGCGTGGGTATCGCCGACGAGCCGGTGCGAAAACAGATAGACATGCAGTGCAAGGCAGTCGAAACGTCCCGTCACCGTGTCGGCAAAACCGAGACGGGTGAAGAACTCGGGCCGGCGTGCCTGTTGAACGATGGCGGCATACAATGTCAGCGGCACATCGGAAGGCCGGTTTTTCCTGAACAGGTCGAGGATCATGCATCCGCCAATTCTGCCGCTGCTTGTGCTGCGTGCCGGGTCTGCCGGGTATCAACAGACGCTGGTTGAACTTTTTCGCCGCCTCATGTACTGCGTCCACAATTCGGACACCTAATTGGCGTAGCGACAGCCCTTGTAAGGCGGCAGGCACGAATTTCAATGCTATCAAACGACATGATTTCCCGACCGGCGACCGGACTTATCAAAATGCGCGCAGGCTGCATCATGCTGGCGCTCGCCGGCACGCTTGCGCTTGGCGCCTGTAACACCAAGGACGTCATCACCAACGGCCCTGTCATCGGCGAGGACCAGATCGCGCTGGTACCGGTCGGGTCAAGCCGCGAACAGGTTCTGCTGGCACTCGGTTCGCCGTCGACCACCGGCACGTTCGACAACGAGGTGTTCTACTACATCTCCCAGAAGCGGCAGCGCAGCATGGCCTACCAGAAACTGAAACTGGTCGACCAGCGTGTGCTGGCGATCTATTTCGATGAAGAGGGCATCGTGCAGCAGGTGGCCGATTACGGCCTGAGGGACGGCAAGGTGTTCGACTTCATCTCGCGCACCACACCGACGGGCGGCAAGGACCAGACCCTGCTCGGCCGCATTCTAGCACCCAGCAAGAAAGGCGTGTCGGCAGCGCCGCCGGCGGTTGGCGAGCCCAGCGACAACTTCTAGCCTTTTCCGTTTGGGAATCCCGCATCAGGCCTGAAAGTGCAGGCAAACAAAAACCCCGCCGGAAGCGTTTCCGGCGGGGTTTTTCATTTTCCGTATCAGGGATCAGTGAGCAAGAACGGCCAGCAGCAGCAGTGCCACGATGTTGGTGATCTTGATCATCGGGTTGACGGCGGGGCCGGCGGTATCCTTGTAGGGATCGCCGACGGTGTCGCCGGTGACGGAAGCCTTGTGGGCCTCGCCGCCTTTTTCGTGCTTGACGCCGTCCTTGTCGATGAAACCGTCCTCGAACGACTTCTTGGCATTGTCCCAGGCGCCGCCGCCGGCGGTCATGGAAACAGCGACGAAGAAGCCGGTGACGATCACGCCGAGCAGCATGGCGCCGAGGGCTGCAAAGGCGTCAGCCTTCGAGCCGGTGATCCAGTAGATGGCATAGAAGCAGACGATGGGCGAAAGTACCGGCAGCATGGACGGCACGATCATCTCGCGGATGGCCGCTTTCGTCAGCATGTCGACGGCGCGGCCGTAATCCGGCTTCTCGGTGCCTTTCATGATGCCCGGCTTTTCCTTGAACTGCTTGCGCACTTCCTCGACCACCGCACCACCGGCACGGCCGACAGCCGTCATGGAGATGCCGCCGAAGAGATAGGGCAGCAGGCCGCCGAACAGCAGGCCGACCACGACGTAGGGGTTGGAGAGCGAGAAGTCGACGGTCACGCCTTCGAAGAAGGAACCGGCCGTTGCCTGGGAGGCGAAGAACTTCAGGTCCTCGGTATAGGCGGCAAACAGAACCAGCGCGCCAAGACCGGCAGAACCGATGGCATAGCCCTTGGTGACAGCCTTGGTGGTGTTGCCCACGGCGTCGAGCGCATCGGTGGTAACGCGAACTTCCGACGGCAGTTCCGACATTTCGGCGATGCCGCCGGCGTTGTCGGTAACCGGACCGAAGGCGTCGAGCGCGACGACGAAGCCTGCCAGTGCCAGCATGGTGGCAACGGCGATGGCAATGCCGAAGAGGCCGGCCAGCGCGTAGGTTGCGATGATGCCCGCGATGATGACAAGCGCCGGCAGCGCAGTCGATTCAAGCGATACGGCAAGGCCCTGGATCACGTTGGTGCCGTGACCGGTGACCGAAGCCTGCGAGATCGAGCGGACCGGACGGTAGCCGACACCGGTGTAGTATTCGGTGATCCAGATGATCAGGCCGGTGATGATGAGGCCGATGAAGCCGCAATACATCAGATGGCGGCCAAGGAAGGTCTTGCCCGTCGAAGTGGTGAACTCGGTATCCATGCCAACCCAGAACCAGACGATGCCGATGAGCGCGACAGCCGAAAGAACGGCACAGGCGATGAAGCCCTTGTAAAGCGCACCCATGATCGAGTTGTTCGAACCAAGGCGGACGAAGAAGGTGCCGATGATCGAGGTCACGACACAGGATGCGCCGATGACCAGCGGCAGCAGCATCAGGGTGGTTGCCGCTTCACCGGTGAAGAAGATCGAGGCGAGAACCATGGTTGCAACCACGGTCACCGCATAGGTCTCGAACAGGTCGGCTGCCATGCCGGCGCAGTCGCCGACGTTGTCGCCGACGTTGTCGGCGATGGTTGCCGGGTTGCGCGGATCGTCCTCGGGGATACCTGCCTCGACCTTGCCGACCAGGTCGCCGCCGACGTCAGCACCCTTGGTGAAGATGCCGCCGCCGAGGCGGGCGAAAATGGAGATCAGCGAAGCGCCGAAGCCGAGCGCCACCATGGCGTCGATCACGGCGCGATCGGTCGGGGCATAGCCAGCAGGCCCAGTCAGGTACCAGAAGTAGACAGCAACACCCAGGAGTGCCAGACCGGCAACCAGAAGGCCGGTGACCGCGCCTGCAGTAAAGGCGACGCTAAGACCGGCACCGAGGCTCTGGGAAGCGGCCTGGGCGGTGCGCACGTTGGCGCGAACCGAAACCAGCATGCCGATGAAGCCGGCAATGCCCGAAAGCACCGCGCCGACGGCGAAGCCGATGGCGGTCAGAATGCCGAGCAGCCAGGCGACGATGGCGAAGACGACGATGCCGACAATGGCAATGGTCATGTACTGGCGGGTCAGATAGGCCTGTGCGCCTTCCTGGATGTAACCAGCGATTTCCTGCATCCGGCTGTTACCGGCGTCGGCACTCATGACCGACATGGTAGCCCAGATGCCGTAAAGAATAGACAACACGCCAGCGGCGATTGCCAGATAAACAGCAGTCATGGTCGAGAATCCTCTTGTTCTTTTCCCCGAAAGAAAGGTTATTCCACCAGGGCCGAAAAGCCTTCTTCCCGCTCGTTATCCCGTCGGTACAGGCGGCCTCTCCCGATAGATCGGCAGCCGGTTTTTTCCAAAACCGGCTGCATCAGCGCGCCTTTTAACCGAAAATTCACGAGTTGCAAGGCTTCAGGCTGTGGCCTTCAACAGGTGACAAGAGGATTTGCGAACCTCACCGCAGGACGAAATCGGTCACCCTGCGCAGCGTAACGCGGCGGTTGCGCCATTCCGGCGCTTGCGTGGGCACCAGAAGGTAGTCTTCGCCATATCCGATGGTTTCAAGCGCATAGCCATCGACGGCGAAGCGGCGCACGAGAATTTGCCGGAGGCTGCTGGCGCGCTGTTCGGACAGGATCTGGTTCGAATAGCGCGAGCCGACGGCGTCGGTATGGCCTTCGATGAGGAAAACCTCGGCCGGATTGCGCTGCAGGATGCGCCGCATGGCGATGGCGATTTCCTCCGCTTTCCACAGTTCGCCGCGGGGGATACGGGCCGAACCGAACTCGAAGTTGATCGCCTGTATCTCGATGGAAGGCGCTGCAATCCGCAGGTCGCGACGGCGTTTCAGCTCATGACGTTCGACACGGTCCTGCCGGCGCAACCGCTTGCGCGGTGCGGCAGAAAGCGAACGCTCGATCTGGGCGGCAGACGGCGGCGCGTGCTGGGCAAGGGCGGTGACGGGAACTGCAGTGGAAAACGCGGCAGCAACCGATGATACAATAAGACTACGGCGATTGAGCATGATGGCCTCCTTCTTGGCAGGGCAATGGGTGTTGCCTTGACCGATAATGAGGAAAACCCGCTGAACCGGTGCTGAACGCGCCGTTCAGGCTTGTGGCGGTATCAGGCCATCTTCTGTCTGCCCTTCAGCCACCAAAGGCTGACGAGGCAGATGGCGACAATCGGGAATACGATCCAGTTGATGAATTCCCAGCCCATGTTGTTGAGCGAGAAGCCCGACATGAGGCTTGCCATGGCGACCGTACCGAACAGGATGAAGTCGTTGGCGCCCTGAGCCTTGTTCTTCTCATGCGGTTCGTAGGTGTCGGTGATCATTGATGTCGCACCGATGAAGCCGAAATTCCAGCCGACACCGAGAAGAATCAGGGCTAGGTAGAAATGGGAAAGCGAAATGCCATTGAGCGCCACGATGGCACAGGCGGCGAGAATGAACAGGCCGATCATCACGATACGTTCCTTGCCGTAGCGGGCGATCAGGTGGCCGGTAACAAAACTTGGTACGAACATCGCCATGACGTGCCACTGGATGCCCCAGGTTGAATCGTTAATGTCGAAGCCGCAGGAAAGCATGGCAAGCGGGGCTGCGGTCATCACATAGGACATCAGCGCATAGGAAGCGGTGCCGCAGATGGCGGCAACGATGAAACGGGGCTGAGCCATGATCTCAAGCAGCGGGCGCTGCGGCTTGTTGGCCAGTTCCTCGGCCGATTTCGGCGGATGACCCGGCTCCATGAAGCGGATGATGACCATGCTGAGCAGAAACAGTCCGGTGCCCCAGAGAAATGCCCCGGCGAAGGGAACAGGCTCGAGGAAATCCTTGAAGTTGAGGATCATCTGCGGACCGACAATTGCGGCGGCGATGCCGCCGATCAGCACGATCGAGATTGCCTTCGGCTTGTATTCGGGCATGCCGCGGTCGGCGGCGGCAAAGCGGTATTGCTGCACGAAAGCGTTGGAGGAACCGGCCATCATCAGCGCAAAGGCGAACAGCCAGAAGGACTGCATGCGGATCGCCTGCACGGCGACAAGCATGGCGGTGGCGCCGATCAGCGCGCCGAAGGTAAAGCCGTTGCGGCGGCCGATCCTGCGCATCAGCATGGCTGCAGGGATCGACATCAGCGCCGCACCGAGGTTGAAACCGGTCACCGGCGCGGTTGCCAGCGACTTGTCGGCGGCGAGGAGATAGCTACCGACAACGCCGCCCAGGGCAATCGACAGGGGTGCTGCGGCACCGTTCACCGACTGGCAGGCAGCCAGCAGGATGGCATTCTTGCGGGCAATCGTGTTTTCGCGCGCTTCCGCCTCGATGACCGCCATGTCCACTTTCATCACTCCTCAGATTCGCCGGAAAAATGGTCATAACCGTGCCGGCCGGCAAAAGCCATGGGCGATCCCGCCGCATCGGCGATCACAACGCCCCCCGCCTGTGGCAGGATCTCCCCGATGGGATGGCAGCGGGCAATGCCGCCGGCGGCAGCGAGCGCGTCGGCCTTTTGCGGCGGAACGGCGAACAGGCAGACATAGTCGTCACCGCCGGTAAAGGCTTCCTCGCGGCTGAAATAACCCCGTTCGATGAGGCTGCGCACCGTCTTGTGCAACGGCACCGCGTCCGCCTCGATGCGTGCGCCAGTGCCGCTCGCAGCACACAACCGTTCGAGATCGATCAGCAATCCGTCGGAAACGTCCATGGCGGCCGATGCATTGTCGCGGATGATGCGGGCATAGATGTCGTTGAACGGAATGGCCGGCGCACGGTACTCGGCGGCCAGTTCATCCAGATCGCTCTCCCCGGCTGCGGCCGTCCATGCCGGATCGGCAAGCACCCTCAGCCCGGCAGCCTTGGTTCCGATCGGGCCGGTAACGAACAGTCTGTCTCCCACACGTGCACCGGAACGCCTGACCATCCGGCCATGGGGCACTTCGCCAATGGCGGTTACGGAGATGGAGACCGCGTTGCCGCCGACGGCGACATCGCCGCCCAGTATCTTGCCGTGCGCGCGGGCTGAAAGCCCCTTGGCGAAACCGGCAAACCATTCCTCCTTCGGCACCTGCGGCAACACCAGCGCCACCAGATAACCCAACGGCGCTGCGCCCTTGGCGGTCAGGTCGGACAGGTTGACGGCGATCGCCTTGGCGGCGATGTCGGCAGGTGGATCGCCAGACAGGAAATGGGTTCCCTCGACGATCGCATCAGCGGTCAGGACGAGTTCCATTCCGGGAGATGGCATCAGGCAGGCTGCATCATCCGCCAGCCCGAGGCCTGCAGGGGCTGCAAGCGGCGCCAGATATTTCTGAATGAGGTCCGTCTCGCTATCCGGCACATTTGCCTCCGGGATTGGCGTTATCCCTCACCGCCGGCCGGCAGTTCGGCGAACGGCTCGTCACGGTGCTTGCGGGCAATGCGGTCGAGCACGCTGTTGACCAGCTTGTGCTCGTCCTCCTCGAAGAAGGCGCGCGCCACATCGACATATTCGTTGATGACGACCTTGGCGGGCACATCCTTCTTGGCCATCAGTTCCCACGCCCCTGCCCTGAGAACGGCCCTGAGCAGGGTTTCGATGCGGGCAAGCGGCCAGTCGGGCGGCAGGGTCCTTGCGATCAGCGGATCGATCTTCTTCTGCTCGGCCAGCACACCGGAAAGAATGGCGCGGAACCATTGCGGGTCGGCCTCGCGATAGGTGTCGGGACCTTCTTCCGGATCGATCTCCTTGCCGAGGCGGAAGTTCTCGAATTCGGCAACCACATCCATCAGGCGGGCCGAGGTAAGGTCCATCTGATAGAGCGCCTGCACGGCGGCAAGACGCGCCGCACCGCGCTTGTTGGCGGCTTTCGAAAGCTGTGCTGCCGGTTCAGCCATTGGCGCCGCCCAGTTTCCGTTTCAGTCCGATCATGGTGAGCGCGGCGCGAGCAGCAAACCCGCCCTTGTCGAGGCGCGCGGGATCGCAGCGCTCCCAGGCCTGCTCGCCGTTTTCGGTCGTCATGATGCCGTTGCCAAGGGCGAGCCTCTTGTCCACCGACAGGTCCATCAGGGCGCGGGCGGATTCATTCGCCACGATGTCGAAGTGATGGGTCTCGCCGCGGATGACGACACCGAGCGCCACATAACCGTCATAGGCGACGCCGCCATCCTTGGCTGCCTTCACCGCAAAGGCGATTGCCGCCGGAATTTCCAGTGCGCCGGGAACGGTGACGACATCGCACGTCGCGCCGGCTACCTCGATGGCGGCCTTCGCACCCGTCAGAAGCGCATCGGAAAGATCGTCGTAAAAACGCGCTTCGACGACGAGAATGTGGGGCGTGTCGGGCATGTGCGGTTTCCGTCGTGGCGGCCCCGGCTTTCACAAGCTGCTGGCCGGCAAATTCGAATGGCGGGGAGAAACCACGCAGCGGCGGCTTTGGCAAGGGCAAAGTCCCGCGAGCTGCCGTGCATGGGCTGCAGGGCTTGCGGATATTGTCTGCCCGGTTACCGGCTGTTCGACTGGGCAATCACCCGGGCATGCAGTTCATCGTTGTCGCCGAGGGGAATGTGCGAGGACTTGTAGACCTTGCGCTCGAAAATCGTCGATGTATTGCCGCTGGCGATCTTCGCCTTTGCGCGGGTGCAGTCGATGTAGGAGCAGGTCAGGTTGTCGGCCTTGCGCACATTGTCGGGGATAGGCTGCAGATTGGTACCGTCGACAATACCGAGATAGTTGACGGGAACGCCCTTCTTGTCGAGTTCGTTGGCAATCACCGTGACGAGGTCGGCGCCGAGCGAAATGCCGATCAGGTTGATCATCGTGTCGGGGTTGGCACGCCAGGCGGCTTCCGCCTCCTTGACGACCTTCGGCGCGATAATCGCCGGCCCCTCGACCACGCCCATATAGGAGTAGATTTCAGCTTCCGGCATCTTCTTCTTCAGGTTGCGGAAACCATAGCCGATGAAGGGAACGGCACTCAGAAGCCCGTTGATGAGATAGGTCTTCTTGGGCGACTGTGCGGCGGGGGCAAGCCCGCCCTCGACCGAGGCACCCAGTGTGCCGGGTGCTGGCCGGACGGCGGCCGGATCGAGTGCCGCCAGTGCGGGTCCCGATTGAGGCTGCGCAGCAGGTTGTGGCGAGATGCGGGCTTCCACTCCGGGCAAGGACGTGGTGGCATCCGGTTCAATTGCCGTCATCGCCTGCAGGCTTTCGGGATTGGCCGAGGGTTGCGGCACAATGCTGCTTTCGAGCTCGGTAGCAGACGAGGTGGTCGCCGATTCGAGCACATCTGCGGACTGGCACGAGGCAAGCAGCATCGCAGCGGTGACGAGACCGGCAACGGCAATCGTTCCTTTTGAAGGCTGTTTCAAGTCCAGCACCCTATAAACGCTTTTCAACATCCCCCGCGTCCAGTGTGCGCCATAGCGGCGAACCTTGGCCGGAACATGGCAAAACGCCAATCAGCCTTCGCGAGCTTCCATCAACCGGGCGGCATAACGGGCCATCTGGTCGACTTCCAGATTGACGTGATCGCCCTCCCCGCGTTCACCCCAGGTGGTAACTTCCAGCGTATGGGCGATGAGCAGGACATCGAAACGGCTGCCCTCAACGCCGTTGACGGTCAGCGAGGTGCCGTCGAGCGACACAGAGCCCTTGGGTGCGATGAACTTCGCCAGATGCTGCGGAACTTCCAGCGTGAACCGCGTCGCCTCGCCTTCTGCCGCCACCGCGACGATCTGCGCCAGCCCGTCGACATGACCGGACACCATGTGGCCGCCCAGTTCATCGCCGATTTTCAGCGAGCGCTCGAGGTTGATGCGCTGGCCGCTCTTCCAGCCGTCGAGCGTCGTCAGCCGCAGCGCCTCTTCCCAGGCCTCGACTTCATGCCAGTTGTCACCTTTGGCGGTAACAGTCAGGCAGACACCGGCATGGGCAATCGAGGCGCCGATATCGACCCCTGAATACTCATAGCCCGAGCGGACGCGGAACGCCTTGCCGCCATCGCGCTGCATGACCGCTTCCAGCGTGCCGATCTCGGTAATGATGCCGGTAAACATTCTCGCTATCCTCTTCGGCGGACCGTGTAGCGGGTAAGCTTATCTTCGCCAAGGGCGAGGGTCTCTCGTTCATCGAAGGCGGCAAGATGACTGCCCGTGACCGGAGAGGCGATCGGCTCCGCCACATCACCGATCCCGCCGCCACCGGCAAACAGCATCAGTTCGTCGACAAGGCCTTCCTCCAGAAGGGCTTCCGCGGTTTTCGCCCCGCCCTCGACCAGTACCGAATGGATGCCGATGGCCGCCAGATCCTCCAGCAGTTCGGGCAGCGCCACGCGGCCATCTTCAATCTCGCAAGGCAGGATTTCGCAACCCTGCGTTCTAAGGGCAGCGCGGTGCGTTTCCGGCACGCCGTCGCCCAGCACGGTGATCGTGCGCGTCAAGCCTGCCGTCGTTACCGCCTTAGCGGTCAGCGGGACACGGCCATTGGGATCGAGCAGGATACGGACCGGCGAGCGGGATTCAAGGCCAGGCAGGCGGCAGGTCAGTTCCGGGTCGTCCCCGATCACCGTTCCGGCCCCCACCAGAATGGCATGATGGCGCGCGCGCATCAGATGGCTCTGGGCTCGGGCAACCGGACCGGTGATCGCGACCTGGCCCCGCCCTTTCACGCCAATGAAGCCATCGGCGGAAACGGCAAGTTTCAGAGTCACTTGCGCCCGGTTGTTCGCTTTCTGAATCAGATAGGCGGCAAGGCCTTCGCCGGCTTCCCGCGCCATGCAGCCGGCTTCGACTTCGATGCCCGCAGCCCGCAGCATGGCATGACCCTTTTCATTGACGCGGTCGTCGGGATCGGTCACCGCCGTCACCACGCGGGCAACGCCGGCATCGATCAGCGTCTGCGCGCAGGGCGGTGTGCGGCCATGATGGGCGCAGGGCTCGAGCGTGACATAGGCAGTGGCGCCTCTCGCGAGGGGCCCGGCCTCAGCCAGTGCCAGCGGTTCTGCATGAGGCCTGCCGCCGGGCGCGGTCACGCCGCTGCCCACGACATGGGCGCCCTCGCCATCGTCGCGCACCAGAACACAGGCAACCGACGGGTTGGTGCCTGTCAGTCCCTCATTGCGCCGCGCCAGGCGGATGGCGGCAGCCATGAAGCTGTTGTCTTGTTGCGTTAACGTCATGACGAGTCAGAATGAAGCGGCACCACAGAGCAAGCAAGTATTCGTTGCAGACTTCATTCTACCAACCCATTGCCGCACCACCGAACAGATTCTGGCAGGCCCTTATTTCATCCTTGAAGTACTCGCCAAGGCGGGCTTCCGTCTCAGCTGTGAATACTGCCTTCTTTCGCGAAGCCTTGCGGTTATGGCTGGCAGGCAATTCTGCCCGGGCCGGGTCAAGGTTCAGAAAATTCAGAATTGCATCCCGCGTTTCAACAGGCTTGCGGATGATATCGTCCATCAGCCAGTAACGGCACTGGGCATCCCCAAAGGCGGCGTTCCAGCTTTCCCATGTTTTCGTCGCATGAGACCGGGCAATGACGGAAGGCATATTCAGGAAATCCAGGACCGTCTGCCAGTCGTTCACCCTGTTCTCGTCGAAACTTCCCCTTCGCACGGCCATTGAAATGGCAGACTTGGCCCGCGATACAGGATCACGGATCAGAAGTATGATCTTCGCTTCGGGAACCGTTGATTTCGCTCTTGCGATTTCTTCTGCCGTCGCTGTCGAGTAATTTGGCGAAATGTCGCCGCTTGCAATCTTCTCGGGAAGGTTGAAAACCGACAGATACCAGGCCGCATCCCGGGACCGTTTAGCGGCGGCAGCAGCATAGATTGCCCAGAACCTGCGATCGAGGTCGGGAAACCGGCTTTCAAGCTTTCTGGTGCTTTCGCGGGCGTTTTTATTATGAAACAGCCTGTTCAAATGCCAAAGCGGATCGGAAAAGAAACCACCCCTTTCAGCCTGATAATCGCGAAGCCAAGAAAGGTGTTTGGCCCGAAACGGGTCACCGTTGAAAAACTTCAACTCCTTGATCGGAGGCATCCAAACATCTTCATGCGCCTGCAACTGGTCATAAAGCCAGCCGGTGCCTGCCTTTTGCTGTCCAATACAAAGGAAATCGGGGCCCGGGCCGGAGGATTTGGTGTTCATGTGGTTTCCGAGAAGTTGGCGCCCGGTCTGGAATATCAACTAATTCCGCCAGAATGCAATCAGTGCACGGAAATCCGTTCTCATGTTTCCATCTCGTGCAGAAAGCCCTCGAAGTCCTCGGCCTTCTGGAAGTCCTTGTAGACGGAAGCAAAGCGGACATAGGCCACTTCGTCGATCTGCTTGAGTCCATCCATCACGAGCATGCCGATTTCCTCCGACGGGATGTCGCCCTCGCCGCGGCTTTCAAGCTGACGGACAATACCAGTGATCATGCGTTCGACACGCTCGGGGTCGACGTCGCGCTTTCGAAGCGCCGTCTGCACCGAGCGGGTAAGCTTGTCTCGGTCGAAGGGAACGCGCTTGCCGGACTTCTTCGCCACGGTGAGCTCGCGCAGCTGGACGCGTTCGAAGGTCGTGAAGCGGCCGCCGCAATCGTTGCATACGCGGCGGCGGCGGATCGCGGTGTCGTCCTCCGTCGGGCGGGAGTCCTTTACCTGGCTTTCGGTCGAAGAGCAGTAGGGGCAGCGCATGGCAATTCAGCCGTTAGTGATTGGTCGTTGGCAGTCGGTTGTTAGTGGCATAGGGATCGTCGAGCTCCGTTGCAAGCTTGCGGCATATTCCAACAATCCAACACCTATCCACTGACCGCTAACGACTACCCGCTCTTTACCCCATATAGCCATACATCGGGAAACGGCCAGTCAGTTCGATAACCTTCTTCTGTACGGCAGCTTCAACACCGGCATTGCCCTCATCGGAGTTGGCAGCCTTCAGCCCGTCCAGCACTTCGGAGATCAGGTTGCCGATCTCTGTAAATTCGGCGGCTCCGAAACCGCGGGTCGTACCGGCCGGTGTGCCAAGGCGGACGCCCGAGGTGACGAAAGGCTTTTCGGGGTCGAACGGAATACCATTCTTGTTGCAGGTGATGTTGGCACGGCCAAGGGCCGCCTCGGCGCGTTTGCCGGTGGCGTTCTTGGGCCTGAGATCAACCAGCATCAGGTGGTTGTCCGTGCCACCCGAGACGATGCGCAAGCCGTTGCCTGTCAGGCTCTCGGCCAGTGCCTTTGCGTTGCCGGCGACATTGGCCGCATACTGCTTGAAGCCCGGCTGCAACGCCTCGCCGAGGGCAACCGCCTTGGCGGCGATCACATGCATCAGCGGGCCACCCTGAAGCCCTGGGAAAACCGCCGAATTGATCTTCTTGGCGATGTCCT
Organism: Phyllobacteriaceae bacterium; assembly: GCA_023954255.1. Classification (GTDB taxonomy): domain Bacteria; phylum Pseudomonadota; class Alphaproteobacteria; order Rhizobiales; family Rhizobiaceae; genus Salaquimonas. Next base: position 906 of record JAMLIH010000037.1, on the reverse strand, counting down.
CGTCATTGCAGAGGATCAGCCCGCCGCGCGGACCCCGCAGCGATTTGTGCGTCGTCGAGGTCACCACATGGGCGTGGGGCACCGGCGAGGGATGAACGCCACCGGCAACGAGGCCGGCGATGTGCGCCATGTCGACCATCAGCCAGGCCCCCACCGAATCGGCGATCTCGCGGAACCGCTTCCAGTCCCAGACGCGCGAATAGGCGGTGCCACCGGCGATGATCAGCTTGGGCTTGTGCTCCCGGGCCTTGGCTTCGATGGCGTCCATGTCGAGCAGCTCGTTGCCTTCCGAAACGCCGTAGGAAACGACGTTGAACCACTTGCCCGACATGTTGACCGGCGAACCGTGAGTCAGGTGACCGCCGGAATTGAGATCGAGGCCCATGAAGGTGTCGCCGGGCTGCAGCAGCGCCAGGAACACCGCCTGGTTCATCTGGCTGCCGGAATTCGGCTGAACGTTGGCGAACTTGCAATCAAAGAGCCGGCAGGCGCGCTCGATCGCCAGTTTCTCGGCGATATCCACGTACTGACAGCCGCCGTAGTAGCGCTTGCCCGGATAACCCTCCGCATATTTGTTGGTCATGATCGAGCCCTGCGCTTCCAGAACGGCGCGGGAGACGATGTTTTCGGACGCGATCAGCTCGATCTCATCGCGCTGGCGGCCGAGCTCCAGGTCGATCGCGTTGGCGATCTCCGGATCGACGTCGGCGAGCGGCGCGGAGAAGAAGGAATTGGACTTGGGCGCATGCGTTTCGGCGGCATTGCTCATGGGCGACCCTTTCACGCGAATGGGCCGGCGGCGGCCCTGAAACCGGAAAACCACTTTCCCGCCCCGCGAGGGACGTCGGAATCGGCTGCCGGCTGAAGCGAAGGCCGGCGTGTAGCATGTAGGGCGCGCGGGGGGAA
>JAMLIH010000036.1 GCA_023954255.1 Phyllobacteriaceae bacterium | reverse complement strand
TACGCTTGCTCATTGCATTTCCCTTCAAAGCATATCAGCGCCGCATGATTGCAGCGCCGTAAGGAAACGCACCCTCCTCTGCCGGTCGTTTTCACCGGCTGACAGAACTGGCCGCGCACGTTTTGCAGCCAAATTCACGGGATACGTCAAAAAGAACCGGGCAAAATGCCCGGAACCGGCGCGGAGATAGGCCAAACCGGGCGCATTGTCAACGTTCAGCCGCGGCAACCTGCTACGAACCGTCCGGACCCTAGAGTTCCGGGTCGGGGATTGAGGAGAAGGCGGATTTCAGCGCCTCGCCCCAGCCATTGGAAACCAGCTGGAAATACGGATCATCGGCGGTAATGCGTCTTTCCATTCCGCGTTTGAAACTGTTGGCTTCGTATATCTGCAGATCGATCGGCAGGCCGACGGAAAGATTTGCCTTTATTGTGCTGTCGAAGGAAACCAGCAGCAGCTTGACGGCTTCCGAAAAGCTCATCTGCGCATCATAGGCGCGCACCAGGATCGGCCGGCCGTATTTCGTCTCGCCAGCCTGGAAAAACGGCGTATCGCGGGAGGCTTCGACGAAATTGCCTTCCGGATAGATCAGGAAAAGCCGAGGCTCGCCGCCCTTGATCTGGCCGCCGACTACGACGGTACCGGAAAACTTGGTTTCCGCCGCCTGGCCGGTCTCCGCCGACGAGGAAATCACCTCGCGCAGCGTCTTGCCGATCAGGGTGGCGACCTGGAACATGCTTGGCACTTCAACAAGGGAGGGGCTGCGCTCCGATGGTGCCTTGGCCCGCTCGTCCAGCAGGCTGACCACGGACTGCGTAGTGGCCAGATTGCCGGCCGTCATCAGCGTGATCAGCCGTTCGCCCGGCACCTCCCAGGTGAACATCTTCTTGAAGACGGAAACGTTGTCCACGCCGGCATTGGTGCGCGTGTCCGACATGAAGACGATGCCTTTGTCGAGCTGCAATCCAACGCAATAGGTCATGAAGAAAGTCCGAATTGAATGCTTGCCGGAGAATCCCGCCGGAAAGGCAAATCTACTGCTGGACCTGGATGTTCACAAGCACCTTGTCGCCGGTCGCATCCTCATTTCCGTGATGCAGGCCGGTGATCGGAGCGGCCTCGCGGTAATCGAGGCCGATTGCCACCCGCACATAGCGGGCATCGGGCGAAATCCCGTTCGAAACATCGAAGCCAACCCAGCCAAGCCCCTCGAAATGCACTTCCGCCCAGGCATGCCCTGCCTCCTGGTCGACCCGGTCGTTCATCATCAGATAGCCGGAAACATAGCGCGCGGGAAAGCCGAGATGCCGCGCAAGGCCGATCAGAATGTGCGAATGGTCCTGACAAACGCCCCTGCCGAGTTCCAGCGCCTCCTCGGCCGGCGTGTCGCTGCTGGTTGCCCCGGTCTCGTAGCGCACGGCCGAAGCGATCAGCACCGCGAGCGCATGCATCTGGGTCACATCGTTCTCGTGACCCTGACCGAGCTCCCGCAGCAGCGCCCTGCCCCCGGTGCCCGGCCGTGTCAGCCGTGTCTGGCGCTTGTAGTACCAAAGCGGCGCATAGCCCGCATGTTCGCCAATCACGCCCGCAGTGTCGCTGGTTTCCACCGTGCCCTCGCAGACAATGGTGATTTCATGCGGCTGGCCCTGATAGGCTGCAAGGATGACCTCGTTGCGGTGCTGGTCGGAAAACCGCAACTGCTCTTCTGCCCCATGCAGCGAGATATTCCAGTCGATGACGTTCTGGATCGCGTGCGCGCGCGGCATCATGCGCAACTCCATCAGCCCGTAGGATACGGGTGAGGCATGAAGGTACTTCGTCTCGTGGCGGATTTTCAGCTGCATCGGTTTACTCGATAAAACGGTAATCGGCCTCGATGCGCAGACCGAGTGCATTGTTGCGGGTGATGAATTCGGCAATGTATTCGTGCAGGCCGCGCTCGAAGATCGAAGTGGTATTCAGCGAGCGCAATTCGCTGAACGTATCTTCGGCGATCGCGTGGCAGGCATGACGTTCGCCATAATCATTCTGCAAATAGCTCAGATTGTCGTTGATCTTGCCGTAGCAGAAGGCAAGCGAACGCGGCATCCGGCGGTCGAGAATGAGGAAATCGGCAATCGCCGCCGCATTCGTCTCGCCGCTATGCACATGGCGGAACGAGCGATGGGCCGAAACCGAGCGCAGGATGTTGTCCCATTGGACATTGTCGAAGGTGGAGCCCACCGGCATCGCCGAAGGCAGCAGCACATAGTATTTCACGTCGAGGATGCGCGCCGTGTTGTCGGCGCGTTCGATGAAGGTGCCGATACGGGCAAAATCGTAGATGTCGTTGCGCAGCATGGTACCGTGCAGGGCGCCGCGCACCTGGGCGCTTTGCTGGCGGATGACGTTGAGAACGTCCGGCAGTTCCCGTTCGCCCACCTTGCGCTGCAGGGCGGCGGAAACCGCCATCCAGCACTCATTGGTCGCCTCCCATACCTCCCGCGTCAGCGCTGTGCGCACCATGCGCGCATTGGTTCGCGCTGCGGTGATGCAGGAAAGCACGCTCGAGGCGCTGTCCTTCTCGCGCAGCAGGAAATCGACGACGCCGGCAGGATCGAAAGCCTCGTTCTTTTCCAGATAGGCCGCACGCACACCGGCGGTGTCGACCACAGAGGCCCATTCATCACCGGCCGCATGGGGTCTTGTCAGCGACAGCCGCAGGCCGGCCTCCACAAGACGGGCGACATATTCGCTGCGTTCCAGGTACCGGAACATCCAGAACAGTCCGCCCGCAGTCTTGCCCAGCATGCGCCCTAGTCCCCCAGCACCCATGTGTCCTTGGTGCCGCCCCCCTGCGAGGAGTTGACCACCAGAGAACCCTTTTTCAGCGCCACCCGCGTCAGCCCGCCCGGCGTGATGGTAATCTTTTCGCTCGAAACCAGCACGAACGGCCGAAGATCGAGATGGCGCGGCGCCAGCCCCTTCGATGTCAGGATCGGTGCCGTCGAAAGCGCCAGTGTCGGCTGGGCGATATAGTTGCCGGGCTTCGCTTGCAGCTTCTTGCGGAAATCAGCGATCTCGCGCCTGCTCGCTGCCGGTCCCACCAGCATGCCGTAGCCGCCCGAACCATGCACTTCCTTGACCACCAGTTCGTCGAGATGTTCAAGCACGTAGGAAAGCGCATCGGGTTCGGAGCAGCGCCAGGTCTCCACATTCGGCAGCAGCGGCTTTTCCCCGGTATAGAATTCCACGATGTCCGGCATGTAGGAATAGATCGCCTTGTCATCGGCGATGCCCGTGCCGGGTGCATTGGCGATGGTGATCCCGCCGGAGCGGTAGACATCCATGATGCCGGGCACGCCAAGCATCGACTTCGGATTGAAGACCAGCGGATCGAGAAAATCGTCATCGACACGGCGGTACATCACGTCGACCGGCTTGTAACCGCGTGTCGTGCGCATGGCGATGCGCCCGTCGATCACCCTCAGATCGTGGCCTTCGACCAGTTCCACGCCCATCTGGTCGGCCAGGAAGGAATGCTCGAAATAGGCGGAATTGAAAATGCCGGGCGTCAGCACGCAGATGACCGGCCGCTCCGTGCACTTGTCCGGCGCGGCCGCTGCAAGCGAATTGGCAAGGTCGCGCGGGTATTTCGAAACGTCGCGTACCCGGTTGCGGGCAAAAAGCTCGGGGAACATGTGCAACATGGTCTCCCGGTTCTCCAGCATGTAGGAGACGCCCGACGGCGTGCGCGCATTGTCCTCAAGTACGAAGAAACTGTCGGGTCCCGTCCGCACAAGATCGATGCCGACGATATGGGTGTAAACCCCGCCCGGCGGCGTGACGCCGATCATCTCCGGCAGAAAGGCATCGTTATTGGCGATTAGTTCGACGGGGATGCGGCCGGCGCGCAGGATCTCCTGGCGGTGATAGATATCGTGCAGGAAGGCGTTGATCGCGCGCACCCGCTGCTCGATGCCTCGCTCCAGCTTCGCCCATTCGCTTGCCGAGATGATGCGCGGCACGATGTCGAAGGGAATCAGGCGCTCGGTCGCTTCCTGCTGGCCGTAGACGTTGAAGGTGATGCCCGTGCGGCGGAAGAAGGCTTCCGCCTCTGCCGCCTTCTTCTTCAGCCGCTTGATATCCTCGCGGTCAAACCACCGGGCATATCCACGGTAGGGCTCGCGGGGAGCGCCATCGGCATTCGACATTTCGTTGAAGAACTCGGGCAACGCTGTCATGGCATCACCTTAGCGCCTTGCGAGCCGGGCGCAAGCGTCCAGTTGGCGCAGCGGAAGGAATATGCAGCAGAACTGCCCTTTGTTTTCTAGGGGTTCACCTTCAGCCCGAAACCGCGCAGCAGCTTTGCCGTCAGCACATCGGGCGCACCGCCGGTAAAGACGGCCACATCTTCTTCGGCAACCTCTCCGATGCGGGCAACCACCGGCAACGGCTCGATCAGCGATGCGGCGCGGCGGGCAATCGCCTCCGAAGTATCGATCCAGTCGACCGGCCACGGCGCCATCTTGCGCATCCGGTTGACAAGAAAAGGATAGTGGGTGCAGGCCAGCACGACGATATCGGTGCGCTTGCCGTCCTGTTCGACGAAACAAGGCATGATTTCGCGCTCGACTTCTGCCTCGTCGACCATGTTGCCGCGCATGTAGCTTTCCGCAAGGGCGGCAAGCCGTGTGCTGCCGACCAGCCGGACATGACATTTCGAGGCCCAGTCGCTGATCAGGTCACGGGTGTATTGCCGCCGTACCGTGCCGGGCGTCGCCAGCACCGAGACGAGACCGGAGCGCGTACGCTCGGCGGCGGGCTTGATCGCCGGCACGGTGCCGACAAAGGTCTGGCCGGGATAGGCCTCGCGCAGATGGGAAACCGCCAGCGTCGAGGCGGTGTTGCAGGCAATGACGATGATTTCGGGCTTCCACTCGGCAATGAGTTCGCCGAACAGGCCCGTCATCCGCTGCAGCAGATCGGGTTCTTCCCAGTCGCCGTAGGGAAAGGCCGCATCATCGGCCACATAGACGAAGCGCCGGTCGGGCATCAGCACCCGAGCCTCGCGCAATACTGTCAGGCCGCCAATGCCTGAATCGAACACCATGACGCTCATTGTTTGATCGACAGCCCCAGTAGTTCCGGCCAGCGTTGCAGATGGCCGCGCCCTTCGCCTCTGAGTTCAAGATATCCGTCTGCAGTAAATCTGAATAACAGCCTTTTTCGGGCAAAGGCCCTCGCCCACAGCCAGGTGAAACACGTGCCCACTGCCAGTCCTGCCAGCACATCGGAAGGAAAATGCACGCCGATGAAGTTGCGGCTTGTCGCGACCAGCAGTCCCAATGGGATGAACAGCCAGCGAAATCGCGGGAACAGCAGCACCAGGCATGCGGTCAAGGCACCCGATGTCGTGGCATGCCCCGAAGGGAAACTGGCGTAGTCGTAGTCTGACGTAAAGGGGACAGACTCCCACGGACCCGGCCCGGAAACCTCGTCGGGACGCGCCCGGCCGATGATGAACTTGAGGGCGTTGGTGATCAGCCCCGACAGCGCAACAGCGGTAAAAAGGAAGTATGCCGTCAGCATCAGCCGGTGCCAAAGCCGGTGCAGCGGACCGGCAAACCGATCCGCGCTGCGCAGCGAGAAGAGCAGGAATACGGCGCCACTCGACCACAATATCCAGTCGGAAAGCCCCAGATAGGTGATCATTTCAAAAAATGCCTGGCCCTTGGTGGCGCCCGAGCGCACCGCCGCCAGGTACGGCGCGTCGGCAAACACAAACAGCGCCAAAATCCCCGCCCCGGCAAGCAAGGCAGCCACAAGCAGCCTTGTCAGCGGAAAAACCCCAAAGCGGGTATCGAGCCGCCGCCGATGAATGAACGTGAACCAGCTTACCACCCGATGAAACCAGTTTTGGGGTGGCGGCTGTGCACGACGGATAACGGTGGAATTGTTGCGCTCGTTCACGGCCTGACAGTCGCTCGCAGTTGTCTGCGACGCTTATGCCTTACCCGCCCTCCGCAGGCAACTCGGCCCTGGCGGCAAAAAGGCGCCCCTTCGACAGGGGCGCCCTCCTCCCTGCATGCCCCGAACGGGACAACGCATGGCTTCTCAAGTTACTTGGCGGAGATCACCGTCATCACAAGCTTGCCGTCGACCTTGATGGGACCGTCTTCCTTGGCACCCAGCGTGTACTCGAACTCGCCGGCCTTCATACCGCCCGTCTCGCCGTGCAGCATCAGCATCAGCTTGTCGCCGGAGGCAACACTCTCGTCCAGCGGCGCGGTAACATCCATGTTTTCACCGGCCTTCACCGCTGCATGGCCGACCACCGGGCCGGGTTTCATGTCGTCGCCGGTGCGGTGAACCACCAGCCAGCCGTCTTCGGCAGCAACGATTTTCGAGGCGGTAACGCTGCCGCCGGATACGTCCTGATCCGAGCCTTCAACCATCAAGGTTGCATGGCCGGCAGCAAAGGCGGCTGCGCTTGCCAGAACGATTGCGGAAAGGGTAACGCCGGCAACCATGCCGTTATGGGGAAATTTCATGGGGTTCTCCGTTGTCTGCCGGGCAGCCTCATGCCACCCGCATCGAACGGTTTACGGACCCGGCCGGAAAAAGGTTTCACCCGGCGGCGGTTTTTCTGCTTCAGCTTTGCGGCAGACCGTCGGTGATGTCGTAATAATCGCCCTTGTCGGCAACGAAGATGTGCTTTTCGAGCCTCAAACCCGTCGGCTTGTCGAGGCAACCTGCAAGGATCGAGGTGAAATCGTCCTTGTCGTGCTTCCACAACAGCGCAGAGCCGCATTCGGCGCAAAAGCCACGCTTGGCCTCTTCGCTGGACTGAAACCACTTCAGGTGTTCCCTGCCCTCGATCTCAATGGCCCCATCCGGCGCGTTGGTCGCCGCATAGTAGTGGCCGGTCTGCTTTCGGCACTGGCCGCAATGACAGGCAACAACGGCACGCATCGGGCCGGAAATCCTCAGCCTGATGCGCCCGCACAGGCACGACCCGGTATGAATTTCCTCGCTCATGGTTTTCCGCTCTCTGCTCCTGCTGTTTACCGCCTAACAGCTTTCGAACACGGCGAAAACGCAAAAGGCAGCCATGAGGCTGCCTCCTGACAATTCCTGAAAGAGCAAAAAGGAGCCTAGACGGCGACCTTCTGTTCGCTCTCGTGTTTGCCCTCTTCGAGCAGTTCGGCGATGAGGAAGGCCAGTTCCAGCGATTGCGATGCATTGAGCCGCGGGTCGCAGTGGGTGTGATAGCGGTCGGCCAGATCCTCGTCGCTGACGGCACGCGCACCGCCGGTGCATTCGGTGACATCCTTGCCGGTCATCTCGAAATGCACGCCGCCCGGATAGGTGCCTTCGGCGCGATGGATCGCAAAGAACTGCTGCACTTCCTTCAGCACGCGCTCGAAAGGTCGCGTCTTGTAGCCGGAATTCGAGGTGATCGTGTTGCCATGCATCGGATCACAGGACCACACGACCGACTTTCCTTCCTTCTCGATGGCGCGGATCAACTGCGGCAGGTGCTCGCCCACCTTGTCGGCACCGAAACGAGCAATCAGCGTCAGCCTGCCCGGTTCGTTTTCCGGGTTGAGAATGTCGATCAGTTCGATCAAACCCTCCGGTGTGGTCGACGGTCCGCATTTCAGCCCGATCGGGTTCTTGATGCCGCGGCAGTATTCGACATGGGCATGATCCGGCTGGCGGGTGCGATCACCGATCCACAGCATGTGGCCGGACGTGCCGTAATAGTCGCCGGAAGTGGAATCGACCCGCGTCAGCGCCTCTTCGTAACCCAGCAGCAGTGCCTCGTGCGAGGTGTAGAACTCGGTTTCGCGCAGCCGCGGATGGTTTTCCGGCGTGATGCCGATCGCCTTCATGAAGCGCATCGTTTCCGTCAGCCGTTCTGCCAGTTGCTTGTAGCGCTCCGATTGCGGCGAGTTGCGCACGAAACCGAGCATCCATTCGTTGACATGCTCCAGATTGGCATAGCCACCCTGGGCAAAGGCGCGCAGCAGGTTGAGCGTCGCCGCCGACTGCCGGTAGGCCATGATCTGGCGTTCCGGATCCGGGATACGGCTTTCGGGGTTGAACTCGGTCGCGTTGATGATGTCGCCGCGATAGCTCGGCAGCGCCTCATCGCCCTTCTTCTCGATGTCGGAAGAACGCGGCTTGGCGAACTGGCCGGCAATCCGGCCGACCTTCACCACCGGCTTGGCGGCCGCAAAGGTGAGCACCACCGACATCTGCAGGAAGACGCGGAAGAAATCGCGGATATTGTCGGCACCGTGCTCGGCAAAGCTCTCGGCACAATCGCCACCCTGCAGCAGGAAGGCTTCGCCTGCGGCAACCTTGGCCAGCCGGCCCTTCAGCGCGCGCGCCTCACCGGCGAAAACCAGCGGCGGATAGCTCGCAAGACGGGCTTCTACGACTTTCAGGGCTTCCTTGTCCGGATAGTCCGGCATCTGCTGGAACGGCTTCGAACGCCAGGAATCCGGGGACCATTTATCAGTCATGGGCATCACCTTGTACGCTGAACTGGCAATTTGCCGGAAAAACCGGGGTAAAACGCCAAAAGCTTAAACGTTGGGCCGCCTTATAGGCAAGCCCGCTGCCGATTGCCAGCCTATTCCGCAGTCCTGCCTGGCGGGACTATTGCGCGGCCTCCGGATTGCGCTGCGCGCCGTCACCGGCAAACCGCACGCCTGCCTCCCTGAGCAGACGGTCATAGCGGGCCCGCCGGTCCTCCGGCACATCCGTCATTCGCGGATAGTGCGGCGCGTGGCGGTCTTCCAGGATATCACGCTCGAAGCCGCGCGTGGTCTGCATGAAGGCCAGAAGTCCGGCCTCGCCATGGCTGTCGAAAAATCCGTCCATCACTGTGTGCAGGTAGGACTGGACCAGCGGCGACTGCCCCTCGACCGGGGTCGTTCCGACATAAACGAAAAGGTCGCCCGCCCGCAGCGCCGAGAGCATGGCCGGAGACCTGTCACAGTCGACGGCAAGTTGCTCCGGCGCCAGCGCCACGCGCTCGTAATGGCGCTCGCGTTCATCAAGTGAGGTGAGGCTGGAAGCCACATCGAAAACCAGCATGCCGTGGATTTCGCAGCTATCGTCGCGATGCACGCTGAGCAGCGCCCGTTCCGGCAGTCCGTCGCCGGGCCGCGCCTGCCAGTGCCTGCGCCAGCCCCTGAGCCGGGCGGGAGCGGCATGCACATAGGGCGTGGCCAGTGTCGCCAGATTGACCAGCGAACCGTAACCGAAATAGGCAATCAGACGGTCGTTGTCCTGCACGCTCATGAGGGCCGCTCAGCCGATGCGTTCACCGTTGCGCACACGATAGCTGGGAGAATACAGCGTTACCAGTTCTTCCGCAGCCGTGGGATGCACGGCCATGGTGCGGTCGAAGTCCTCCTTCGTCGCTCCCATTTTCAGGCTGATGCCGAGAAGCTGCGCCATCTCCCCCGAGTCCGGCCCCACCAGGTGAACACCCACCACCTTGTTCGTGGCTGCCTCGACGATGATCTTCATCAGCATCTTCTCGTCGCGCCCGGGCAGGATGTATTTCATCGGCCTGAATGCCGACATGTAGACATCGAGATCGCGGTGCATCTCCGCCGCCGCTTCCTCGCTCATGCCCACCGTGCCGACCTCAGGCTGGGTAAAGACCGCCGTCGCCACCAGTTCGTGGTCGGGCATGGTGGGATTGTCCTTGTAGAGTGTCTCGATCAGGCACATGGCTTCATGGATTGCCACCGGCGTCAGTTGCACCCGGTCCGTCACGTCGCCCACCGCGCAGATCGACGGCACAGAGGAACGCGAATACTCGTCGACCACCACCTTGCCGCCCCATTCCAGTTCCACGCCGGCAGCTTCAAGCCCGAGCGCCTCGGTGTTGGGCTTGCGCCCCGTGGCGAGCAGCACCTGGTCTGCCTCCAGCACCTCGCCGGTATTCAACACGACCTTGCGTGCCGCCCCGTCGAGTTCAACCTTCGCCAGTAGCGCGCCGGTAATGAACCGTACGCCCTTCTTTTCCATTTCCGCCCGCACATGGCGGCGCACATCCGTGTCGAAGCCGCGCAGGATTTCATCGCCACGCAATACCACGCTCACCTTGCTGCCGAGTTGCGACAGGATGCAGGCAAATTCCAGAGCGATATAACCCGCGCCGTGAATAACGATCGAACCGGGCAGTTCCGGGAGGTCGAAAATGTCGTCCGAAACGATGCAGTGCTCGTGGCCTGCCAGTTCCGCCATGTGGTTTGGCCGGCCTCCAACGGCAATCAGAATGGTTTCGGCGGAAACCTCCTTGGCGCTCGCCTCGATGCGCACGGTGTTCGGGCCGGTGACAGTCGCCCGGCTGTCGATCATCTCCGCCCCGTTGGTCTCGAGCCCCTTGCGGTAGATGCCTTCGAGCCGGGCAATCTCCTTGTCCTTATTGGCGATCAGCGTTGCCCAGTCGAAAGCCGTTTGCCCGACCGTCCAGCCATAGCCCGGCGCATCCTCGATCAGCTTGGAATACTGTGAGGCATAGACCATCAGCTTCTTGGGGACGCAGCCGCGAATGACGCAGGTTCCGCCAAACCGGCTTTCCTCTGCCACGGCCACACGCTTGCCCAGCGAGGCGGCGACGCGCCCTGCCCTGACGCCGCCGGAACCGCCGCCGATGACGAAGAGATCGTAGTCGAATTGCGTCATTGTCTGCCTCTGCAATCAGTCAAAAAAACGGCCAAATAAAAACCCGGCATTCCGGCCGGGTTTCTAACTGCTGCGCAATGCGATGCAAGCCTGAACCGTTTCACCTTTTGGTGTAAACGGACACTTCCGGCAATCCGCTCTATTGCAGACCGGCGGCCGTCATCTTTTCGCGAACGGCCTCGGCAAGGTCGCGCTGCACGCCGTTTGACCATACCCGCGACGCGCGATCGATCTCGCGTATGATGACCGGCGTTTCGGAAAGGAATTTCTTGCCCGCTTCCGTCTCGTAGAAATCGGCGATCGCGGTCAGTTCCTCTTCGGTAAAGACGCGGGCGAAAATCTGTACGATCTCGCCTTCCAGATCGCCCCGGCGACCTGCCAGCGAAATGGCGGCTTCGTCGACGAGCAGGGTAATCTCGGCTTCCTTGTCGGGCCTGTTGCGGATCAGTTCGGCTTTCGCCTGCTGCGCCATCTGCGGCAGGATGGCATCCAGCCGGTTGGTCGACCGGGTGGCGACAAGCGCCCGCTTGGATGCTGCCAGATGGCTTTCCGAGGCTTCCTGCGCGTAAACCCCGGAAACCCCGAGGTTCGCCCAGACGAAAAGGGTGACGATCAGGCTGGCTGCCGATCTGGTGATATTCATTCCTGTCTCCATTGCCTCCCGGCGGAAAGAAGCCCGGCCGGAACATGTTCGAAAGGTACGCAAGTGCGCAAATCAGCGCCTTAATAGAGTGATACCGCCCTCTCCTGCAAGCACCACCGTGCTCGCAAGGCCGATGAACAGGCCGTGCTGCACGACACCCGGAATTTCCAGAAGTGCGGATGACAGGCCTTGTGCGTCTGGAATGCGGCCAAAAGATGCATCGAGAATGAAATGCCCGCCATCGGTGAGATACGGCTTTCCCTCCGCCTGGCGCAGATCGATTGCCCCTGTCAGTCCCAGCGCCACGGCGCATTTCTCGACGGCCCGCCTCGTCGCGACGAGCCCGAACGGATTGACCTCGATAGGTAAGGAAAGGCGCCGAGCGTTTCGACAAGTTTGCTGTCATCGGCAATCACCACCATGTCGGCGGAGGCGGCGGCAACGATCTTTTCGCGCAGCAATGCTCCTCCGCCACCCTTGATCAGGGTCAGATCGCGGTCGGTCTCGTCGGCGCCATCGACGGTCAGGTCAAGCTCAGGCGTCTCGTCCAGCGTCGTCAGCGGCACGCCGACCTCGCGGCAAAGCGCTGCCGAGCGTTCGGAGGTCGGAACGCCGATCACGTTCAGGCCTTTGGCAACATTGTCGCCCAGAATGTCGGGATGAACCTCGTCGGCGGTGGAGCCGGTCGATACCGAGTTTCCATGCCGTCCTCGACGAACTGCAAGCGGCGCGTGGCCGCCCTTGTCTTCAGTTCACGCGACATCTTGTGCCCTGCCGGTTGTCTTTCTTGCCTCGCCGTGCGCCTAGCATCTGGCTTGCCCTCCGCCAAGGGAAAGAATGCCGCGCCAACAGAAAATCCGGCGGCAGCGGCCGGTCCGCTTGCAACCGGCAAAAGCCCCGGTTAGAGCGGAGCACGCAACCGAAGGGGCCTCCATGAACCGGGACTTCGCCATCGTATTCGATCTCGACGGCACGCTGGCCGATACCGCGCCCGATCTGCTGGCCGCCCTCAACCATTGCGTCCGCGATCACGGCTTCGGCGAATTCACACTTGCCGAGATCGGCCATCTCGTCGGCCACGGCTCCATCGCCATGATCCGTCGCGCCTTCGAACTGCACGACACGCACCTGCCGGACAGCCTGCTGGACGAGTTGCACAGGGAGTTTCTTGCCCACTACGAAGACAACATGGCCGTTCATTCGCGCCTTTTCGACGGTGCATCGGACCTGCTCGACCAGTTGGCGGGAGACGGTTTTCAACTCGCCGTGTGCACCAACAAGTACGAGGCAATGGCCCTCGCAGGCTTCTGGACCAACTCGGCGTGCTTGGCTATTTCGCAGCGGTCACCGGGGGCGACACGTTCAAGTTCCGAAAACCCGATGCGCGCCATCTTGAGCGCACCATCGAACTGGCAAGCGCTGCCGGCGGGATCATGATCGGCGACACCATCACCGACGCGAATGCGGCGAAGAACGCTGGCCTGCCGCTGATCCTGGTCGATTTCGGCTATTCCGCCGAGCCGGTCTCGCAACTGGGCGCGGACCGCATCGTCTCGCATTTTTCGCAGGTTCCCCGGGCAATCGGGGAAATTCTGGCATCCTAGAAGCCGTCTAGGCTGCCTTTGCCGGCTGTGCAGCCGCCTTGGCCACCATGCGCCGTTCAGTCAGCCAGGCTTCAAGATTGCCAATCGCCATCGGCTTGGCAAACAGGTAGCCCTGCATGGCGTGGCAGCCTGCCGAGACCAGCTTGCCGGCCTGTTCCTCGGTTTCGACCCCCTCGGCAACCGTGGTGTAGTTCATGCTGTGGGCCATGGCGATGATCGTGCGGACGATGGTTTCCCCGTGGCCGCCGGCATCATCCAGCGTCGCCACAAAGCTGCGGTCGATCTTGAAGACATCGAACGGCAGGCGCGAAAGCTGGGCCAGGTTCGAATATCCGGTACCGAAGTCGTCGATGGCAAAGCGCACGCCGATCTCCTTCAGCGTCTGGATATGCGCCAGCGCCAGCGCCGGATTGCTCATCGCCATGCTTTCGGTAACTTCAAGCTCCAGCAGTGCCGGATCGGCCTTGGTCCGTCTCAGGATCGATTTCACATTGCTGGCGAAATCGGCCTTTTCGAACTGCTGGATCGAGATGTTGACGGCAATCGGAACCGCCCTGCCCGCAGCGCTGAACGCGGTAATCTGCCTGCAGGCCGTCTCGATGACGTAATCGCCCAGCGGCTGGATCAGTCCGCAATCCTCGGCAACCGGAATGAACTCGCCGGGGCTTACCATGCCGTTCTTGGGATGATGCCAGCGCACCAGCCCCTCAACACCGTAAACATCGCCGCTGCGCGCATCGACCTTGGGCTGGTAGTAGAGTTCCAGTTCGCCGTTCTGCAATGCCTTGCGCAGGTCGGTCTCGATCTCCATGCGCCGTCCGGCCTGCTGGTTGAGCTCTTCGGAGAAGAAGCGATAGGTATTCTTGCCCTCCTCCTTGGCCTGATACATCGCCATGTCGGAGTGTTTCAGCAGGGTCTGGTAGTCCCGGCCGTCGCGCGGGAAGGTCGCAATGCCGATCGAAGCGCCGATATTGATTTCCTTGCCGTCGATGACGAAGGCCTCCTGGAGCGCGGCAAGAATGCGCCGCGCCACGGTGGCAGCATCGGTCTCCTCGCGGATTTCCGGCAGCAGGATGGTGAATTCGTCGCCACCGAGCCGGGCAAAGGTATTGTCCTGCCGGTCGCTGTCCTCGGCATGGATTTCCTGCAGGTCCTGGGCTGCCTCGAGCGAAATCTGGTCGCCCTGGCGCACCAGACCGCTGATGCGCTCGGCAAAGGCCGCCAGCAACTGGTCGCCCAGATCGTGGCCGGACGTGTCGTTTACCCGCTTGAAACCGTCGAGATCGAGAAACAGCAGCGCCCCCGATGTAGCGTTGCGCTCCACCCGGGCAACGGAGCGGGCGATCTCGCGGCGGAAGAATTCGCGGTTCGGCAGCCGCGTGATCTTGTCCACATAAGCCAGATCGTAGATCTGCGACATGTTGGTGCGGATGGTGCGCACCATCTGGTTGAAGGAGTCGGCCAGTTGCCGGATTTCCCGCGCTCCGCGGCCTTCCGCCTCGCGCTCCAGATCGCCATCCGCGATTGCCTTCGCCGTCTGTGTCAGACCTTTAAGCGGCGCGGTGATCTGCGAAACCATGCGGGCCGCCAGAACCAGCCCGATCAGCAACGTGGGAAGGATCGTCGCCAGTTTCGACCGGATCACCGGTAGAAGGGTTTCCATCAGGCCGGGATTTTCGAAGGCGATCAGCACCGAGCCGATTGCCTGCGGCTCTCCGGCGGAAGCGGTCAGCCCGTTTCCGCCCGCAAGCAATGGCTCGGCGACCTCGATGCGGCCGGCGCCCACGTCGAGCGCCGTCCTGCCGGTCGAAAGCGCCCGGTCATGCAGGGCATTGCTGTCGATGGCGATGATGGGGGACGTCGCAAGATCGCCGTCCAGGAAGAAGGTCTTGTCCCGGTCCACAACGGAAAGCTGGTGAATGTCACCACGTTTCCTTACCGAGACAAGAATGGACTCAATGTCGTCCAGATCGAAATGGTTGAACTGTTTTTCCAGGCTGCGCGCAATGACATTGGTAACACCCAGCGCCTCGTCGATGCGCTGCTGGCGTTTGTGTGCGATTTCACTGGAGGTATCTGTAATAAGCTGGGCAGCAAGAAGCAGGGCCGCAACGCCCAGCACCAGGCTCAAGAACCTGAAATGCATACCGGATACCATCGCTGACATGCGATGTTTCATATTATCCACCCTTCCGGCATTATACATTTGCCGGTTGTTGTCCCCTGACCGCAGCGCTTATACCCGAGACCGCCTTGCAACCGGTAAACCAATACGGTTTTGCCGCAAATTCCGCTCCGGATGGTTATCGAAACCTTATTGCAGCGCCTGGCACCACAGCGGTCATCGGGCGCATCCGTATCGCGAGGCGCGCCAAATCCACCGCCATCGTGCCACTGCCGCTTGTAATTGGTTCAAAGCGTTGTAAGACACCGCCAACACGGCCCTTTTGATGCTGCGAGGTGCTCTTTGCCGATGACCGAAGCCGATGCCAACCCTGCCGCCAGCCCGCTTTTTCCCCTTGGCGCGGATGAAACCCCGTACCGCAAGCTGACCGGCGATCTCGTCTCCGTCGACACCTTCAGGGGCGCGGAAGTGCTGTCGGTTGAGCCCGAAGCCCTGCGCCTGCTCTCCGAACAGGCCTTCATGGACATCAACCACCTGCTTCGTCCGGGCCATCTGAAGCAGCTTGCCTCGATCCTTGATGACCCCGAAGCGACCGACAACGACAAGTTCGTCGCCTACGATCTGCTGAAAAACGCCAATATCGCAGCCGGTGGCGTGCTGCCCATGTGCCAGGACACCGGCACGGCCATCATCATGGGCAAGAAGGGCGTGCGTGTATGGACCGATGGCAGCGACGAGGCAGCGCTCGGCCAGGGCGTGCTCGATGCCTATGAAAAGCGCAACCTGCGCTATTCCCAACTCGCGCCGCTTTCCATGTTCGAGGAGAAGAATACCCGCAACAACCTGCCGGCCCAGATCGACCTCTATTCGGAGGGCACCGACGCCTACAAGTTCCTGTTCGTCGCCAAGGGCGGCGGCTCGGCCAACAAGACCTTCCTGTTTCAGGGAACGCCGTCGCTGCTCACCCATGACCGGATGATCGACTTCCTGAAGGAGAAAATTCTCACGCTGGGCACCGCCGCCTGCCCGCCCTACCATCTGGCGATCGTTATCGGCGGGCTTTCCGCCGAACAGAACCTGAAAACGGTGAAACTCGCCTCGACCCGCTATCTCGACGCGCTTCCCACCACCGGCGGCGAGGATGCCCACGCCTTCCGCGATCTCGAAATGGAAGCGGAGATCCACAAGCTGACCCAGGCAACGGGCGTCGGCGCCCAGTTCGGCGGCAAGTATTTCTGCCATGACGTGCGCGTGATCCGCCTGCCGCGCCATGGCGCATCGCTGCCCATCGGCATCGGCGTTTCCTGTTCCGCCGACCGTCAGGCCAAAGGCAAGATCACCAGGGACGGCGTCTTTCTCGAACAGCTCGAGACCAATCCGTCGAAATACCTGCCGGAAGTGACCGATGACCACCTTGGTGGCAGCGTGGTCGAGGTCGACCTCAACCAGCCGATGAATCAGATCCTCAAGCTGCTGTCGCAATACCCTGTAAAGACTCGCCTTTCGCTCACCGGCACCATCGTCGTCGCGCGCGATCTGGCACATGCGAAGATCCGCGAGAAGCTGGAATCGGGCGGCGAGATGCCGGACTATTTCAAGAACCATCCGGTCTATTACGCCGGCCCCGCCAAGACACCGCAAGGCATGCCGTCGGGCTCATTCGGGCCGACCACTGCAGGCCGCATGGATTCCTATGTCGACCAGTTCCAGTCCTTCGGCGGCTCCATGGTAATGCTCGCCAAGGGCAACCGCTCGCGCCAGGTTCGCGATGCCTGTGCCCGCCACGGCGGCTTTTATCTGGGTTCCATTGGCGGTCCCGCTGCCCGGCTGGCGCAGGACTGCATAAGGAAGGTCGAGGTGCTCGAATATCCCGAACTCGGCATGGAGGCGATCTGGCGGATCGAGGTCGAAAACTTCCCCGCCTTCATCGTCATCGACGACAAGGGCAACGACTTCTTCAAGGAATTGAATTTGGGGTAGTGGAATGTCCACTATGCGAAGAAATCTGCCGTGCAGCCCAATATGTCGGCCTTCGATGTGCCCCTGGAACCCGCGCTGTTTGCGACCCGTAAGTGACGGTGACTTCCACTAGAAGCTGATCGCCAGGCGGGCCATGCCCTGGTAACCGCCAATCCCGCCGCTGAAGTATCCCTGACCTTCGAGCACAAGGCTGGAATTGGCTGTCAAATCGAAGGTGGCGCCAAGACCAAGATACGCTGCATTGCTGTCGGTATCGCCAAAACCCACGGAGTTGGTGATGCCAAGCATGGAAATCGATACGGCTTCATCACCGGTGTTGCTGCGCATTAGATAGCCCAAGCGTCCGGTGACCGATCCAAAATCCAGAATCTTGGTGGCAGCGATCTCCGCACTTGCCTCGACCATGCCGAGATCGCGAGCGTCGACCCGAGCAGCAGCGGTCGATCCGCTTTCGGCAAAGCCATCAATTGACTGCATTGAGTAGCGAATGCGAGCCGACGGTGTAACCGTCACGCCATTGCCCTGGGATAGATCCGTCGCGATGCCGATCTCGGGCGCGAGAAACCAGCTATTGTAGGAGGCATCCGCTCCGTCCCTTCCCAGCGTGGATCCGCCCGAAATCGCCGTATTGTCATTGATGAAGCGGGAATGGTCATGGGATAGGATGCCGCCGGTGATGCCGAAATCGATCCGGTACGCACCCGCGTCCTGTTTGCCAAACAGACCGGCAAACCATCCCTCGCTTTCGATATCATGGGACGGCGCCCAGCGGCTTTCAACACCCAGATCCGTCGTGAGGTAACCTGCCATAACACCCAGCATCAGCGAGGCTGATTGCTGCCAACTGTAGCCGGCTGCAAATCCAGCCTGCCTGAATTCCTGGTCGAGGACCGTGGAGCCATCGCCATCGTGCTCGAACATTCCGCCAAAGTGGGTAACCCAAAACCGCCCGGGTGCCGGATTGTATATCCTTCCCAGAGCATCGAGTCCGGCGGCATAGGTACCCAAGACCTCATCCATCGACTCATCTGCAGGCCGGTCCGTGATGTCGGGCTCATCGTCGGAGTTCCGCAGCAGCACCGTTGACGCGGCAAAGCCGCTGACCGTCCCGGCGCCTGCCATGGCTTTGTCAGGTCTGACAAGCGCACTGCGGCCAACCTGGGACAACTGGCCTGTCATATCCGCCAGCGAATTGACTGCTCCAGCCAGACCCGAGGGGTCATAAGTTGCAAATACCTTGGTGGATGAATCGTAGAACCAGGGTACTGGTCCGGAAATCGAGGCCGGATCGCCGCCAACCATCGACCCCAAGGACAAGTCCCATGCCACAGAGTGTGACGGGCCGGTTTTCAGGTTGACGGTGGTAGGAGCGAGGAAGTTGATTGCCCCTCCGAGATATGCGGGAGCATCGAGATTCAGGATGCCGTCGGCGTCATCCATCCGGATGGCATCGGCATTGGTATGCGAAGCAATCACCCTGCCTGAAACAGTGACAGCCGAGTTCGTGCTGTTGGCCGACCAGATCCCGTGCGATAGGTTGCCCCCGGTTCGGATCGATCCGCTGCTGGTGATCGGGGAGCCATTCGAATAGTTGTTCCATATCCCGTGGGCAAAGCTGTTCGTGGTTACGATGCTGCCACTGTTGCTGACCGGCGACCCGTCGGTAACCAGGTTGTTCCATATTCCGTAGGAATGATCGCCAGTTGTTCTTATTGACCCGCTATTGGTCGTTGGGGAGCGGGTCGAGGAACTGTTCCAGATACCGTGGGAGTTGTCGTTGTTGGTGGTTATCGAACCAGCATTTGCAACTGGCGAGTCATCAGAGTTGTTGTTCCAGATGCCGGAAGCGTTGAAACCTTCGGTCGAGATAACTCCCGTGTTGGTGATGGAAGAACCGGAAGAAAAATTGTTGAAGATCGCATGGGCAAAGCTTCCGCCTGTTTTAACTTCCCCCTGATTGAGAATGGGCGAACTCAATGAAAAATCATTGAAAATTCCATTGGAACTGATGCCGGCCGTTGATACCGAGCCGTTATTGACGATCGACGAATTATCGGAGTTTCTGTTGGCTATTCCATAGGACAGGTGGCCGATGGTGGAAATCGAGCCATTGTTGGTCAATTGGGATTGCGAAGATGTACTGTTGTCGATGCCGGCGGCACTATCGCCGGCAGTTGCAACTCCGCCGTCATTTCTCAGGATGTTGTTGCCGCCGGCTGAGGCGATGCCAGGACTGCCCGACGGAGGCGTGATACTGCCGAGGCCGGTGACAATGAGCGTATCATTGCCGTCGATGGTGAACCCGCCATTGGTCAGGCTTGTTGGACCGCCAATGACAAGATCATCGGCAATCGCCGGATTCGGAAGGACAACCGCCAGCGCGAACGCAATGCGGGAAAAATGTGCAGCATTCCTTTTGCTGGAGCGCAGATCAATTTCCTGTTTTCCTGGCATAACGGCTTAACTCCTAACCCAATCCGAGCCGATTGCCAAAGGGCTGGAGAATTCCCCTTACTATTCACCGGAGAAATCGCAAAGTGGAAAATGCCAAACTCCTTGCCTAAGCTTTCCATATTCGGGAGCGCTGTTACAGAATGTCCACAGATTTGCTCCTTGAACCTGCATACTGGACTCATGGCGGGATTTCGCCCCCCTCCCCGTCTGCCCTTTTCTGCGCTAGTATCGCGATTGGAGGTGCCCCATGAGCCGGCGCAACGTCATCGTGATCATGACCGACGAACTGCGCCGCGATGCGCTGGGTTGCTACGGCAGCCCGGTCGCCAGGACCCCCACCATCAATGCCCTCGCCGAAAACGGCCTGGTGTTCGACGCCTGCTACACCCCCTCGCCGATCTGCGTTCCCGCCCGCGCTTCCATCGCCACCGGCCGCTATGTCCATGAAACCCGCTGCTGGTCGAATGCCCAACCCTATCACGGCGAGCCTGAAAGCTGGCACCACCGGCTGCGCGATGCCGGCTTTCACACCGTTTCCATCGGCAAGCTGCATTTTCGTGGCGCCGATGACGACAACGGGTTTTCGCAGGAAATCGAGCCTGTCCACGTCCGCAACGGTCAGGGCTGGATCCACGGCCTTCTGCGCGACCGCGACGATTTGTTCGACCCGAGCAGCTTTGCCGAACACATCGGCCCCGGCGATGATCCCTACACGGACTACGACGAGAAGGTCTGCGCCAAGGCAATCGAATGGATCGCCGATCGCGGCAAAAGAAGAGAAGACGGCAACTGGTGCATGTTCCTCTCCTTCCTGCGCCCGCACTACCCGCTGACCTGCCCGCCCCGTTTCTACGAGCAGTTCGATCCGGACAGGATGCCGATGCCGATTCCGGCCGATCCTTTGTCCGGCGACGGCCACCCGGTGCTGGAATGGATGCGCAGGTCCTGCAACTACGATGCACCCTTCGACGACGAAATGCGCCGCATCGCAATCGCCTCCTATCACGGCCTGTGCAGTTTCGTGGACGACATGGTGGCGCAAGTGCTCGCGGCGCTCGAAGCCTCCGGCATGGCGGAAGATACCGCCATCATCTTCACCAGCGACCACGGCGAATGTCTGGGCGACCGGGGCTTCTGGACCAAGATGGTCATGTATGAGGAAGCCGTCACGGTTCCGCTGATCATCGCCGGCGCCGGCGCGAAAAAGGGTCGCATCAGCGCGCCGGTTTCGCTGATCGATCTCTATCCGACCATTCTGGAGCTTGCCGGGGTTCATGCAAAACCCCGACCGGTTCCGCGCCATGCCCGCTCACTGTTGACGGAAGACCACGACGAGGTCCGGTCGATCCTCTCCGAATACCATGACTACGGTGCCCAGACCGCCATGTTCATGCTGCGCAAGGGCCGCTGGAAACTGGTCTGCTATCCGGGCTTTCCCTCGCAATTGTTCGATCTTGGGGCCGATCCGGGCGAGCGCCACGAGTTGTCCGGGGAAGTGGAGCATCAGGGCGTTCTGGCGGAGATGGAAGAAGCGCTGCGTGCAATAATCGACCCGCAGGAGGTCAACCGCCTTGCCTTCGCGGATCAGGCCGACAGGATTGCCGAACTCGGTGGCCGCGAGGCCATTCTCGGCGCCGAGAATTTCGATCATACCCCGGCACCCGGAGCCTGAAAGGCAACCGTCGGCACCAATGTTGCCGCAATCATCGCCCTTGCAATGACGCAACGTTATCTTAAGTAGAACTTCCCGCCGGGCGAATCGGCTTGTCGTCCGCCGGCATTTACCGTTTCCGCCGACGGAGAACCCCCGTGGAATTCTTGCATCTTCTGTCCGACCCCGCCGCCTGGGCTGCCTTGCTCGCCCTGGTTATCATGGAAATCGTGCTTGGCATCGACAACCTGATCTTCATTTCCATCGTCACCAACAAGCTGCCGGAACACCAGCGCCCGGCGGCAAGGCGCATCGGCATCAGCCTGGCGCTCGGCCTGCGGCTGGCCCTGCTGGCGGCAATCGCCTGGCTGGTCGGCCTTACCGAGCCGGTGTTCGACCTGGGGATTACCGGCAGCCCCGATCCCCATGGCGCGCCGGTTTTCGAGACCGCCTTCTCCTGGCGCGACATCATCCTGATTGCCGGCGGCCTTTTCCTGGTCTGGAAGTCGACAACAGAAATTCACCACACCATCGACATCGAGCCCTCGGGCACCCTGCTCGACAAGCAGCGCCTGGGCACCAACTTCGCTTCGGCAATTGTCCAGATCATCCTGCTCGACATGGTGTTTTCCATCGACAGCATCCTGACCGCCATCGGCATGACCGATCACCTGCCGATCATGATTGTTGCCGTCGTTATTGCTGTTACCGTCATGCTGGTTGCCGCAGGTCCCGTTTCCAACTTCATCAACGCCAATCCTTCGGTGGTGATGCTGGCGCTGTCCTTCCTGCTGATGATCGGCATGGTGCTGATTGCCGACGGTTTCGGCGTCCATGTACCCAAGGGCTATGTCTATGCGGCAATGGCGTTTTCCATGTTCGTCGAGGTGCTCAACATGTTAGCGCGCAACCGCCGCGCCAAACTGAAGGCCGCAGACCAGGCCTGATTGCCCGAAAACCCGGTTGCGGCATTGAATTTTCCGCAGCCGGAAACCATCTCGGCACTATTGAATGCAAACCGGGAGAACGACATGCAATGCCCTGTGGACGGCGAAACCCTGCTTATGAGCGAACGCAACGGTGTGGAGATTGACTACTGCCCGCGCTGCCGCGGAATCTGGCTCGACAGGGGTGAACTCGACAAGATTATCGAGCGCGCCGGAAGCCCGGAGGGCGGCTATCAGCCGGTCCAAAACCGATACCAGGAGAAAACCCGGCCGTCGAAAAAGGAGGAGAAGCGCGACCGCAGGAAGGAAAATCCCTATGCAAGCAAGGGCTCCCGGACCCGCTCCTTCCTGGAGGATATCTTCGACTTCGATTAAGCCGCTATCCG
The DNA here is from genome assembly GCA_023954255.1 of Phyllobacteriaceae bacterium. Taxonomy (GTDB): domain Bacteria; phylum Pseudomonadota; class Alphaproteobacteria; order Rhizobiales; family Rhizobiaceae; genus Salaquimonas. Next base: position 8,333 of record JAMLIH010000036.1, on the reverse strand, counting down.
CGCTCCACCACCGCTTGCCACTATCCGGTTGACCGGCCTTTGCGGCGGGCCTAGGGTCGCGCCCATGGACGAGATCAAAATGCCTTCACCGACAGACAGCCAGCCTCCCCTTGTCGATCCCTTTGGCCGTGCGGTCACCTATCTGCGCGTGTCGGTGACCGATCGCTGCGATTTCCGCTGCGTCTATTGCATGTCGGAAGACATGACCTTTCTGCCGAAAAAAGACCTGCTGACTCTGGAGGAACTCGACCGGCTGTGCAGCGTGTTCATCGAGAAGGGCGTGCGCAAGCTTCGGCTGACCGGCGGCGAGCCTCTGGTGCGCCGCGGCATCATGCAACTGGTCCGCTCCCTTGGCCGCCACCTCGATACCGGCGCGCTGGAGGAAGTGACGATCACAACCAATGGCTCGCAACTGCACCGCTTTGCCGGCGAGTTGTTCGATTGCGGCGTGCGCCGCGTCAATGTTTCCCTCGACACACTGGATGCCGAGAAATTCGCCAGGATCACCCGCTGGGGCCGCCTCGAGCAGGTGATGAACTCGCTTGAAGCCGCCAGAAAGGCCGGGCTTGCAATCAAGATCAATGCGGTCGCACTGAAGGATGTCAACGAGCACGAGATCGAGGACATGCTGAAATGGGCCCATGGCGAGGGCTATGACTTCACCCTGATCGAAACCATGCCCCTTGGCGAGATCGAGGAGGACCGCACGGAGCAGTATCTGCCGCTGTCGCAGGTGCGCGCGCGCCTTGAGGAAAAATACGCCCTGACGCCAATTCCCTACAAGACCGGCGGCCCGGCGCGTTATGTCAGGGTCGAGGAAACCGGCGGCCGTCTCGGCTTCATCACGCCGATGACCCACAATTTCTGCGAAAGCTGCAACCGCGTGCGCCTCACATGCACCGGCACACTGTTCATGTGCCTGGGACAGGAGGATGCTGCCGACCTGCGTGCACCGCTGCGCGCCTCTGAGGGCAACGAACTCGTTTCGGCCGCCGTGGAGGAAGCCATCTCCCGCAAGCCCAAGGGGCATGATTTTGTCATCGGCCGCAATGCGGTTCCCTCCGTTGGCCGCCACATGAGCACCACTGGCGGCTGATCTCCTGCAACAAGGCATGATACCCGCAGGCCGGCTGCCTGCAGGCCTCGTCCTTTCGTTTCCTCCTGCCCGGCACCGTAGCAGTGCCATCCTTTGTACTGGATACCGAAATGCAATCGTCAGGTCATATCAGGGAGAACCTGCAGGGTGCCCTGTTCATGGTGGTCGCCATGGCGGGTTTCGCCGTCAACGACGCAATCGTTAAATCCCTCGGCAACACTCTGAACCTTGGCCAGGTATTGATGCTGCGCGGCCTGTTTGCGACCGTGATGATCTATTTCCTCGCCCGCCTGTTCGGCCAATGGCGCTCGCCGCGCTTCCTCGTCATGCCCCGCGTCCTCCAGCGCGTTTCAGGCGAGCTGATAGCAACCGCGAGCTTCATAACGGCCCTCTTCAACATGCCGCTGGGAAACACAACCGCCATCCTTCAGGCCCTGCCACTGGCGCTGACGGCCGCTGCTGCAGTGTTTTTCAGCGAGCCGGTCGGCTGGCGTCGGCTGGCTGCAATCCTGATCGGCTTTGCCGGGGTGATGATCGTCATCCGCCCGGGGCTGGAAGGCTTCAACATCTATTCCGTTCTGGTACTGGTCGCCGTTGGCGGTTGCGTCATCCGGGACCTCACCACACGCATCCTGCCGATGGAAATCCCGGGGCTGATGATTACCTTCTCGACCTCCCTTGCCGTAACCCTGATGGGGGCGGCAATCATCCCCTTCCAGGGATGGAACCCAATCGGCGCCATCGAATGGGCCAAGATCGCGGCTACCTCGATATTCCTCATTGTCGGCTACTATTTCGTGATCTCGGCAATGCGCGTCGGCGATATCGGCTTTGTCTCGCCTTTCCGCTACGCGGTGCTGATCTTCGCCATGATCGGCGGATTCTTTGCCTTCGGCGAACGGCCTGACCTCTTGACGCTTGCCGGTTCGGCGATCATCGTGGCAACGGGCGTCTACACCCTTTACCGTGAACGCGTCGTTCATCGCCAGTCCATCACACCGCCCCCGAACCGATCGTGATGGATCACTCCTGAGAACTGACAGAAAACCTATCCGTCCCGAGCGCCATGGATTTCACGCCAGAGCATCCACCTGAACGAATTGCCGCGGGCCCCGATTCCGTGCCGGTGGGGGAGCCTGCTGCCCGGTTTCTCGATCTCAACACGCCGCCGCACATCGTCACGCTGGTTCTGGTCGCCGGTATCGGTGCCCTCAACATGAATGCCATCCTGCCTTCGCTGCCCTCCATGGCCGCGTGGTTTGGAACCGACTATTCCGTCATGCAGCTTGCCGTTTCCGCCTACATTGCTGTTACCGCCGGCCTGCAACTGATCGTCGGGCCCCTGTCCGACCGTTACGGCCGACGCCCGGTGCTGATCACCGCCATCAGCATTTTCCTGCTGGCAACGGTGGCGGCCGCACTTGCCCAGACCATTGAAGCCTTTCTGGCAGCCCGCCTTGTCCAGGCAGTCGTGGTCGGCGGCTTCGTCCTGTCGCGGGCGATCGTCCGCGACATGGTGCCGATGGAACGGGCTGCCAGCATGATCGGCTATGTCACCATGGGCATGACGCTGGTTCCCATGATCGGCCCCATGCTGGGCGGGTTTCTGCAGGAGATGTTCGGCTGGCAATCCGTGTTCTGGATGACGGCCGCCGCCGGGCTGGTGGTGCTGGCTGTCGTCATCCTCGATCTGAAGGAAACCAACCATCACCGCTCGGCAAACATGACAAGCCAGTTCCGTGCCTATCCGGAACTGTTCACTTCGCGCCGATTCTGGGGATTCGTTTTCTCGGCCATGTTTGCTTCCGGCATGTTCTTTGCCTTCATCGGCGGTGCTCCCTATGTGGCGCAACACCATCTGGGCCTGTCTCCGTCGGCGCTCGGCATGTACTTTGTCTTCATCGTCATTGGCTACATGACGGGGAACTTTCTTTCCGGTCGCTATGCCGCAAGGGCAGGTGTCTTCAACATGATGATCGTTGGCGCTATCGCGGGGACAGCCGGAATCATGATTTCCCTTTGTTTCGCCGCCCTCGGCATCAAGGACGCATCCGGCTTCTTCGGGCCGCTTTTCCTGATGGGCATGGGAAACGGCATGGTGCTGCCTTCGGCCAATGCCGGCATGATCAGCGTGCGCCCGCATCTCGCCGGGTCGGCAGCAGGGCTTGGCGGCGCCATCCAGATCGGCGGCGGCGCTGCCCTTTCGGTCCTCAGCGGGCACCTGCTGACACCCCAAAGCGGCCCAACTCCCCTGCTCCTTCTCATGCTCGCAGCCGGCACTCTGGGCATTGTTCTGACCCTCTATACCCGCCGCATCGACCGGCAGATGGCGCAGCAGGGCGCGCAGAAATAGGATCGTCTCATGGCGGACAAGCTCATCATCGCTCCGGACCCCGAAGACCCCGCGCTCTCGACCGCCATCGCGGGCATCGACCAGACGGGCGCACCGGTCACCACCGATGTCATCACCGAGCGCCCGCTGACGCTTTTCCTCAATTCGCAGGAAATCGTCACCATGATGACCATCGGCGACCACCCCGACCTTCTGGCAGTGGGCTATCTGGTCAACCAGAACATGCTGTCACGCGACGACGTGATCACCGCTATCGAGCATGACGAGGACATCGATGTCGTCGTGGTGCGCACCGAGCGGGAAACCAATTACGAGGAAAAACTGAAGAAGAAGGTCCGCACTTCCGGCTGCGCCCAGGGCACGGTGTTCGGCGATGTGATCGATACCTTCGAGAAGGTGAAGCTGCCTGCCGGAGCAAGGCTCAAGACTTCGTGGCTCTACGCCCTGACCCGCAAGATCAACACCCAGCCGAGCCTCTACCTGAAGGCCGGCGCGATCCATGGCTGCGTCCTGTGCGAGGAAGACCACCCGCTGATCTACATGGAGGATGTCGGCCGCCACAACGCCGTCGACAAGGTGGCAGGCTGGATGATGCTCAATAAAACAGATCCTTCCGGCAAGATCTTCTACACCACCGGCAGGCTGACGTCCGAAATGGTCATCAAGACGGTGATGATGGGCATTCCGATCCTCATTTCACGCTCCGGCTTCACCGCCTGGGGCGTGGAACTGGCGCGGCAGGCGGGGTTGACGCTGATCGGGCGCGCCCGCGGCAAGCGTTTCGTCGCCCTTTCGGGAACCGAACGCATCGTCTTCGACAGCGATCCGGAAGCAGAGGGCGAAGAGGACCCCAGGCATCGCCGCAAGGCAAGCGCCGACGATTGAAACCGATGCCGACAGAAGCCAGCATTCATGATCCAGTACCAGTCGGCGCCATTCTGGCCGGCGGCCTGTCGCGCCGCATGGAAGGGCCGGAGAAGACACTGCTGGAACTCGACGGCCAACCGCTCGTGCAGCGCATCCGCGACCGCCTGGCAGCCCAGTGCGGCGACATCCTGCTCAACGCCAATGGCGACCCCGCGCGCTTTGCCTTTCTGGACCTGCCGGTTCAGGCAGATACGGTGGAAGGGTTTGCAGGCCCGCTCGCCGGCGTTCTCGCCGTCATGGACTGGTGCGCGGAAAACAGGCCCACCGCCACCCATGTGCTGACAGTCGCCGGTGACACGCCATTCTTCCCGGCAGACTATTGTGCCCGCATGAAAAAGGCGCTTGCAGAGCAAAACGATCCTGAAACCATCTGCCTCGCCTTCAGCGGCGGCAACCGCCACCCGACTTTCGGACTTTGGCCGCTTCGATTGCGCGTGCCCCTGCACGATTTCCTCGTCCGCGAAGGCGAGCGCAAGGTGTTGCTCTTTGCCCAGCGCTACAATCTGGTTAAGGTCGATTTTGCGCTTGCCGCCGATGGCAGCGATCCGTTTTTCAACATCAACACGCCGCAGGACCTTGAACAGGCGGCGGGCATGACCGGCAAGGCAGAATAATGAAGGCGAGGCTTGGCATTTTCGGTGTTACCGGCTGGAAGAACTCCGGCAAGACCCGCATGGTCGCAAACCTCGTCAGCGAGTTCACCGCGCGCGGGCTGAAGGTCTCCACCGTCAAGCATGCCCATCACACCTTTGACGTCGACCAGGAGGGACGCGATTCCTGGCAGCACCGCCAGGCAGGCGCCAGCGAGGTGGCACTGGTTTCCCGCAACCGCTGGGCACTGATGCACGAATTGCGCGGCGGGACCGAACCCTCGCTCGATGAAATTCTCGAGCGTCTCTCTCCCTGTGATCTCGTCATCATCGAGGGTTACAAGCGCGAGGACCATCCCAAGATCGAGATGATCCGGGATACGGGCGAACCGAGGCCCGCCACCAATCCGATGCTGTGGCAGGAAGACCCGAGCATCGTTCTGATCGGCAGCACCGAGAATGTTGACGGCTGTGCCCTGCCCCGGCTCGGCCCCGATCAGGTTGCCGAAATCGCCGACTTCATTCTTGCCTGGCTTGAAAAGGCACGCAGCAATGCCGCCGAGTGAGCAAGGCCGGGCAAGGCGCCTGCTCGACGACTGCTTTCTGCATGACAAGGACCGCATGCGCCATCACGAGGCGCTCGACCTCCTGAAGAACCGCCTGGCACCGCTGGCCGACAGCGAAACCCTGCCGCTGGACCAGGCTGCCGGTCGCATTCTGGCGGAGAATGTGCTCTCACGCCGCAATGTGCCGCCTGCCGACAACAGCGCCGTCGACGGCTATGCCTTTGCCCATGCCGACTACCTGGCGAAAGATGGCCATCTGCCCGTCACCGCCCGCATTGCGGCAGGCGATGCGCCGGCTGGACCGCTGGAGGCGGGCAGCGCGGTGCGTATCTTCACCGGCGCAACCATGCCCGACGGCGCTGACACGGTCGCCATGCAGGAGGATTGCCGGAGCCAGGACGATGGCGGGGCCGTGACAATTCCCCCCGGCCTGAAACCTGGTGCAAACCGCCGCAAGGCCGGCGAAGACCTCCGGCAGGGCGACACAATCGCCACGGCGGCGACACTGCTGACACCGCAGCACATCGCCTCGATTGCCTCTGCGGGCTTCGGGGAAATCCCGGTCTTTGGCCGCCTGCGGATCGCGCTTGTCTCGGGCGGCAATGAACTGGTGGAGCCGGGCAACCCCGCACGGGACGGGCAGATTTACGATACCAACCGCCACATGCTGAAGGCACTGCTCGCCGGCATGCCGGTCGAGGTAAGCGATCTGGGCATTCTGCCCGACGATCCCGCCATCATCGGAAAAACCCTGTCCGGGGCCGCGCAAGGCCATCACGCGATCATCTCCAGCGGCGGCACCTCGCGTGGCGAGGAAGACCACATCGTCGCCACGCTGGACGGGATCGGCAAGCGCCATCTCTGGCAACTCGCCGTGAAGCCTGGCCGCCCGATGAGCTTCGGCCAGATCGATGATTGCGTTTTTTTCGGTCTGCCCGGCAATCCCGTCGCCTGCATGGTCTGCTTCCTGCTCTATATCCGCCCGGCACTGCTGCGGCTGGGCGGTGCGGACTGGCAGGAACCGATGCGCTTTCCCCTGCCTGCCGGTTTCGACATCGCCAAAAAGAAGTCCGGCCGCCGTGAATTCTGGCGCGGCAAGGTGGAGCATGACGACAACGGCAAACCCCGGCTTGAAAAGTTTGCCCGAGACGGTTCCGGACTCATATCCGGACTTTGGCAGAGCGGCGGGCTGATCGAAGTGGGCGAAGATGTGACTGCGGTATCACAGGGTGATCTTCTCGACTTCATCCCCTGGAGCGAATTCGGCATCTGAACCGGCCCCTTCCGGCTGCCATTGGCAAGATGGCCCTGAGCGGCTAGCCTTGCGAACCTTGAATTGCCACCGGAGCGCTGATGACCGGCCCTGTCACCCTTCCCTTCTGGTTGTTCGTCCTGCTGGCGGTCCTGGCGGCCATCGCCATCGTAGACCGCATCTTCGCCCCCGGTGTGCGCTGGTATTTCCGGCGCCGGGTCAACGACGCGATCGATGAACTGAACGCACGGCTGGATTTGCGCATCCAGCCCTTCAAACTTGCGCACCGCGAAGGCCTGGTTGACCAGCTTCTCTACGACCACACGGTCATCGACGCCGTGGAAGCCGAGCATGATGCAACCGGCACGCCCCGTTCTGTCCTGATGAAGGAAGTCACCACTTACGCCCGCGAGATCGTGCCGACCTTCTCCCCGCTTGCCTATTTCGGCTTCGGAACCCGTGCCGCAAGATGGCTGTCGGAATTCGTCTACCGGGTGCGGCTGGGCTACACCGACGATGCCGCGCTGCGCAGCATTCCGCCCGAGGCTGCCGTCGTCTTTGTCATGAACCACCGTTCCAACATGGACTACGTGCTGGTCACCTACATGGCGTCGACCCGCGCCTCGCTCTCCTATGCCGTTGGCGAATGGGCGCGCATCTGGCTGTTGCAGTCCTTGTTCCGGTCCATGGGCGCCTATTTCATCCGCCGCAAGTCGAACAACACGCTCTATCGAAGAGTGCTTGCAGCTTACGTCCGCAAGGCAACCGACGAAGGGGTTACCCAGGCCGTGTTTCCCGAGGGCGGGCTGTCGCGCGACGGCAGGCTGGGCGAGGCAAGGCTGGGTCTGCTTTCCTACATGGTTGGCGGCTTCAATCCGGCCACCGACCGCGACATCGTCTTCATTCCCGTCGGCATCAATTACGACCGTGTGCTGGAAGACCGCATCCTGACGGCAAAAACCGAAAAGGAGCACACCGGCAGGGACTTTTCCGTCTCGCCGCTGACGGTATTGGGCTTCATCGGCCATCTGATAAAGCTGCGTTTCCAGGGCCGGCTGTACCGCTATGGCCATGCCTGCGTCAGCTTCGGAAGGCCCGTCTCGCTAAAGGCCTTTGCGGGAAAGAACGGGCTTGATTTCTCCACCCTGCCGCCGCCCAGGGCGAAGAACGGCAAGGCGCAGCAGCCAGGCCCGATCGAAAAACTGGGCAACACACTGCTGGAGGAGATCGGCGCAGTCGTTCCGGTCCTTCCGGTCGCACTGGTGGCAACGGTCATGCTGGAACTGAAGGATCAGGCAATCGGCGAACTGGAACTGAAATCGCGTGTCTTCAACCTGATCACGCAACTGGAGGGAAGCGGCGCCCATCTCCACATTCCCCGCCATGATCGCGATTACACGCTGACGACCGGCATCCGCATGCTCACCCTGCGCCACATCATCACCCATACAGAGGAAGGGCTTTATCGCGCCAATCCTGGGGAAACCCTTCTGCTGCAATACTACGCCAATTCGATCGCGCATCTGCGAAAACCGGCCGCGAAATCTCG
>JAMLIH010000035.1 GCA_023954255.1 Phyllobacteriaceae bacterium | reverse complement strand
CGGGGTCGGCCGGTGACGAGCGGGAGGCCGAGATCCGACAGCTGAAGCGCGAACTGGCCCGGGTCACCGAGTAGCGCGATATCCTAAAAAAAGCCACCGCGTATTTCGCCAAGGATGCAAAGTGAAGTACGCGTTCGTTGCCGAACATCGTTCGCGCTGTTCCCGGTGCGGACGATGTGCCGTTGCCTGCGCATCCACCCCAGCGGCTTCTACGCCTGGCTGAAGAACCCGTTGAGCAAACGGGCTCGCGAAGACGTGCGCCAGACAGAGCTCATCCAAAAAGCCTGGAAGGAGAGCGGCAAGGTCTATGGCTATCGCAAGCTCCACGACGATCTGCTGGATCAGGGCGAGACGTGCTGTCCGAACCGTGTTGCACGCTTGGCCACACTAGCGGGCATAAGGGCCCAGATCGGCTACAAGCGTCGGCCTGGCAACTATGGCGGCAAACCGTCCTTGGTGGTTGATAACACGCTGGATCGGCAGTTCGACGTGGATGCGCCAGACACGGTCTGGGTGACGGACATCACCTACATCAGAACACTGGAAGGCTTCGCCTATCTGGCGGTCGTGATCGATCTCTACTCTCGTCGTGTCGTCGGATGGGCAATGCAGAGCCGTCAGACAACGGACGTGGTCTTGCAGGCCCTGCTCATGGCCGTGTGGCGTAGAAAGCCAAAGACCAGGGTGCTGATCCATTCTGACCAGGGCTCGCAGTTCACCAGCATGGATTGGGCTGCCTTCCTCAAGGCTCACAATCTTGAGCACTCAATGAGCCGGCGCGGAAACTGTCATGACAACGCAGTAGCGGAGAGCTTCTTCAACCTGCTCAAGCGGGAACGGATACGGCGTCGAACCTACAAGACCCGCGTCGAGGCCAGACGGGATGTGTTCGACTACATCGAGATGTTCTATAACCCTACACGCAAGCATGTCAGGAACGGGATGCTGTCACCCGTAGAGTTCGAACGGCAGCAGAAAATGAAGACCGAGGGTGTCTAGAAAACTCGGGGCCATTCAGCCTATGCCTTCGACAAGGGCGGTCAGAGGCCGCTTACCACCTATATCAAGTACCAGGCGCTCGGCACCCCGGTCTCAATCGATCTGAGCCAGGGCGAGATGCAGAAGTAGGTACATAGTAGGATTTATCAGTAACCGTCAGTCACTTTGACTAATATCCCCTCTTCTATCCATCTGCTGATCTGCTTGCTCAGATTTCCCCTATCAGCGTTTGTTTCTTTTGCAATTTCTGTCTGAGTTCTCGCCCCATCACACAGATTGTATATTTGGGCCTCTGAGCGCTCCCGGTGAGGCTACCAGTTCCAATAATCTTTCTGGGGTGAAAGTCTGTCGGGCAATTAATTGCATCATTGCCTTCAAAGATATACGTCACTTGTGCTCATAACAGTCTCCATGAACAATAAGTGAACAGACTCTTTAATGTCTTACCTCTATCTAGTCAACTTAGTTATCAACAGCTATGAAACTGCCTCGTCTCCACGAAAATTCCAAGGCCTATATTTGCCTGTTTTCAAATACCTAATTCTTGTCGCCGCATGAAAATAGTTTTTTCTTCTGTTTCATGGCTGCCATGCGATAAGGTCCATTTTCTGTTGGGATCGAAATAGTCCTCTTTGTTTAAGCGAGGCGACTCGCCCTTTACATAGCTAGAACCCCACTGCAGACACGGCCCTGGGATGACTAGGATCGGTTTAAGCTGTTCCCTCTTGCGTCGACCGATATACATAACAGGCGTCACCCCGGTGCCATGCAAACCGGGGTCCATTGAACCATTGGTCTTACTCAGGCTGAACTTGTGTGTGGGATCGTTCGCTTGCATCATCACTTCGCGCGCGAACGATATGTTTATGCTGGCGGTAATTGTATCCCGATCTTGCCTAACATCATCGCCAGTGCTTGCAGATGGGCACAGTGGGACCCGGTTTGCATGGCAACCGGGGTGACGCGCGCTTTGCGTGGGGGCTCACGGGATAAATCGCGGAATGGATTATGACAAACACCGGGAATGACGGTGGAGGATAACGCGCCCGCCCTTCCCTCATCCTGAGCTTGTCGAAGGACGAGGAAGCCCCTGAAGGGGCAGCACAAAACAACATGCGACCCTTCGACAGGCTCAAATCCTTTCTTAGTCATCCTCGGCCTTGAGCCGAGGATCCAGTAATTTAACTTTGGTGCTGGGTCCCGCTCTCGGCATTTGCTCAGCAAATGCCTGCCGCATAATGGGGACAAGCCCGAGGATGACTACCGTTGTTGGTTCATTGACATTGGATAAATCACGGAATGGATCCTCGGATCATCGCGGCTGCGCCGCTTGTCCGAGGATGACGCATTAAAAGATATCCCCCACCCCGAAACCTCCTATGCTTTGCGCACTGTCACCCGTGCAGACACCGGTCTGATATCGCCGTTGGATTGGGGGCGTGGCAGCAGCGGAGCGTCTTCGCCATCGGGTGAAGGGCCTCCGCCGGAAAACCGGCAACCCGTTGCCGGGATGGAAGGCGGATGTATGCCGGAACGGGTTCCGGCTGCCTGAAGGACCCGGGGGCAGCCTTGATGCTGGGGCGGAACAGTGTGCTGAAGAGTCCCTCCAGACAACAAATCTCCGCGCGGGACCCGGAAGGGTCGCACACACATGACCCTATGGATATGGCACCCGGGTCCCGTGTTTGCCCAGTTCAAATCGCACGTTGAGCCCCAGCTCATCCGGGGCGAAGCGCAAGATTTGAACCCTTGAAATGCCCTCACGCGAGCAGCTTCGCTGCCGCTGCAGGGAGCAAAGAGATCATTGGGGCATAGCCTCGGCGGCTTCTTCAGCCGCTTGGGATGTTCCCCGCAAGCGCTGCATCGCAGCGCGACGTGGTTCGGTGCGGCAGGCAATTGCCCCTGCAAGGAAGGGGAAATGCCGAAAGCACCTTCCTTCTTCAAGCCACGGACAGGAGGCTGCCGCGTGAACGGCGGAGCATGTCACCTTCTCCCCTCAGGGGAGAAGTGCCTGAGTGTAACGAAGGCGATGAGGGGTGGCTCACCAACTGCGGCCAACGGTACGACTGCGCCTGCGGCTTGTCTTACCGGGCCTGCGTATCCTCTCCCCCCTTCGACAAACTCAGGAGGGGCGAGGCCGCAGACAGAAATTTCTCAGATCGTGCCGCGAAGCTGCTGGACAAGCGCGCTCATGTCGCGCGCCGGATCGATCAGGCCGATCAGTTCACCCGTCGTGGAAATGGTGCCGGTGATGACGGCGGCCATGGCCGGCTGGTTGAAGACGCACTGGCCGACAAAGGCGAGGACGAAGTAGCTCGACCAGGCAAGCGCCTGGGCGAAGGGACGATTGGCATCGGCCGCCGGCGGCGGCTCGTCGTCGAAAACATACATGGCAAGGCCACGCGCCTGCTGTACAAGGCTCGGCCTTGGTTCCGGCTTGCCGGGATCAAAACTGCTCATCACAAACTCCTTCCGCCCACAGCCCGGCGCCCGATATGCCTGTCCCGGCAAGGCGCCCACCCGTCAAGGTTCGTGCTGCCTTCATCGTATACGAAGCGGGTAAAAACGGCGTTGGAGAAACCGTTAAAACTTGAATTGCCGGTTGCAGCACAGGTGACGGCGGCAGGCAGCGCCGCTATGGTTTTACGAGCTCAGGATGCGAGAGGGATGACAGGATGCGGGTAATCTACAGCGAGAAGCATGCGCTGCGCGATGCGGAGACGGAGCTTTACGGCGGGCAGCTCGTGCCGCCGTTCGAGGCGCCGTTCCGCGCCGAGTGGATTTTGAAGGCGGCAAGGGCGCAGGGGCACAAGGATGTAGTGGCGCCGGAAGCCTTCGATCTTTCGGTGGCGCGCAAGCTGCACGATGCGGGCTATCTCGCCTTCATGGCGACGGTGTGGGAGCGCTGGCTCGCCGAGGGCTTCAAGGGCGAGGCGATCCCGACCTGCTTTCCGGCCCGGCGCATGCAGGCGAACCGGCCGCCGCGCGATGTCGACGGCGCGCTCGGCTATTACGCCTTTGCCGCCGAGACGGCGATCAGCGCCGGCACATGGGAGGCGGCGATCGCCTCGATGCAGGTGGCGATGACTGGGGCAAGACACGTTCTTGAAACCGGCAAGCCGGCATTTTCGCTGTGCCGGCCGCCGGGCCATCACGCCTCGATCGATCAGTATGGCGGCTATTGCTTCATCAACAATGCGGCGGTGGCAGCGCAGGCCTGGCTCGATGGCGGCATGAAGAAGGTGGCGATCCTCGATGTCGACTTTCATCACGGCAACGGCACGCAGGACATCTTCTACCGGCGCGGCGATGTCTTCTTCGCCTCGCTGCATGGCGATCCGCTCGACGCCTTTCCGCATTTTCTCGGCTTTGCCGACGAGACCGGCGAAGGGAAAGGCGAAGGGTCGACCGCCAACTATCCGCTGCCGCCGGGCACGCTTTACGGCGCGTGGAAGGATGCGCTGAAGGACGCCTTGCGGCGCATTGCGGCATTCGGCGCGGAAGGGCTCGTCGTCTCGCTCGGCGTCGACACGTTCGAGAAGGATCCGATCTCCTTCTTCCGGCTCTCGAGCGAGGACTTCCTGCACTATGGCGGGGAGATCGCGAAAGCGAAGCTGCCGACGCTGTTCTGCATGGAAGGCGGCTACGGCGTGAAGGAGATCGGGCTCAACGCGGCAAATGTGCTGAGCGGCTTTGAGGGGGCGTGAAGATTTATCCCCGCCCTGAACTGCTGCGGCAGGATGGGTGGGGCGACTGCCTGGAGGAGCGCACGGAAGAAGCGGCTATTGCGGCTTCCAGCTTTCCTCGCGCCACATCCGCGTCAGGGCCGTGCGGTAGTCGGGAAAGGCGTAGGCGAGGCCGAGTTCGGCTTTCGACTTCGCGTTGGAGACGCGCTTGTTCTCGCCGTAGAAGCTGCGGGCCATCGGCGAGAGATCGGCGGTCTCGAAATCGGTCTCGGGCGGTGGTGCGACGCCGGCGAGTTGGTGGGCGAAGGTGACGACATCCTGCGGCGGGGCCGGTTCGTCGTCGGTGATGTTGAAGATGCCGCCCGCCTTCTTGCGCGCAGCGGCGAGGGCGGCGGCAGCGATGTCGTCGCGGTGGATGCGGTTGAAGACCTGGCCGGGTTTGACGAGGCGGCGCGCGGTGCCGTTGGCGATATTGACGAAGGCATTGCGGCCGGGGCCGTAAATGCCGGAAAGGCGCAGGACCGCGAGCGGCAGGCCGCGCGCGCCGGCGAAAGTGCGCCAGGCGGTTTCGGCTTCAAGGCGCTGGCGGGAGCGCTTCGAGGCGGGGCGAGGTTCGGTCTGCTCGTCGACCCAGGCGCCGCCGTGATCGCCGTAGACGCCGACGGTGGAGAGATAGCCGGTCCACTTCAATGCGGGCAGAGCGGCCTCCGATTTCTCAAGGGCGTTGAGCACGGGATCGCCCGCTTCACCGGGCGCAATGGAGACGAGCAGATGGGTCGTGCCGGCAAGTCTGGAGACGAGTTCGGGCGAAAGCGCTTCTCCGTCGAAGACGAGCGGCTCGGCGCCGGCATTGCGGATGCGGTCCGCCTTCGCCGCATCGCGGGTCGTGCCGGTGATGGCCGCGAAATTTCCGGCAGCAAGTCTGGCGATTGCCTCGCCGGAAAAGCCGCAGCCGAAGATCAGCAAGTTGTCCCTGCTCGTTATGCTCATGACATTGTGCTCCTGCCCGCGGCCTCGTTGCCGGCTGTTGCTTCGCCGGCGATGGCGGCGCGCCACTCGGTTTGCACGCCTTCATCCTGCTCGGAAGCGGCAAGTTCGTCGGCGAGACTTTCGAAATCGTCACTCTCAAGCAGGCGCGACAGCGCCCAGACGGCGGCACCGCGCACAAGGGGCGAGGCATCATCGAGCCGTGCGCGGGCGCATTCGGCAAGTGCGCTATCGCCCGAATTGCCGATGGCGATCAGCACGTTGCGGATGAAGCGGTCGCGGCCGATGCGCTTCACCGGCGAGCCGGAGAAGAAGGCGCGGAAAGCGGCATCGTCAAGTCCGCAAAGCATGGCGAGTTCGGGCTCCATCAGATCGCTGCGGGCGCGCAGTTTCTGTTCGGCGGCAGTGGCGGCGAACTTGTTCCACGGGCAGACGGCGAGGCAGTCGTCGCAGCCGTATATGCGATTGCCCATCAGCGGGCGCAACTCACGGTTGATGGGGCCGGCATGCTCGATCGTAAGATAGGAAATACAGCGCCGGGCATCGAGCTGATAGGGCGCGGGAAAGGCAGCGGTCGGGCAGATATCGAGACAGGCCCGGCACGAGCCGCAATGGTCGGTCTCCGCCGCATCGGGTTCAAGCACGGCGTCGGTCAGGATGACGGCGAGGAAAAACCACGAGCCAAGCTCCCGAGAGACGAGATTGGTGTGCCTGCCCTGCCAGCCGATACCGGCCTTCTCGGCCAGCGGTTTTTCCATCAGCGGCGCGGTGTCGACAAACACTTTGACCGCGCAGCCGTGCGTCAAAGCGATCTTGCCGGCGACGTGCTTGAGGCGGCCCTTGATGACATCGTGATAGTCGCGGTTCCTGGCATAAACGGAAATGGCGGCCCGGTCTGTTTTTGCAAGGACGGCAAGCGGATCGTGATCGGGGCCGTAATTCATCGTCAAGACGATGGCCGTCTTCGCGTCCGGCCACATCGCCTGTGGCGAGAGGCGGCGGTCGAGGGTTTCCGCCATCCAGCCCATCGTGCCGTGATAACCGGCGGCAAGGAAGTTCTGCAGCCGTTCGCCGACACCGGAAGGCAAACCGGCATCGCAGAACCGGCAAGCGGAAAAACCGAAGGATTGCGCCAGTTCGCGGATTGCCGGCTTGTCGAGCGGGCGAGTCAAGAAATGCCCCTAGAAATCGAGGTCGACATAGTGGGAGGCCGGTGGCAGACCGGCCAGCTTGTCGGCCAGGATCGGGCGAAAGGAGGGCCGCGACTTCACCCGCGCGTACCAGTCGCGCACCGCCGGTTCGCTGTCCCAGGGAATTTCGCCGAGATAGTCGAGCACCGAGAGGGAAGCGGCGGCGGCCAGGTCTCCAAGCGAAAGCCGGCTTCCGGAAAGCCAGTTGCGCGACTGTACCAGCCAGTCGAGATAGCGCAGATGGGATTTCAGGTTGGCGCGGCCTGCGCGGATTGCCGTGGAGTCGGGCGAGCCGCCGCTGCCGTCGGCCCGCATCAGGTGTTTCCAGACCCGTTCCTGGACGAGGTAGCGCCCGACCTCGGCCTCGAACTTGTGGATGAACCACTCGACCAGCCGCCGCGTTTCGGCACGGTTTGCGGAGTTTTCCGGCATCAGGCGGCGGTCGCGCATCATCGCGCCGACGGTCTCATCTAGATATTCGCCGATCACCACGGCGCCGACGACAATGCCGGGCCCGCCGCCATTGGGGAAAACGGCTTCGTCGATCATCACCGGAACGGTGCCGGCGGGATTGAGCGACAGGAACTCCTCGCGGCGCAGCCAGGGCTTTTCCTCGCTGAATTCTGCCGAAACACCGTATTCGCCGAGAATGAGGCGAACATAGCGCGATGCGCCGGACATGGGATGGTGATAAAGCTGGATCATGAAAGATGCCGCTGCCGCCCGTTCAAAACCGTTGCAGCAGGGGGTATAGAGACTAGGCCGATTCGCTGCAAGCTGGCGCTTCTATCGCCGTACCCCGTGACGATTTTCGGGCAGCCGGCTACCGGGACCTTCTTTAATGACCATCGAACAGATTATCGTCCTCGCCATCGTCCAGGGGATTACCGAGTTCCTGCCGATATCTTCCTCCGGCCACCTGATCCTTATCCCCGCCTTTACCGGCTGGCCCGATCAGGGTGTGGTAACCGATGTGATGGTTCATGTGGGATCGCTGTTTGCGGTGATCGCCTATTTCTGGCGAGACGTGCTGAAGCTGATTGGCGGCGGCTTCGACCTGTTGCGGCTGCGCATGAACGACAATTCCCGCATGGCGGGTTACATCATTCTGGCAACCATCCCGGCGGTGCTGTTCGGCCTGTTTCTGAAAAAGAGCGGCTTTGGCGACAACCTGCGCAGCGTGGAACTCGTTGCCTGGAACGCGGTTATCTTCGGCATCCTGCTTTATGCGGCGGATGTGCTGGGGCCACAATTGAAGAAGATGGAAGACATGAAACTTCCCCCGGCGCTGATCATCGGCGTCGCGCAGGCGCTGGCGCTGATCCCCGGCACCAGCCGGTCCGGCATCACGATGACGGCAGCGCGCCTGATGGGCTTCGAACGGCCGGAAGCTGCACGGTTCTCCTTTCTGCTCGGCATTCCGGCAATTGCCGGTGCGGGCGCCTTCGTAACGCTCGATTTCATGGAAAGCGGGCAGTCGATCCCGGCAGACGCGATCTGGGCTGCGGCGCTGACCTTTCTCGCCGCGCTTGCCGCCATCGCCCTGCTGATGGCGATGGTAAAGCGTGTCAGCTTCTTCATCTTCATGGTCTACCGGCTGCTGCTGGCACTGCTGCTGTTCGCCATGCTGTACGAATGGGTGCCCGGACTGCCGGCGCTTGCCGCAGTATAAAGCGCCGTCAGCCGAGCGCCGCCGCGATACCGCGGACAATCATCAACAGCGCCAGCAAGGTCATGACAATCCGGAAGCCGGTGCGAAAGGCTGCTTCCGGCATGGCATTGAGCAGGCGCGAACCGGCGAGCGTACCGGCAAAGCCGGTGGCGATCATGGCGGCAAGCAGCGGCAGCCACTGGGCAAAGGCAAAACCCGCAAGCGCGAAAGCCGCGACCTTGAGGCTATGCTGGGCAACCATGGCGGCGGCATGGGTGGCGACGACCTGGCGCCGCTCGGCAAAGAGCTTTTCGAACAGGATGATAACCAGCGGGCCGGTCGCCCCGACGAACATCGATGCAAAAGTGGTTGCAAAGCCGCCCAGCCCGAAGGTTGGCCAGCCGGCTTTCTGCAGTGCCGGCAGTTTCAGCCAGACAGTCAGCAGGATGAACGCGCCGAGCAGAATCTTGAGCAGAGCGTCATCAAGCTCGACGACAAAACGCGCGCCCAGGAGCGCGCCGATCACCGCGCCGGCGAGGAACACCGCCAGCACCGACCAGCCTATATGGGAACGCTGGACCAGCGCCCGGCCTGCATTGGAGCCAAGCTGGACGATGCCGTGGACGGGAATCAGCACGCCGACGGGCAGCAGAAAGCCCATCAGCGCCAGCAGCGATACGCCGCCACCGATGCCGAAGGCCGCCGTAAAACCGGATGTGAGGAAACTTGCCGCACACAGGCCAAGGGCAATGGCAGGAGATATCTCCGCCGGCAGGCTCAGCAAACTGCTCATGGCGCCGCCCGGCCAGACAGGCCGAAGCCGTTCAGCGCCTGTTGAGGCACGATCAGGCTTCGCCCTTTCGGGTGAACTGCCCCTGCGGGCGGAAGCGGATCAGATAGGAAGGCAGGATCGAGCGCATGGAACGCGGCTTGATACCGATGCCTTCTAGTGTGCGCTTCTGGCGGCGGGCCTCGTCGGAAACGATGTTGTCGCGTTTCAGCATCAGCACCTGATCGACGGTAATCGGCGCACCGGGCAGCCAGCCGGTGAGGCGTGCGATGGCCTCGGCAAGGAACCAGGGCAGCGGGAGATAACCGCGCTCGCGGTGGATGACTTCCTGCATGATGTCCATGCATTCGCGGAACGTCGCCACTTGCGGGCCGCCAAGCTCATAGACCTTGCCGCCACCCAGTTCGCCATCGATGGATCTGGCGATGGCTTCGGCCACATCGCCGACATAGACCGGCTGAAACTTCGTATGGCCGCCGCCGATCGCCGGCAGGAAGGGCGCGATTTTCGCCATGGCGGCGAACCGGTTGAAGAAATCATCCTCCGGGCCGAACATGACGGAAGGGCGGAAGACGACGGCGTTGCGGACGGTTTCGAGCGCCGCCGCCTCGCCCGCCGCCTTCGTGCGGCCGTATTGCGACGGCGAATCGGGATCGGCGCCGATGGCGCTGACATGGACGAGCCGGGCGCCCTGGGCGCGGGCCGCCTCTGCAATGGCGCGGGCACCAAAGTCCTGAACCGCAGCCATGTTGTTGCGGCCGCCGGTGTTGAAGGTGCCGGTCAGGTTGATCACCGCATCCGAGCCCTGCACGGCCCGGTCGACCGACCAGCGGACACGTACATTGGCCTGGATCGCCTTGATCTGGCCGAGGTCGCCAAGCGGCTGGAGATGCTGGGCAAGGTCGGGTCTGCGGCAGGCCACCAGAACGCGGTAGCCGCGCTTGGCAAGCGCCCGCACGACATGGCGACCAAGAAAGCCGGAGCCGCCGAAAACTGTAACGCGCTGGGGAAGGTTTTTCATGGTCATTGCCTTGCAGAAAGGAAACGGTGCGGATCGTATCAGAGGCCGGCAAGCCCGTGGCACGGGACAGGCGAACGGCCCGCTTCTTCCTGACGGTTAGCCGATTACGCGGCTGCGGTCCAGAGCGCAACCGGACGCAGGTTGCAGCGATGCGCAGGGGCGTTTTGCTGCCGCCCATCGGGTATCGGCCTGCCTGCTTGATTGGCCAAGAAAACGCGTTGACAGTCAGGACGGCAACGCCTAAACGTCACGCCTGCTGCCGGGCAACCGGCCAGCTTTACCCTTATTGGGCCCAGATGGCGGAATTGGTAGACGCGCTGGCTTCAGGTGCCAGTGGCTTAACGGCCGTGGAGGTTCGAGTCCTCTTCTGGGCACCATTTTTCCCGGTTTTGCATGTTCAGTGAAAGTTCCGGCCCCTGGGCAGGATCTGGTGGGTCGAGGAGATGGCCGCATCGCCCTGCCGGCCTGTTTCCAGCGCCTGATCAAAGACCTGCCGAAGCCGGTGTCGGGGCCGGTTTCCAGGCCCCATCTGATAGACCGGTTTTCGAACCTCGTCAGCATGGGCAAGCCCGTCGAGCGGAATGTCCATATTGACGACGGCTGCCAGCATCGGCGTCAGGTCTTCCAGATATTCTGCTACGATATGGATGACTCCATCCTCGTTCTGCACCTTGCCGCGTACCCCGATGCAGCGGCTGCCCAGAACGATGGTGCGGAATTGCTCGAATACCTTGCGCCAGACGATGATGTTGGCAATGCCGGTTTCGTCCTCGATGGTCTCAAAGATAACGCCCTTGGCGGTACCCGGACGCTGGCGCACCAGGACAAGCCCGGCCACCCTGGCGCGCGTTCCGGTACGCATCTTCTCAAGGCAAACGCTTTCGACGCAGCCATGGGCAAGAAGCCGTGGGCGCAGAAACCGCATCGGATGATCCTTCAGGGAAAAGGACAGGCTGCGGTAATCGCTGATGACCTGTTCACCCCTCGGCATGGCAGGCAGGGTAACCTCCGGCTCGTCCTGCAGTTTCTTGCCTGATGCCCGGCCCGTTGCAGCAAACAGCGGCAGGCGTTCTGCCGCGCTCAGCGGATCGAGCGTCTTGACCGCCCAAAGCGCATCGCGCCGGTTAAGCCCGATGGAGGCAAAGCAGTCGGCATCCGCCAGTTTTTCAAGCGCCCGTTTCGAAAGACCGGAGCGCATCCACAGATCGCGCACGCTGGCATAGCCACCACCGCGCTGCCGGACCAGCTTTTCGGAATCTTCCTTGCCGAATCCCTTGGCCTGATGCAGTCCCAGCCGCACTGCGTGGGTGTTTTTCATGATACCCCCCATGGACTGGTGCCGCGCATTGACGGGACAGGGCTTGGCATCGGGTTCCAGTGTGGAATGCCAGTCCGAGTGGTTGATGTCGGCGGGCCGGATTTCCACGCCATGCTCGCGCGCATCGCGGATGAGCTGGGCCGGGGCATAAAAGCCCATGGGCTGGGAATTCAGCATGGCAGCGCAGAAGGCGTCCGGGTAATGGCATTTCAGCCAGCAGGAGACATAGACCAGCAGGGCAAAGCTTGCTGCATGGCTTTCGGGAAAGCCGTAGTCGCCGAACCCCTCGATCTGGCGGAAGCAGTGCTCGGCAAAATCCCGTTCATAGCCGTTGGCGACCATGCCCTCGACCATCTTGCGCTCGAAATTGCCGATCGTACCGACCCGCCGGAAGGTCGCCATGGCGCGGCGCAATTTATCGGCCTCGCCGGGGGTAAATTTGGCGGCGACGATGGCAATGTTCATCGCCTGCTCCTGAAACAGCGGCACGCCGAGCGTCTTCTTGAGCACTTGCTCCAGTTCCGGCTTGGGGTAGGTGACCTTTTCGATGCCCTTGCGGCGCTTCAGATAGGGATGCACCATCTTGCCCTGGATCGGACCCGGGCGAACGATCGCCACCTCGATCACCAGATCATAGTAATTGCGTGGCTTGAGGCGCGGCAGCATCGACATCTGCGCCCGGCTTTCGATCTGGAACACGCCGAGCGTATCTGCCCGGCAGATCATGTCATAGGTCGGCTTGTCATCCTGCTCGACAGAAGACAAGGTTTCCGTCTGTCCGTAATGGGCTTCAAGCAACGCAAAGGCCTTGCGCAGGCAGGTCAGCATGCCGAGCGCCAGCACATCGATCTTGAGCATGTTGAGGCTTTCAAGATCGTCCTTGTCCCATTCGACGATGGTGCGGTCTTCCATTGCCGCATTCTCGATCGGGATGAGTGAGGAGAGCCGGTCTCGGGTGATTACGAAGCCACCCACATGCTGGGAGAGATGGCGCGGAAAGCCGATGATCTGGCGGGCGAGATCCATCATCTGCATGATGTGCTTGTCGCCGGGGTCGAGCCCCGCGCGGCGCACATCCTCCGCATCAGGCGCACCGGAATGGCTGCCCCAGCGGGTACCGGAAAGCGCTGTGATAGCGTCTTCGGAGAGGCCGAAAACCTTGCCTACCTCGCGGATTGCCGATTTCGAGCGGTAGGTGATGACGGTTGCCGCAAGGCCGGCTTTCTCCCGCCCGTATTTCCCGTAGATGTACTGGATGACCTCCTCGCGGCGCTCGTGCTCGAAGTCGACATCGATGTCGGGCGGCTCGTTGCGCTCCTCGGAGATGAAGCGCTCGAACAGAAGATCGACCTTGCCCGGATCGACCTCGGTGATGCCAAGACAGTAACAGACGGCGGAATTGGCCGCCGATCCCCGCCCCTGACAGAGAATTTTCTGGCTGCGGGCAAAGCGGACGATGTCGTAAACCGTAAGGAAATACGGCGCGTAGTTGAGCTTGCCGATCAGGGCGGTCTCATGGGCGATTGCCGCGAGCACTTTTTGCGGCGCGCCACCGGGATAGCGCCGTTTCAAGCCGATGGCGGTCAGCCGTTCCAGCGCTTCCTGCGAGGGAAGCGACTTGTCACCCAGTTCCTCAAAGACCGGATCATCGGGATACTGGTAGGACAGTTCGTCGAGGGAAAAGCCGATGCGGGAAAACAGTCTCACGGTCTCGTGGACAGCTTCCTCATAACCTTTGAACAGGCGCAGCATTTCGCCCGGCGGCTTCAGGTGGCGCTCGGCATTGGCAAGCAATTTCATGCCGATGGTGGCAAGGGTTTCGTGCTCGCGAATGCAGGTCACAACGTCCTGCAGCGGACGGCGCTCATGCACGTGATAGAGTATGTCGCCGATGGCAAGCAGCGGCGTTGCCATCTTTCGCGCCACTTCTGCCATGGCCGAGAAATGACGCTGGTCGTCTGTGCCATGGCGACGGCAGAGAGCAAGGTGGATATGGCCGGGGAAAGACAGGCGTAGCCGTTCAAGACACTGTTCAAGCGGTTCTGTCCGGTTGCCTGTAGGCACCACTGCCAGCAGGCAGCCTTCGCCCCGTTCAAGCAGATCCTGCAATGTCAGATGGCATTCGCCCTTGGGCGCGCGGCGCTTGCCCAGACTGAGCAGTTCGCAGAGATTTCCATAGGCCTTGCGGTCCTTCGGCCAGACCAGAATGTCGGGAGTTCCATCCATGAACACCAGCCGGCAGCCGGTGGCGAACCGGATGCCGGCCTCCTTTGCCGCCATATGGCCGCGCACAACGCCGGCCAGCGAATTGCGGTCGGTGATGGCAATGCCGGCGAAGCCCAGTTTCCCTGCCCGGTTCACCAGTTCCTCGGGATGCGAGGCACCGCGCAGAAAGGAGAAATTGCTGGTTACGCAGAGTTCCGCATAGCGCGGTATGGAACGGCTTGCAGGCTTCATGCGAACAGCCCGTGCATGAACCATTTCGGGGCATTGGTTTCGCGCTCATACAGCCCGTGGCGGAACAGCCAGAAGCGATAACCGGCTTCATCCTCGACGCGGTAATAGTCGCGGGTGTGATAGCCGCGTCCGTCCTTCCACCATTCGCAGGCAATGCGCTCCGGCCCCTCGCAGCGATGGACCTTGTATGGCACCCTGCGCCAGCGAAACCGGCTGGGCGGACCATCCGGCACTTCGGCGATGACCTCGAGCAGCTCCGGCCGAGCGAGCAGCAGAAGCGGCCGGGTGACGTGAATTGGCGGGATATCTGCGGCGAGCGCTAGCGCGCCTTCGCGAAAGCCGCTGTAACCGGCCCCGGAACGAATGGCAGCGGAAAAGATGCTCCGGCGCTCCGGGACATGACTGTCATGATCCCCGATCACCTGGATTCTTTCCGCCCCCAGTCTTGCCGACAGACGGTCGACCAAATGGCCGATTTCGTCACCGGTGCTTCCGTTCACCATCATGTCGTGCTGGTGTGCTGCAAGCGGCTCGGTTTTCTCGATGGAAAGCCTGATCAGGTCGAAGCCGAAACCGGCATCCCATTCCGCTTCGCTGCCGTCATGCAGGGCAGCAAGGCGCTCATGAAACAGCGCCGCCATTCGGCCTGCATCGCGCAGGGGGCTGCCCGACTGCACGGTAAGAGAGGCGACATCGCCATCGGCACGAAACAGGCGAAGCGTGCATTGGCGCATGCCGAGCCCGCGTCGCTCGAGCATTGGAATGGCGTTGCCAATGAGCCGGGCAAGGACCTGACGGATAGTCTCTTCGTCAATGATCGGATCGGCAAAACGCTTTTCGCAAACGAGTTCCGCCACCGGCTGCATGGGCGACAGCACCTCGTCTTCGCGGCCAAGGGCATGATCAAGCTGGCGCAGCAGATGGGCGCCGAAGCGGGCAGCCAGCGGCGCGCGGGGAAGCTCTGCAATGGAGCCTATGGTGGCAAGGCCGAGCTTGATCAGTTCGGCTGCCGTTTCCCGGGGCAGGCGCAAGGCGGAGACAGGCAGAGGTTCAAGTGCTGCCGCATGTTCATCGGCCGGAATGACGCGCTGTTTCTTGTGGCCGATCCCGTACCAAGCAACCGCCCAGGCAGCACCCGCGGTATCGGCTATCGCAGTGGATGTCCTGAAGCCCTGGGCAGCAAGCCGGGTTTCAACATCGGCGAGGAGAGAAGCTTCGCCACCGAACAGATGGGCGCAGCCGGTAATATCGAGAAACAGGCCACTGCCCGCACTCAATGCCACCAGTGGCGTATAGCGCTCGCACCAGCGAGCGAGCGAGCATAAAAGGGCATGATCGGCTGCAGCGTCATGCTGAACGCATTCAAGAGCGGGAATGATGGCACGGGCATCGCTCAGGTTTTGATCCCGGGCAATCCCGTGGCGTTCCATTCCCTCTTCATGGGCGGTGACGCGCAGGGCGTTTTTAACCGTATCGATGATGACGAATGGCGGTGCCTCAGGACGCCCGCTCAAGCGCCAGGACCGGCCCCATTTCTGCCGCGCGATCCGGTCGGTCGGAAGAAACGGAAAGAGGATGGCCAGAATGCGCTGCTTTTGGGTTCTGCGCTGCATGTTCAAAGGCTCCGGTCTGCGGATTCCATGAAACGTGCCATTGTCCCGTCTGGCCGTTGCGGTTCTTTTCAAGGGTCAGAACAAGCCGCATGTGCCCGACCGCCCAGGGCCGCGCCTTATTGGCCAGGCCCTCATCCGGCAGGGAAGGACAGACAGCGGCATGCCATCGTGTCAGTGCAGCGCCTGCCTCCTCCTCGCCGCTCTGGCGCAGGATCAGGGTGAATACCCTGTTTTCGCGCGCGCGCAGCAGCAGCCGGCGGCTCACCGTTGCATCGAAGGCCGGCGGATTGCCCCTGACCTGGACAATCAGCGCGGCAAGATCGCCGCATCTGGCCGCCTCCCCGGCGCTCCAGATCGCATCCCTGAGGCGCTCCGGACGAACGAGGACAAGGCGGCCTGCATCGATACCGTGCTGCCGCAAACCATCGGGAAACGGCAGACCGCTGTCGAAAGCCGAAGCCGGATCGATGACCCAGAGTATCCGGCCATTTGCCGCACCTGCCGCCGAGCCTGCCTCCCGGGCCGCGCGCGCCAGCAGCGACAGGATAAATCCCGCCGCAGTGCCGATGTCGCGGCTCTGGGAGCAGCGCACTTCGTGAAGCCCGTGCCGGACAAGGCCGCCTGAAAGACAGGCGTCGATGGCTGGCACGCCGAGGGGCAGCCGGGCTTCTTCCTGCGTGGCATTTGCATCCGGCAAACGGCCTGCTTGTCCGTCTGCCGGCCCGCCGGCCAGTCCGGTCACTTGCCCGGCCATCTGCTTCAGCATGGATAGGGACGGCATGGCGTTTCAATCAAATGTTCTTCTTTTGTTCCAGTTAAGCAAAGCGGCTGAAGAGAGTCAAGCAGCGGCTTTCTAAAGGATGGTTTCAGGCAGGATTGGCCGGCGGATAAAGCAGCTCGGCGAAGGGCGCAAACGGTGCAGCGGCCTTCACAAGACCCAGCCCGGCCTGCCATATCCGTCCGGCACGATCTGCTCCCAGCATCCGCAATGTCATCGCCTCGAATTTCTCGCGCAGTTCTTCATCGCTGAACGGCGAATCCGGACCGCCACGTGCATTGGTGTCACCCGATTTGAACCGGGTTCCGTCTTTCAGTTCGATGGTTGCATCTGCCCAGCGGCCCGAGGGGAACCGGTCGTTGTGACGGGCGCTTTCGCTGACGGTGATCAGCTTGAGCATTTCGGCAACCCCAGGATCCGAGAGCGCTGCCCCCTGCACATGTTCCGGGCCGATACGGCCATGGCGAAGAAATGTCGCGACGGCAAAGGGCAGGCTGTATTGCGCCTGGGTGGTGTTTTCCGGCATGCCGGCGAAAAGCCGGGAACCTTCGTGAAATGTCCTAATTTCGATTGAGGCAACGGCGTCCGGCGTAACCCGGTTGGCCAGCACGATGGCCCGCACCGCATCGATTGAGCCATGCGCCCAGCGGCAGATCGGATAAGGCTTCACGTAATTCTGCTCGATGGTCCAGTGCTCCCCGAGGTCCTGCCAGAAGGGTGCGGCTTCAGACATTTCCAGGGTTGCCGCCGGTGCGCCGGTAAAGCCTTTGGCTGCCAGCAGAACGGAGGAGACTCCCACCATTGCACCCATGCCCGAGCCGTCATGCAGCATGGTGGGATTGTCGATCTCGCGCATCATCTGGCTGCGCGGACCGTGATATTCGGCAATGCCGATGGCATGGCGCAGCGTGCTTTCGTCATGACCGAGCAGACGGCAGCCAAGTGCCGCCACGCCGAGCGCATTCCAGGCGCCGGAAGTGTGATAGTCGCTGACCGTGCCATGTAGCGCCTTTCCGGCACGGGCTGCCACCTCATAGGCAATGACCATGGCTTCGAGCGCCTCGCGTCCGCCCAGTTCCGGCAGGTGCCTGGAAAAGGCAAGCAGCGCCGGAACCACCGCGCAGCCGATATGACCCTTGACCGGGTTGTAGCCGTCATGGCCGTCGAGATTGTCGATCTGGGTCGCGGCGGCATAGGCAGCGCCCGGCAGGCTCGCCATCCTGCCGTCGAACAGAATGGGAGCAGCAGCTTGCGGCGAACCGCCAGCGATGAAGCTGGTGGCAAATTCCCGCGCTATCTTTCCCACTTCGAGATTGGCTGCACCCGCACACACACCGATGGTATCGACCAGCAGCCGGGCAGCCATTCGAATCGAGCTTTCCGGGATGTCCGGCTTTTTCGCCAGCACGAATGCAGCAATCCTGTCGAACTGACCGGCGACCGGCGTGTAGTTCGCACCCGACATCAAGCCTTCCTCCCGGAACACGCAATTGCCCTGACACTATCCCGTCTTTCCGCCTCTCAGGCAATCGCCCGAATGCCGGAACAATCGGCCATCCTGTCCGGCCGGCTGGATGCCGAGTCGGCACAGGGTTGGAACAGGGGCGGCAGCCCGGCCATTGCCCCGGCGGACTGCCGCACCGCTCAATTCCAATCTTGACGGTGCGGGCGGCAGCGGTAACAGTTGAAATTGAGCCAAATGAATGCTTTTGCAGGCAGGAAGAACGAAAGGGAGGACTTGTAATGCGTATGAAATCTTTGGCACTTGCCGCCGCCTTGTCACTGTCGGTAACGCTGCCGGCAGCAGCCGAGCCGGTAAAGGTCGGCATGATCACCACGCTTTCGGGCGGCGGCGCAGGCCTCGGCATCGACGTTCGCGACGGCTTCATGCTCGCGGTGAAGAATTCCGGCAATACGGATCTCGAACTGGTCGTCGAGGACGATCAGCAGAAGCCCGATATCGCTGTTCAGCTTGCAGACAAGATGATCCAGAGCGAGAAGGTCGACATCTTGACCGGTATCATCTGGTCCAACCTTGCCATGGCAGTGGTTCCCGCAGCCACGGCGCAGGGCAAGTTCTATCTCTCGCCCAATGCCGGTCCTTCGGCGCTGGCGGGCAAGGGTTGCCACGAGAACTACTTCAACGTCGCCTGGCAGAACGACAACCTTCATGAAGCTGCGGGCGCCTATGCCAACGATGCCGGCTTCAAGAACTCCTTCATCCTGGCGCCGAACTATCCCGCCGGGAAGGACGCGCTGACCGGCTACAAGCGTTTTTACAAGGGCGATGTCGCCGGGGAGATCTATACCCAGCTCGGCCAGAATGATTACGCGGCCGAGATCGCGCAAATCCGCGCCTCCGGTGCCGACAGCGTGTTCTTCTTCCTGCCGGGCGGCATGGGCATCGCCTTCATGAAGCAGTACGCCGCGTCGGGCGTGGGCATGCCGCTGATCGGGCCTGCCTTCTCCTTCGATCAGGGCATCCTGCAGGCCGTGGGCGAGGCAGCACTTGGCGTCAAGAACACGTCGCAGTGGAACAAGGATATCGACAACCCGGCCAACAAGGCTTTTGTCGAATCCTTCCAGGCGGAATACGGCCGCCTGCCGTCGCTCTATGCGAGCCAGGGCTTCGACACCGCGAACCTTATTCTGTCGGCCATGGGCAAGGCGAGTGTCGGGGATGCCGATGCGTTCCGGGCTGCTCTTGAGGAGGCCGATTTCGATTCGGTACGTGGCAGCTTCAAGTTCGCCAGCAACCATCATCCGGTGCAGGACATCTATGTCCGCGAGGTGATCAAGGAAGGCGATGTCTTTACCAACAAGATCATCGGCACCGCCCTGAAAGACCACGCGGACGCCTATGCGGCCGAGTGCAAGCTGTAGAGTAAAACCCTGCAACGGCGGGCGGGGGAACACCCTGCCCGCTTCATCCCCAGCCTGCCACCGGCCGGCGCTATCCGATAACGGCCGCAATGTCTCCCATCCTGTTCATTGAGCAACTGCTGAACGGGTTGCAGTTCGGCATCATGCTGTTCCTGATGGCATCGGGCCTGACACTGGTCTTCGGCGTGATGGGACTGATCAACCTCGCCCATGGCTCCCTGTTCATGATCGGTGCCTTTGCGGCGGCGGCCGTTGCAGGCTGGTCGGGTTCTTTCCTGCTCGGTCTTGCCGCGGCACTGGCTGCCGCCGCCGCCGCAGGCGTCATCATCGAAACCGTGGTCATCCGACGCCTCTACAACCGCGACCACCTCGATCAGGTGC
Organism: Phyllobacteriaceae bacterium; assembly: GCA_023954255.1. Taxonomy (GTDB): domain Bacteria; phylum Pseudomonadota; class Alphaproteobacteria; order Rhizobiales; family Rhizobiaceae; genus Salaquimonas. The sequence continues at coordinate 12,110 of JAMLIH010000035.1, read as the reverse complement.
TTGCCACCTTCGCACTGATTCTCATCCTGTCGGAGGGAACGCGCTGGCTATTCGGCTCATTCCCGCTTTACCTCGAGCGCCCGTCATGGCTTGCCGGTCCCGTGACCCTGCCCGGCGGGATCGAATATTCCTCTTACCGCCTCGCCCTGATCGTCGTCGGCCTTGCTATCGCCGCCGGCCTGTTCTTCCTCGTCACGCACACAAGGCTGGGCGACCGCATCCGCGCCGGTGAAAGCGACCGGGAGATGATCGCCGCGCTTGGCGTCGACATTTCCAAGCTCTACACCATCGTTTTCGCGCTCGGCGCTGCCCTTGCCGGTCTCGCCGGAGCGCTGGTCGGCGCGATACAGTCGGTTCAGGTCGGCATGGGCGAGCCGGTGCTCATTCTGGCATTCGTGGTAATCGTGATCGGCGGCATCGGTTCGATCAAGGGAGCCCTGATCGGCGCCCTGCTGGTCGGCCTGACCGATACGCTGGGCCGCTTTCTTCTGCCGATTCTTTTCGGAACCGTAATGGATCCTGCCTCTGCCACGGCGGTCGGTTCGGCGCTGGCTTCGATGGCGATCTACATGCTGATGGCTCTGGTGCTGCTGATCCGGCCGCAAGGCCTGTTCGGAGGCGCGCCGTGAGCGGCGCGGTAACAAACATTAGGAGCGGAGCGCGCCGGGAATGGGTTATCAATCTCGTGCTGCTGGCAGGGCTTGGACTCGTCCCGCTATGGGCATGGTTTGCCGATGCGCCTTTTACGATAACGCTGGCGACGAGAGCGGCGATCCTCGCGCTTGCGGGAACCGGACTCAACATCGCGCTGGGCATGGGCGGGCTGGTCAGTTTTGGCCATGCCGTGTTCTTCGGCATTGGCGGCTATGCCATGGGCATACTGGCAAGCCACGCGCAGAACTATGATCCGCTTGTCCAGTGGCCAGTTGTCATCGAAGGCACCCAGTTCATGCCGGTAATCTGGATCGTGGCGATCCTGGCAGGCGCCGTTGCTGCACTCGTTATCGGTGCCCTGTCACTTCGGACCAGCGGTGTCTATTTCATCATGATCACGCTCGCCTTCGGCCAGATGTTTTACTACTTTGCGATCTCCTGGCCCGCCTATGGCGGCGAGGACGGTCTGGCGATCTATGTCCGCAACGGCTTTCCCGGCCTCAACACGCTCGACCCGATCCAGTATTTTGCGCTGTGCTTTGCGGTTCTGCTCGTCGTGCTGTTCTTCAACGCGCGACTGATCCGCTCTCCCTTCGGCCTGGCGCTCAATGCAGCACGCCAGTCGACCCAGCGTGTCGAGGCTGTCGGCATGGATCCCTTCCGACTGCGGCTCGCGGCCTTTGTTCTGTCGGGCGCCATCACCGCCCTTGCCGGTGCATTGTTTGCCGATCTCAACCGCTTCGCCAGTCCTGCCATGTTTTCCTGGCAGTTGAGCGGCGAGATCATGGTTTTCGTCATTCTTGGCGGCGTGGCGCGGCTGTGCGGCCCATTGGCCGGTGCCGTGGTCTTCGTCATGCTGGAGCATTTCCTTGGCGGACTGTCGGAATACTGGCACATCTTCCTCGGCCTGCTCCTGCTGCTTGTCGTGCTGCTGGCAAAAGGCGGGCTGATCGGCCTGCTGTCGGGCAGGGGGGCTGCCCATGGCTGATCAACACACACTACTCCCGGTGCTTGAAGCACGGAGCATTACCAGGACCTTCGCGGCGCTGAAGGCCAATGAGGATGTTTCCATCGATCTGAAACAGGGTGAAATCCATGCCGTCATCGGCCCCAACGGTGCCGGCAAGTCGACATTGATCCAGCAGATATGCGGAACGCTGGCGCCCGACAGCGGCGAGGTTTTCCTTGCTGGTGAAAACATCACACCGCTCAAGGCCCATCAGCGCGCCCGCAGGGGACTGGCCCGCACCTTCCAGGTTTCAGCGCTCGCCATGGAAGATACCGTGCTTGAAAACGCCGTACTGGGCGCGCTTGGCGCACAAAGCGGTGCAGGCGTTAGCGTGATGGGGATGTTTTCAAGTGCCCTGGGTAACCGCGCCCTGCGTGATGCCGCGATGGAAGCGCTTCTGCGTGTCGGCCTGCGGGACAAGGCGCAGGTGAGAACCGCACAGCTTTCCCATGGCGAGCGCCGCCAGCTCGAACTGGCCGTAGCCCTGACACTGAAACCCAAGGCCTTTGTCATGGACGAACCCATGGCAGGTCTGGGCGCTTCAGGTTCGAAGGCCATGACGGAGTTTCTTGACCGTCTGCGCCGGGAAGCGCCGATCCTGCTGGTCGAGCATGACATGGACGCGGTGTTCGCGCTTGCCGACCGCATTTCCGTGCTGGTCTATGGCCGCATCATCGCTACCGGCACGGTGGATGAAATCCGTGCAGATGCAGGCGTGCGCGAAGCCTATCTGGGAGAAGACGCATGAGCCTGCTGACGCTTGAAGGGGTGACGGCTTTTTACGGCTCCAGCCAGGCGCTGTTTGACGTCAATCTCGAAATCGGTGCCGGCGAAGTGGTCGCGCTGATGGGGCGCAACGGCATGGGCAAGACCACCACCGTCAAGACGATCTGCCGCCTGTTGCCTGCGAAAGGCGTGATCCGCTTCGGCGATCATGACCTGCTGCCCCTGCCATCCTACCGTGCCGCCCGCCTCGGCATCGGTTTGGTGCCGGAGGGACGGCGATGCTTCGGCAATCTCAGTGTCGAGAAGAACCTGACCGCTGCAGCCCGGCCCGGCGACTGGACGGCCGGGACCGTAACGGAACTTTTTCCCCGTCTGGGCGAGCGGCGTTCCCAGATCGCCGCCTCCCTGTCCGGCGGCGAGCAGCAGATGCTGGCTATTGCCCGCGCCCTGATGACCAATCCGAAACTGCTGATACTCGACGAGGCGACGGAAGGACTGGCACCGCTGGTGCGCCAGGAAATCTGGAAGGTCATCGCCAGACTGAAGCAGGAATCCGGCATGGCGATCCTGATCATCGACAAGTCGATCCGCGAGTTGAGCCGCATCGCCGACCGGGCGGTCATTCTGCAACGCGGCGAGACTGTCTGGAACGGACCGGTCAATGACCTGACCTCCGATCTCACGGAGCGTTATCTCGGGGTTTAGGGCCTGTCTTGCCTATTGAGGTTTCAGGAAGGGTTGCAAGGCCCGGATGATCCGGCTGTCGCGCCGCTCCTTCAGGGTAATCAGCGCTTCGTCCATGACAAGCTTTGCGTCGCGGATGGGAATTCTTGCCAGTTCCCCGTCGTCGTCGAACTCGGCTTCGGAGACAATACCTACACCGCCGCCATGCAGGACGATGTCGCGCACCGCTTCACGACCCTCCACCTCGATACCGGCATTGAGCCTGACACCTTTGCTTGCTGCAAACTCCTCAAGCTTCGAACGGGTCTTGGAGCCATCCTCGCGCAGCACCAGCGGCATTTTGGCCAGTTCCTTCAGGGTGATCGACCCCATGGCTGCCGCCTCTGAGCCTGTTGGCGCGAAGGCGATGATCGGCGTGGAACTCAGCCGGGTGACATCGAAGTCCCGGCTGTCGGGAATATCGCCCAGCACACCCACATCGGCCTTGTAGCTGTAGAGGTTTTCCAGCACCTCGGCCGAGTTCCCCGAGCGGATGGAAACGTAGACATCGGGATATTTCTGCCGGAAAGGGCCAAGCACATGCAAAATGTGATGAGGCGAATCGGCGATGATGTTGAGCCGGCCGCTTTTGAGCGTTCTTTCCGCATTGAGATATTCGGCCGCGTGCTGTTCAACCTCGAAAAGCCGGTGGGTGAATTCGAGCAGTTTCTCGCCATGCGGCGTCAGCGCAATCTGCTTCCTGTTGCGGTCGAACAGGCGGATATCATAGTCGATCTCTAGCTTTCGAACCTGATCGGAAACCGCCGGCTGCGTCAGGTGCAACGCTTCGGCTGCCCGGGAAAACCCGCCGCAAACGGCCACATAATGGAAGGCTCTCAGCTGAACATAGCGCATGAAATCGCCCGTTTTCTGTATAAGTTGAACAGATAGACAAATAAGAACTATCGCTTTGATCGATGCAAGGGCGAATCCCGATAATGTTGCCCCAATGCTGTCATCAACTGGTTCGGGCCGTGCCGGACTGCAGTCAAATAGTTTCCAACGGCAAATTCTGATGATAGTCCATACCGCGAGGAGGACGCATGGAATTATCGCTTTTTCTGTTGCAGCTGACCGCGGCGGTCATGCTGCTGCTCTACTCGACCCGCATGGTGCGTACCGGCATCGAACGCGCCATGGGCGTCAATCTGCGCAACATGTTTCTGCGGTCGCGCAAGGGCGTCTTGCTGAATGTACCTGCCGGTGCGCTGGCGGCCGTATTGCTGCAAAGCTCGACAGCCGTTGCCCTGCTGGTCTCCGGATTTGCGGCAACAGGGGTAATGGGGGTTACCGGCTCGCTTGCCGTCGTGCTGGGTGCCGACCTCGGGACCGCCGCAGTGGTGAAGTTCCTCAGCCTCAACCTTTCAGCCATCATTCCGGTACTGCTGGCGGCGGGCGGCATTCTGTTCCTGAAATTCGATTCCCGTACGACCAAACAGGTCGGCCGGGTGCTGATAGGCGTTGCCTTCATCCTGCTTTCCCTGAAGATGATCGGTGAAGCCACCATGCCGATGCGCGAAAGCCCGCTGCTGCCGGCAATCGTCACCTATCTGAGCGAAGATCCGGTCACCGCCTTTGCCGGCGGGGCTCTGATCACCTTCCTGTTTCATTCGAGCGTCGCCGCGATCCTGCTGTTTGCCACTTTTTGCGCGCTCGGCATCCTGCCGCTGGCGGCAGGCCTGTCGCTGGTGCTGGGCGCCAATGCCGGCGGCGGTCTTGTGGCGGTGTGGCTGACTCGCAATTCGCACATCAAGGCCCGGCGCATCACGCTGGGCAATCTGCTGATCCGGTCTGCCGGCGCACTGATGGCGCTTCTGGCCGTGCGGTTTCTTGATCTTCCGCTGGATTGGCTGGGGCACAATGCAGCGACCCAGCTGGTCAATTTCCATCTGGTGTTCAACGCCGTGCTCGTTGCCGTCTTCCTGCCGCTGATCGTTCCGATAGCGACGCTGACCAAACGCCTTCTTGTGGACCAGGGGGCCGACGCCGGTGGCCCGAAGCCCTTGAGCGCCCTCAACCGCGATGTCCTCGATCAGCCCACTCTCGCATTTGCCAGCGTGACACGGGAATTGCTGCGCATGGCCGAACAGATCGAGGTAATGTTCAGGCCGGTGATGGATTTCTTCCTGGTTTCCAATCCGACGGAAGCCGGCCGTATCCGCGCCATGGACGAGGAGGTCAACAGCCTTCACACCGGTATAAAGCTCTATATCGCCGAACTCGGCCGGCGCGATCTGGCGCCGGAGCAGGCGCGGAGGGCAACCCAGCTTGCCAATTTCGCCATCGGTCTCGAACGCGCAGGCGATCTTGTCGCCAAGGACATTCTGAAACTTGCCGATACGCTGCACCGGGAAAAACTGGGCTTTTCCGAGGATGGCTGGGAAGAGCTCACCCGGCTGCACGACCGGGTCGCTGCAAATATCCAGCTGGCGATGAACGTTCTGGTATCGGAGGACCTCGAGTCGGCCCGGCAGCTCATCCGCGAGAAGGAAAGCATCCGCAAGATGGAGCAGGAGAGCAATGATCGCCACCTGGAGCGGCTGAGCCGGGGCGCTAAGGAAAGCATCGCCACCAGCGACATTCATCTGGAACTGGTGCAGACGTTCAAGGAGATCAACTCGCGATTCGTTTCCTTCGCCTATCCGGTCCTGACCCGCCATGGCGAACTGCTGGAAAGCCGTCTGGCCCATGAGGGCACCGCAGCATAAGAAGTATCTATGATAAGATACATTCTATCGATTTTACAGATGGTCATGAAGTTCATATACCCGAATGGCATTCACGCCATGAGCCATGTCATGCGGATGTTTTCACAGGTTTCGGGAGTGCCCAATCCATGCCGGCCGACCAATCAGCACATACCAGCAATATCCGCCCGCCGGCCATGGGCGAGCCCTATCTGCTGACCCCCGGTCCACTCACCACAGCCTATAGCGTCAAGGAGAAGATGCTGCGGGACTGGGGCTCGTGGGACGGTGATTTTCGTGCCATGACAGCGCAGTTGCGCCAGGAACTCCTGGCCCTGATCGGCGATGACAAACAGGCGTTCGACTGCGTGCCGATCCAGGGCAGCGGTTCCTTCGTGGTCGAGGCCATGCTCGGCTCGCTGCTGCCGCGCGATTCCCGCACGCTGGTGCTGGTCAACGGCGCCTATGGCCAGCGCATCGTCAAGACGCTCGCCTATATCGGCCGGGAGGCGGTCGTTATCGACAAGGGCGACTATCTGCCGCCCAGGGGAGCGGAAGTGGCCGCCGCTTTGAAACAGGACGCGGCAATCACCCATGTCGTCGTTGTTCACTGCGAAACCTCCTCGGGCATTCTCAATCCGGTCGCCGAGATTTCCGAAGCCGTCTATGCAGCGGGCCGAAAGCTGCTGATCGATTCCATGAGCGCCTTTGGCGCCATTCCGCTCGATGTCAGCGAAATCCGATACGAGGCACTGGTTTCCTCGGCCAACAAGTGCATCGAGGGCGTGCCGGGCTTCGGCTTCGTCATCGCCCGCAAGAGCGAGCTGGAAGCTGCCCGCGGCAATGCGCACTCCCTGAGCCTCGATATCCACGATCAGTGGGCGCATATGGAAAAGACCGGCCAGTGGCGGTTTACGCCGCCGACCCATGTGGTTGCCGCCTTCATCGAGGCGCTGCGCCTGCACCGGCTGGAAGGCGGCGTCGAAGGCCGTGGTGCTCGCTACAAGGCCAACTGCGAAACCATGGTCGAAGGCATGCGCGCACTGGGCTTTGAAACACTGCTGCGCGACCGCTGGCTGTCTCCGATCATCGTCACCTTCTTCTGCCCGCAGGATCCGAAGTTCGAGTTCGGAAAATTCTACGACCTGATGAAGCAGAAGGGATTCATCATCTATCCCGGCAAACTCACCGTGGTCGACAGTTTCCGTGTCGGCTGCATCGGCCAGATGGATCCTGCAGTCATGCGCCAGGTGGTCGAGGCTGCCGGACAATCACTCAGGGAAATGGGGGTGGAAAGCGCCGCCCCGCCGCAGGCGGCGCTCGCCGAACGGGAAAAACTCGCAGCCTGATCAACGCACTGGCTGCCAACCACAAAGAACGGATTTTGACCATGAACGACATGAGCCGGGTTGTCATTGAAGCGAATGGGCGCGGGTATGCCGTGCCGAAGACTTGCGCGATTGCGATCTGTCTGGATGGTTGCGAGCCTGCCTATCTGGATGCGGCGATTGCAGCAGGGCTGATGCCGGTGTTGAAGCAGATGCGGGAGACGGGCACGGAGCGCCGGGCGCACAGCGTGATCCCGAGCTTCACCAATCCCAACAACCTCTCGATTGCAACGGGTCGCCCTCCGGCGGTGCACGGCATCTGCGGCAACTACCTCTACGATCCCGATACGGGCGAAGAGGTGATGATGAACGATCCGAAGTTCCTGCGCGCACCAACGGTGTTCAAGGCATTCTACGATGCCGGCAAGAAGGTTGCGGTGGTCACGGCCAAGGACAAGCTGAGGGCGCTGCTGGGCGACGGGCTGAAGTTCGCCGATGGCAGGGCGATCTGCTTTTCCTCGGAGAAGTCCGACACGACGACGGTGGCTGAACACGGCATCGACAATGCCTCGCAATGGCTTGGCCGGGAAGTGCCGGAGGTCTATTCGGCTGAGCTGTCGGAATTCGTTTTTGCTGCCGGCGTGAAGCTGCTGAAGGAGTTTCAGCCGGACATCATGTACCTGACTACGACGGACTACGTGCAGCACAAATATGCCCCGGGCGATGCCGAGGCCAATGCCTTCTACGAGATGTTCGACAAGTATCTGGGTGAACTGGATGCGGCGGGTGCCGCCATCGTGGTGACGGCAGACCATGGCATGAAGCCCAAGCACAAGGCGGACGGTTCGCCCGCAGTGATCTATCTGCAGGATGTGCTGGATGAATGGCTCGGCAAGGATGCTGCCCGCGTCATCCTGCCGATCACCGACCCTTACGTGGTCCATCATGGCGCGCTGGGATCGTTTGCTACCGCCTATCTGCCGGAGGACGCCGATGTGGCGGATGTTCTGGCAAGACTTAGCGCCATGGAAGGCGTCATCGTCGCCATCGGCAGGAAGGAAGCCTGTGAGCGCTTCGAACTGCCGGAAGACCGTATCGGCGACATCGTGGTGATCTCGGGCGAGAACCTGACGCTTGGCACCAGCGAGCACCGCCACGATCTGGCGGCGTTGGAGGAACCGCTGCGCTCTCATGGTGGGCTGACGGAGCAGGAAGTACCCTTTATCGTCAACCGGGTGATGGCGGACCTGCCGAACAAACCGGACCTGCGCAACTTCGATGCCTTCTTCTATGCGGCAAAGGCGGCAGCGATGGCGCCTGCTTCATGAGGGTGAGGCAGGCTGCGTTTAGAGACAGGCCACAAGACGGATGAGCAATTGGACGACACGATGAACACGATATCCCAGACGGTCCGCCATGAGGCGATGCGCATCGGCGGTGAGAAGGTCAGCACGGACGATGTGGTCGAGGTGCTCTATCCCTATACCGAGCAGGTGATCGGCACGGTTCCCGCCGGCAAGGCGGAGCATGCAGCACGGGCCTTCGAGATAGCGGCAAATTACAAACCTGCGCTCACCCGCTACGAGCGCCAGCAAATCCTGTTTCGCGCTGCCGAACTGATCCACGCCCGGCGCGAGGAGATCGCCCACTGGCTGACGCTGGAACTGGGCATCTGCCAGCAGCATGCGCTCTACGAGACCGGGCGTTCCTACGACGTCTTTACCCTGGCGGGGCAGCTGGCGATCCAGGATGACGGGCAGATCTTTTCCTGCGATCTGACACCCCATGGCAAGGACCGCAAAATCTACACCCTGCGCGAGCCGGTGCGGGCGATCTCCGCGATCACCCCCTTCAACCATCCGCTCAACATGGTGGCTCACAAGGTGGCGCCGTCGATTGCCACCAACAATTGCATGGTCTGCAAGCCGACGGAACTGACCCCGCTTACGGCGATCACCCTTGCGGATATCCTGTATGAGGCAGGCCTGCCGCCGGAAATGTTCCAGGTGGTGACAGGCATGCCTGCCGATATCGGCGAAGAGATGATCGTCAACGATCACATCGATATCATCACGTTTACCGGCGGGGTGCCGGTCGGCAAGATGATCGCCTCGAAAGCCGGTTACAAACGCACGGCGCTGGAACTTGGCGGCAACGATCCGCTGATCATTCTGAACGATCTCGACGATGGCGATCTGGAAAAGGCCGCCACGATTGCCGTTGCCGGCGCGACGGGAAATTCCGGTCAGCGCTGCACGGCAGTCAAGCGTATCCTGGTGCAGGAATCGGTTGCCGACAGGATCGTTCCGATGATCCTGGAAAGGGCCAAGGCGCTGAAGTTCGGCGACCCCATGGACCCCGATACCCAGCTTGGCTGTGTCATTCATGCCAGGGCCGCCGAGACCTTCGAGAACCGGGTGTTGGCCGCCGAGCAGCAGGGCGCGAAGATCCTTTATCATCCGGGCCGCAAGGGCGCGCTGCTGCCGCCCATCGTCGTCGATCATGTGCCGCATGATTCAGAACTGGTGATGGACGAGACCTTCGGGCCCATCGTCCCCATCGTGCGCGTACCCGACAACGACGCCGAGGTGATGGCGATCTCCAATTCCACCCCCTTCGGGCTTTCCTCCGGTGTGTGCACCAACGACTTCCGCCGCATGCAGGCTTACATCAGCGGCCTTGAGGTCGGCACCGTCAACATCTGGGAGCAGCCGGGCTACCGCATCGAAATGTCCCCGTTCGGCGGCATCAAGGATAGCGGCAATGGCGTCAAGGAAGGCGTGCTGGAAGCCATGAAGTTCTTCACCAACGTCAAGACATACTCCCTGCCATGGCCCAGATAGGCATGGCGGCAAAAGAGAGGAAACAGCTTCGCCACACCGAGGGAGAGTCGAACACTTCCCGGGCGAGGCTCGGCTGGATCGAGAAGAATGCCGGTGCGAAATCCCGCCCGCTGCTACAGCGCGATGCGAACGCCTTCCTGCACCAGAGCCTGTCGAGCCCCTGTGTCGCGACCATTGCCAAGGCGGAAGGCATCTGGATCGAGGACACCGATGGCCGCCGGTTCATGGACTTCCATGGCAACAGTGTCCATCACATCGGCTACGCCCATCCGCGCCTGACGGCGGCGATCAAGCGCCAGATCGACGAACTGTCCTTTTCGCCGCGCCGCTTTACCAACGAGGTCTCGGTCGAACTTGCCGAAACCCTGGGCTCAATCGCACCTGGCGATCTCGCAAAGGTGCTGTTCACCACCGGCGGGTCGGATGCAAACGAAGTGGCGCTCAGGATCGCACGGGCTGCCACCGGCCGTTTCAAGACGGTGAGTTTCTGGGACGCCTTCCATGGCGCGGGCTTTGGTGCTGCAAGCGTCGGCGGCGAGGCGACCTTCCGTTCCCACATTGCCGGCCCGCTCCTGCCGGGTGCGGAGCATGTTGCCCCCTTCAACTGCTATCGTTGTGCCTATGGGCATTCCGGCCCGCAGAATTGCGGCCTTGCCTGTGCAAAGATGGTGGAGTTTGCGCTCGAGCGTGAGGGCGATGTGGCCGCCGTCATTGCAGAACCCATGCGTGCGGTGCCAACCGTTCCGCCGCCGGGCTACTGGCGGGCGGTGCGCGAAGCCTGCAACCGCCATGGCGCCCTGCTCATCATGGACGAAATCCCCACCGGCCTCGGCAAGACCGGGCGGATGTTTGCCTTCGAGCATGATGACATCGTTCCCGACATCGTTACGCTCGGCAAATCGCTGGGCGGCGGTATTCTGCCGATTGCTGCGGTGGTGGCGCGCAGGGACCTCGATGTCTGCGGAGATTTCGCCATCGGTCACTACACCCATGAAAAGAATCCGGTCACGGCGCGCGCCGCATTGACGACGCTCGAAATCATTCGCGACGAAGGACTGGTCGAACGCGCTGACGAACTCGGGCGGCATGCGCTGGCGCGGCTTTCGGAGTTTGCCGAAGCCGCGCCGGTAATTGGCGATGTGCGAGGCCGCGGACTGATGTTCGGCGTCGAAATCGTTACCGACAGACAGACCCGGCAGGCCGATCCCGAACTGGCGGAAAAGATCTACTACCGCTGCCTCGATGCGGGGCTCAGCTTCAAGATCAGTGCCGGAAACGTGCTGACCCTGTCGCCGCCGCTCATCATCTCACGCGAGGATCTGGACAAGGCGCTGACGATCGTCGAAACCGCCATTCAGGAATGCTCGGCTTGAAACTGGTTCGATGACAGCATGAAGATCATCCGCACCGATAGCGAACTGGAGTGCCCGCTGATCGACCGCGCCCTCCGCGAGGCGGGACACGAACTCATGCTGCTCCCCGATGGTGTTGGCGAAGAACAACTCGCCGAAAAGGCCCGGGACGCCGACCTGATCCTGATGTGCTATACCCCGATCACCCGCCGCATCATCGAGGGTGCCGAAAGGCTGAAGGGCATCGTCAAATACGGTGTCGGCATCGATGCCATCGACTTACCCGCCGCCAGTGAGCGGGGCATCCCCATTGTCAACATTCCCGAATATGCCGAGGAGACGGTTGCCGAAGGCGCTTTCGCCCTGCTGATCGCGCTGGCAAAACGGCTCAAGCCCATCGGCAAGGCGATGGAGAGAGAAGGCTGGATCTGGCCTGAAAGCCAGTGGCTGGCGAGTGATCTTGCCGGAAAGACGCTCGGGATTGTCGGCTGTGGCCGCATCGGACGGTCGATGGCGCGGATGGCGGGAGCGGGTTTCCGCATGCGGGTGCTTGGTTACGACCCTTCGAAACCCGTCGAAAGCCTTGCTGCCGCCGGTATTGGAAAACGCGACGATCTCAAGTCAATGCTGGCTGAATGCGACGCCGTTTCCCTGCATGCGGTATTGAAACCGGACAGCAGGCACCTGATCGGGCGCGCGGAACTGGCCTGCCTGAAACCCGGCGCCATACTGGTCAATTCCGCCCGGGGTGCCCTGATCGACGAGGGAGCCCTTGTCGAGGCTGTTCT
>JAMLIH010000034.1 GCA_023954255.1 Phyllobacteriaceae bacterium | reverse complement strand
GTGAAACCCCGATAAGGATGATGAACGCCCTGCACGTAAAGGCCATGGCCAGCGGGCTGGGGTTCATCAGGATCGAAAACCCCAGAATTGGCTTCGTTTATCTCTGGCTCCCCTGGCTGGTCATGATTGTCGTTGCGCTTGGCATGCGCCGGTTCTGGCAGGGCATGAGATCGGCCATTCCGGTTCTGGCCGGAACCGCCGTCTCCGCTGCGCTGACCTTGAGCTATGCCACCATCGCCCTGCGATACCGCTTCGATCTCTGGCCGTTCATCGCCGCACTTGCGGTGATGGCCTTTCCCGTGATCGTACCCCGGCTTGCAACCTGGCTGGCAGATGGCCGGCGCATCGTCGCAATCCTCGTCCTTGTATTCAGCATCAACATGTCCCTGGTAACGGCAGTCTCCTACTCCCAGTCCTTCCGTGAAGAGCCCAGCGGCTTTTTTGCGCCCTGGAGCATCGAGACCTGCCGGGAGCGGGCGATGGCAAAAGGCCTGCCCGCAGAACGGATCAATGCGGTCTGCATGAAATAGAGCGCAGCTTTCACACCGGCCGCGTCACCCTTCTGAGCGTCAGATTGATCCGCCCGCCATTCTTCAGCAGTGTAGAGGTTCCCGGATAAATGCGGTCGACACCGTGATGGGCAAGCCGGGACTTTCCAGCCAGCAGCACAATGTCGCCGCTGTTGAGCCGCAGGGATGCCGTGCTGTCGGAGCGGTCGGTTCCGCCGATCCGGAAGCGGCAGGCATCGCCCAGCGAAACGGAGAGCACCGGCGCATCGAAATCCTCCTCGTCCCGGTCCTGGTGCAGCCCCAGCTTCGCCTCCGGTCCGTAGAAATTGACCAGACAGGCTTCCGGGTCGTGCGGATAATCCGCCAGTTCGCGCCATAGGGAAATCAGCCGCTCCGGCATCGACGGCCACGGCTTCCCGGTAACCGGATGCAATGCCTGATAACGGTATCCCCGTTCCTTGTCCGTTACCCAGCCCAGGACGCCGCAATTGGTCATCCGCACCCGCATCGGCTTGCCGGTTTTCGGCATGGTGGGTGTATAAAGCGGCGCTGCCCGCACGATCTGGCGAATATCAGCGAGCAGCGCTTCCTGCTGGTCTTGATCCAGATGACCGGCAATGTACCGGAAATCTTCGGGCAGGCTGGGCAAGACGGGTCTCCGGCGTCGGTTGAGGGCAGCTTGAAAGCATGCTGCCGATGGCTCAAAAGGTCAAAAGCGAATCTGAGTTTGTGGCATCTGGCAAGCCGATCGGGAGTAGCCCGGAGTGCGTAACGGGGACATCAGGACGACAGACGAAACCGTTCGCCGGGCGGCGGTGTTGATGCTTGTTCTGGCGCTGGCCGGAATGTCCTTCTGGCTGCCGCAGCTCAAGGCGGTCTTGTCGGGTCTGCTGACCGGTGATCCCGACCCAGTATTCATCAATCGCGATTTCGCCAATTACTGGCTGTCAGGCAGGCAGGCTCTTGCAGGCGATATCGAACCCCTGTTCTTCAAGGACCAGTATCAGGAACTGCTCGAACAGACTTTTGCTCAAGGGGCGATGGAAACCCGCAACTGGTCCTATCCGCCGCACTTTCTGCTGCTGACCGCCCCGCTGGGGCTCTTCTCCTACCGGGCGGCCTATCTGCTGTTTGAATGCCTGTCCCTGGCGCTTTTTGTCTGGGCCTGTTTTGTGACATGGCTTCAATGGCACCAGTCATCGGAAAATGTCGCCGGACCGTCCGGCCCCCCGACCAGCTTTCCGGCCGCCATTCTCTTTCTGTCGTGCTTTGTCGTTGCGCAGTTCTACATCGGCCAGAACGGCTTCCTGTTCGGCGGACTGTTCCTGCTGGCGCTGGCATGGCGGCAGACGAAGCCCATCGCCTGCGGCCTGGTGCTGGCTCTGCTGACCATGAAACCACAGCTGGGGACCCTGTTTCCCTTTCTGCTGCTGGCAGAAAGAAACTTTGGCGCGATTTTCTGGACAGTTGCTTTCACGCTTCTTCTGTTTGCCCTGTCGGTGGCCGCGTTTGGCTTCGAAAGCTGGGAACTGTTCATCTCCGAAACCCTGTCCTATCAGCAGCGGGTCATGCGGGAATGGAGCGGCGTTTTTCTCTACATGATGCCGACCTTTTTTGCCGCGCTGCGCGCCACCGGCCTGACCGCCTCGACGGCCTTGCTTGTTCATCTGATGATCGCCCTGCCGGTCCTCATCCTGACCCTTTGGCTGTTTTTTTCCACGAGGGCCGCCTGGTTCGAAAACAGTGTGCTGCTGGCGGGCGCAACCTTCGTGATCACGCCCTATGCCTTCTTCTACGATGCGGGCCCGCTCTATTTTCTGGCCGTGCTTTCCTTGCTGCAGCCCGGCCAGCAGTCTGGTGCCTGCAGGCGGCTTTGGGCACCGCTGCTGCTGGCCCTGCTGGCTGCCCAGCCGCTCTGGCTCCCCGCGCTGCCATTGCTGGCGAAAGGCACGCTCGTTGCGCCGGCCCTGGCGCTTCTTGCGCCGCTGGCGGTTCTGGCATTGTTCATTGTTGTGGTATCGTACCGTCTCCGCCTGCAAACGGGGCGGCAATGACGCTGTTCTTCGGGGCATTTCCTCCGGAGATTTGCCCGATTTACACCGCCTGAAACCCTTGCACCCGTAAAATGTGGTCCTTATATACGCCGCAACACGCCGGGTGAGACGGGGTGATGCATGGTCAGGCCATCGTATCGTTCGGCAAAATTCAATGATTCCAAAAGGTTCTGCCAAAAAACGCCGGCTCGGCACGAAATGCGCATTCGACGCGGGGCAAAACGGGTTCAGGCAGTTCGCTAAAAGGAGAGAAAAATGGCAAAAGTGATCGGTATCGACCTTGGCACCACCAATTCCTGCGTTGCTGTCATGGACGGCAAGGAACCCAAGGTCATCGAAAATGCGGAAGGTGCGCGGACGACCCCGTCCATGGTCGCCTTCACCGATGATGGCGAAAAGCTGGTTGGCCAGCCGGCCAAGCGTCAGGCAGTCACCAATCCGGAAAACACGCTGTTTGCGGTCAAGCGCCTGATCGGCCGCCGTTATGACGACAAGGCGGTCACCAAGGACAAGAAGCTTGTTCCCTTCGAAATCGTCAAGGCCGACAACGGCGACGCCTGGGTAAAGGCCAATGACGAGAAATACTCGCCGTCCCAGGTCTCCGCGATGATCCTGCAGAAAATGAAGGAAACCGCGGAAGCCTATCTCGGCGAAACCGTCAGCCAGGCGGTCATCACCGTTCCCGCCTATTTCAACGACGCCCAGCGTCAGGCCACCAAGGACGCCGGCAAGATCGCCGGTCTCGAAGTCCTTCGCATTATCAACGAACCGACTGCGGCAGCCCTCGCCTATGGCCTCGACAAGAATGATGGCAAGACCATCGCCGTCTACGACCTTGGCGGCGGCACCTTCGACGTGTCGATTCTTGAAATCGGCGATGGCGTCTTCGAGGTAAAGTCGACCAATGGCGACACCTTCCTCGGCGGCGAGGACTTCGACATGCGTCTGGTCGACTATCTGGCCGACGAGTTCAAGAAGGACCAGGGCGTCGATCTGAAGAACGACAAGATGGCCCTGCAGCGCCTCAAGGAAGCTGCCGAAAAGGCCAAGATCGAGCTGTCTTCCTCGACCCAGACGGAAATCAACCTGCCGTTCATTACGGCCGATGCTTCCGGTCCCAAGCACCTGACCATGAAACTGACCCGCGCCAAGTTCGAGTCGCTGGTCGATGATCTGGTCAAGCGCACCGTCAAGCCGATGCAGGACGCGCTCAAGGACGCCGGCATGAAGGCTGGCGAGATCGACGAAGTGGTTCTGGTCGGCGGCATGACCCGCATGCCCAAGGTCCAGCAGACGGTGAAAGAGTTCTTCGGCAAGGACCCCCACAAGGGCGTCAACCCGGATGAGGTCGTCGCCATGGGCGCGGCCATTCAGGCAGGCGTTCTGCAGGGTGACGTCAAGGACGTTCTGCTGCTCGACGTGACCCCGCTGTCGCTCGGCATCGAAACTTTGGGCGGTGTTTTCACCCGCCTGATCGACCGCAACACGACGATCCCGACCAAGAAGTCGCAGACCTTCTCGACGGCGGAAGACAACCAGTCCGCGGTGACCATCCGCGTTTCCCAGGGCGAGCGTGAAATGGCAGCCGACAACAAGCTGCTGGGTCAGTTCGATCTGGTCGGCATCCCGCCGGCACCGCGCGGCGTGCCGCAGATCGAGGTCACCTTCGACATCGATGCCAACGGTATCGTCAACGTGTCGGCCAAGGACAAGGGCACCGGCAAGGAACAGGCCATCTCGATCAAGGCTTCCGGCGGTCTGTCGGACGACGAGATCGACCAGATGGTCAAGGACGCCGAGGCCAATGCCGAAGCCGACAAGGCCAAGCGCGAAACCGTCGAGGCGAAGAACCAGGCGGAAGCCATGATCCACTCCGCCGAGCAGTCGCTCAGCGAGCATGGCGACAAGGTCTCCGACGACGACAAGTCGGAAATCGAATCGGCGATTGCCGATCTGAAATCCGCTGTCGAAGCTGGCAGTGCCGACGACATCAAGGCCAAATCCGAGGCACTCGCCACGGCAACCATGAAAATGGGTCAGGCAATCTATGAAGCCAGCCAGGCGGAAGCTGCCGAAGCCGATGCCAGGGCCGATGCCGCCAGGGATGAGGATGAAGACGTCGTCGATGCCGATTTCGAGGAAATCGACGACGAGGACGAGAAGAAGTCGGCCTGAGGCTGACCGCAATGAACCCCGCACTCTGCTCCCAGATGCCTGTCCGGAAGCGGTGCGGGGTTTGCTTTGGGTGAATCGAAGTTCACCGGATAGCGACAGGTTAGACCATGTCCAAGGCCGACTATTACGAACTGCTGGGGGTCGAGCGGTCTGCCGACGAGAAGGAGCTGAAGAGCGCCTTCCGCAAGATGGCGATGAAATATCATCCCGACCGCAATCCCGACGACAAGCTGGCTGAAACCCGTTTCAAGGAAATCAACGAGGCCTACGAGGTCTTGCGCGACCCCCAGAAGCGCGCAGCCTATGACCAGTTCGGTCATGCCGCCTTCGAAAATGGCGGTGGCGGTTTTGGCGGCGGCGCGGGCGGCTTCGGTGGCGGCGGTTTCTCCGATATTTTCGAGGATCTCTTCGGCGAGATGATGGGCGGCCGGGGTAGGCGCGGTGGCGGTGGCCGCGACCGGGGCGCCGATCTTCGCTACAACATGGAAATCACGCTGGAAGAGGCTTTTGAAGGCAAGACGGCAGAGATTTCCGTTCCCACAGCCATCACCTGCGAGGCCTGTTCGGGCTCCGGCTCCAAGCCGGGCTCGAGCCCCAAGACCTGCGCTACCTGTTCGGGTTCCGGCCGGGTGCGGGCAGCTTCCGGCTTCTTCTCCATCGAGCGCACCTGTCCGCAATGTCAGGGCAGGGGTGAGGTGATCTCCGATCCGTGCGAAACCTGTTCGGGCCAGGGCCGGGTGACCCGCGAGCGCTCGCTTTCGGTCAATATTCCCGCCGGCATCGAGGATGGCGTGCGCATTCGACTCGGTGGCGAGGGCGAGGCAGGCGCGCGGGGCGGCCCGCCGGGCGATCTCTACATCTTCGTCACCATCAAGCCGCACGAATTCTTCCAGCGCGACGGCGCCGACCTGTTCTGCCGCATTCCCGTCTCCATGACGACGGCAGCCCTTGGCGGCCAGTTCGAAGTGGGTACGCTCGATGGCGGCAAATCGCGGGTCAAGGTGCCTGAAGGCACCCAGACCGGCAAGCAGTTCCGCCTCAAGGGCAAGGGCATGCCGGTCATGCGCTCGACGGGTGTTGGCGATCTCTACATCCAGGTCGTGACCGAAACGCCGCAGAATCTGACCCGCCGCCAGCGCGAACTGCTGGAAGAGTTCGAGGCGATTTCATCGGAAAAGAACAATCCCGAATCCTCGGGCTTCTTCTCGCGCATGAAGAACTTCCTCGACGGCCTGGCCGACTGAGAGCGGCGCGGACTGCGGAAAGAACCGCAGCCCGTATGGTTTCGGCGAACCTTAAACCCGGCCCTGCTTCTTCAGATCGTCCAGCGTATCGTTGAGCGTCTTGGTTGCCATGGCGACGAGTTCGTCGGCCTCGTCATGGGTAAGCGTCAGCGGCGGACAGATGATCAGCCGGTCGCGGACCGCGCGCATCACCAGCCCGTTCCTGAAGGAATGGTCGCGCGCCATGTTGCCGACTTCGCCTTCCCGCTCGAAGCGCTTCACAAGGTTCGACTTGTCGGGCACCAGTTCGATCGCGCCCATCATCCCCTTCATGACCGCCTCGCCGACCAGCGGATGTTCGCCGAGTTTTTTCCAGCGCTCCTGCAGATAGGGACCGATATCGGAAGCGCAGCGCTCGACCAGCTTCTCGCGACGCATGATCTTAAGATTGGCGATGGCCGCAGCACAGCATGCCGGGTGGCCGGAATAGGTATAGCCGTGGAAGAACTCGCCGCCCACGGTATGAAAGACATCGGCGATCTTGTCGGAGATCGAAACGGCGCCAATCGGCAGATAGCCCGAGGACAGGCCCTTGGCCATGGTCATCATGTCGGGCTCCGTTCCGTAAGTCTGGCAGCCGAACCAGCTGCCGGTGCGGCCGAAACCGCAGATAACCTCATCGGAAATGAACAGGATATCGCGCTCGTCGAGAATGCGCTTCACTTCCGGCCAGTAGGTTTCCGGCGGAATGACCACACCGCCGGCGCCCTGAATCGGCTCGGCAATGAAGGCGGCGATGTTTTCCTCGCCCAGCTCGTCGATCTTGGCCTCGAGAGACCGTGCCGCCTGAATACCGAATTCCTCCGGCGTCATGTCCTGCCCGCTGCCGAACCAGTAGGGCTGCCCGGCATGGTCGATGTCGCCGATGACGCCGCCCTGGGCATGCATGCCGGCCATTCCGCCCAGCGCTGCGCCGGCAACCGTCGAGCCGTGATAGGCATTGACCCGCGACAGGATGATCTTCTTCTCCGGCTTGCCGAGCAACTGCCAGTAGGTGCGTACCATGCGCACCACCGTGTCGTTGCCGTCCGAGCCGGAACCGCCGAAGAAGCTCATCTTGAACTGCGGTGGTGTGATCTCGGCCAGCACTTCCGCCAGCTCGATGGCCGGCAGCGTCGTCGTCTTGAAGAAGGTGTTGTAGTAGGAAAGCTCGCTCATCTGGGCGCGTACGGCCTCGATGATTTCCTGCCGCCCGTGGCCGACATTGACGCACCACAGCCCGGCCATCCCGTCCATGATCCGGTTGCCGTCTGAATCCCACATCCACACGCCATCGGCGCGAACAATCACCCGGCGCTCGTCGAGACCGAGCGTCTTGTGATCGGTAAAGGGGTGGAAATGATGCGCTGCATCTTTTTGGCGCAGATCGGCGGTGGACAGATTGACGTTCATGATGGATTCCATGCACTATTGATTACCACCGATGGAGATCACAAATCCGGCATTCGGGCAAGGAGGAAACGGGCTGGGCACATGGCTTGCTGCGATCTGGCTGAGGGTCGGATCACAGGAACAACATGGCAGCCCCGGCGGTACCGTTGGCAATATCAGGCTGCATATCCATGAATCATGACGAGAAAAAATCCGCTGCATCCGCAGCCCCGCTTGCTGCGGGCGAATCCTTTCTGTTGGAAAATCCCGACATCGAATCCGTCGATCTGCTGATCGCCGATATCAACGGTGTCATGCGCGGCAAATGGGCGCCGGCAGAGGCGCTGAAGAAGGTCTGCCAGCCGGGCATCAATCTTCCGATGTCGATTTTCGGCCTCGACATCTGGGGCCGCGAGGTCGAGGAGACGGGCCTTCATATCGACACCGGCGACCGGGACGGCTTCTGCAAGGCCATAGACGGCCGCATCTCGCGAATAAACTGGGCCGAACGCCCGACGGCCCAGGTTCTCATGTCGATGCTGGACGACAAGGGCAAGCCCTTCCATGCCGATCCGCGCAACGCGCTTCAGGGGGTTGTCGACCGTCTTGCAAATGCCGGGCTGACACCGGTGGTTGCCTTCGAACTGGAGTTCTATCTGGTCGATCCCGCTGCCTTTCAGGCGACCGGCAAGATGATGCGCGACCGCGACCGTGCCCATGGCGCCTTCGGGCCCGAGCCGCAGAACATGTATTCGCTGTCAGAGCTTTCCGGCCAGAGCGAGCTCTTTGCCGATATCCGCGCCGGCGCCATTGCCATGGGCCTTCCCATCGACACCATCATCAAGGAGGCGGCGCCCGGCCAGTTCGAGGTCAATCTGAAGCATCGCGCCGATCCGATGGCCGCTGCCGACGACACGGTGCTGCTGCGCCGCCTGATCGCCGAATGTTCGAACAAGCACGGCCTGCGCGCCACCTTCATGGCCAAGCCGTTTCTGGAATGGCCGGGCAACGGCATGCATGTTCATGCCAGCCTGCTCGACAAGGATGGCAGCAACATCTTTTCCGGTGACGAAGGTGAAGAGCGTCTGGCCCATGCAGCAGCCGGCCTGCTTTCCACCATGCGTGACGCACTGTTGATCTTCATTCCGAGTTTTAACGGTTACCGCCGCATTCAGCCGGGTTCCTATGCACCGACCCGAATTGCCTGGGGCCGCAATAACCGCTCGGTTGCCGTGCGGGTACCTGCCTCCGAACCCGCCGCCAACCGGCTGGAACATCGTTTGTCCGGGGCCGATGCCAACCCTTATTTCGTTCTGGCAGCCGTGCTTGGCGCCATGCTGAAAGGGCTGGAAGAAGAAAAGGCACCGCCTGACCCCATTGAAGGCAGCGCCTATACGATGAAGCTGCCGACCCTTTCCGACGACATGGACGATGCGATCGAGGATTTCGAGAAATCGGATTTCATCGCCGATATCCTCGGGGAAGAGTTACGGCGCATCTATGCCGAGGTGAAGAAGGTGGAGTTCACCGAATTCATGAACGAGATCACGCCGCTGGAACGCTCGACCTATTTGTAGCCGGCAGGCCGAAGGTCACTCGGCGGAGACTTCGATGGCCACCTTGTTGGGAAAGAACGCCGCCAGCCCCGCCAGTTCCAGCACCTCGTCATAGGGCGTTTCATAGGCCCAGACCGCATTGTCGATTTCGTGCTCGCCGATCTTCAGGTTCCAGTAGCGCGCCTTTCCCTTGAACGGGCAGCGGGTCACATGGTTCGACGGTGTGAGAAACTGTTCGTCGATATCGTCGAAGGGAATGTAATAGACCGGCGCGTGATTGGTTTCCTCCACCACCACCGCATACCGGGTTTCCGCAATCGGTGTTCCGTCGGCATGGACGCAAACCTTTCCCCGGTGAAGACGGGTCTCCACCCTGTGCTCGGGATGCATCTTGAAACCCGGTGCGGGATTGGTTTCGGGAAACATGTAACAGGCTCCTCCGGCGCGGAAATTGCGGGTCACGCCAACAGGTATGATGCTGATAAAAGGGCGGATTGGCAAGCTTCCCCCGGTAACCTGTGATCACAACAGGGTGCAGGACAAGGGCCGCTTGCATCGTGTTGCCGGTCAGTGTGCCTCGTCCCAGTTACCGGCAGCCTTGGCATCGACCTGTAGCGGCACTTTCAACTGCAGGGCGGGGAAAGGCGCCTCTTCCATCACCTTGCAGATGACGGGCAGGCTCTTGTCGACTTCGCCCTCCGGCATTTCGAAAATCAGTTCGTCATGCACCTGCAGCAGCATGCGGGCCGAAAGACCGGCCTTCTCGATTGCCGAATCCATGCGGATCATGGCACGCCGGATGATGTCGGCTGCCGAGCCCTGAATGGGCGCATTGATTGCCGCGCGCTCGTTGAAGGCGCGCATCTGCGGATTGGAAGCCTTGATCTCGGGATAATGCGCCCGCCGCCCGAAGATGGTTTCCACATAGCCGCGTTCGCGGCAGACCCGCTTGGTCTCTTCCATGTAATCCCGGATGCCGGGAAAGCGCTCGAAATACTTCTTGATGTAGTCGCTTGCCTCCGATCGCTCGATGCCGAGCTGGTTGGCAAGGCCGAAAGCCGAAATGCCGTAGATGATGCCGAAATTGATCGCCTTGGCGCGCCGCCGGATCATCGGGTCCATGCCTTCGACCGGCACGCCGAACATCTCGGATGCGGTCATTGCGTGAATGTCGAGCCCGTCGGCAAAGGCCTGGCGCAGTTGCGGAATGTCCGCGATATGGGCCAGCACCCTCAATTCGATCTGCGAATAGTCTGCGGAAACCAGCTTGTTGCCTTTCTCGGCTACGAAAGCAGTCCTGATCCGCCGTCCCTCCTCGGTGCGGATCGGAATGTTCTGCAGGTTCGGCTCGGAAGAGGACAGCCTGCCGGTCGAAGTCGACGCCATCGCATAGGAGGTGTGAACCCGTCCCGTCCGCGGATTGATGTAGCCCGGCAGCGCATCGGTATAGGTCGATTTGAGCTTGGTAAGCTGCCGCCAGCCGACAATCTTGCGCGGCAGTTCATGGCCCTCGGCGGCGAGATCGTCGAGCACCTGGGCGGAGGTCGACCACTGGCCGGTCTTGGTCTTGCTGGCGCCCGGCAGGTTGAGCTTGCCGAACAGGATATCGCCCAACTGCTTGGGTGAACCGATGTTGAAATTCTCGCCGGCCAGCTCGTAGACTTCCTGCTCGACGCGCGCCGCCGCCTGTCCGAGTTCTCCGGAGAGACGCGAGAGAATTTGGCGGTCGACCGAAATTCCCCGCTGCTCCATCTTCGCCAGCACATCGGCAAGCGGCCGTTCGAGCCGCTCATAGACGCTCGCGAGACTCTCCGCTGCAAGTCTCGGCTTGAGAACCTGCCAGAGCCTGTAGGTCACATCGGCATCCTCGGCAGCGTATTCGGTTGCCTTGGCGATATCGACCTGTTCGAAGGTGATCTTCGACTTGCCCGCTCCGGTCAGTGACTTGTAGGAAATGCACTCGTGCCCCAGCCAGCGTTTGGACAGCTCGTCCATGCCGTGGCCGCCGAGACCTACATCCAGCACATAGGAAAGCAGCATCGTGTCATCGAATGGCGCGAGCTCGATATTGCGCTCGGCAAAGATCAGCCAGTCATATTTCATGTTCTGGCCGATCTTCAGGATCGAGGGGTCCTCGAACACCGGCTTGAGAAGCCGCAGCACATCCGTTTCCTCAAGCTGATCCGCGCTTCTTCCACCCCCCAGAAGATCGCCGGTGCCATCGGTATGGGCGAGCGGAATGTAGCAGGCCTTGCCGGGTGCCGTCGCCAGGGAGATCCCGACCAGTTCCGCCTGCATGGGATCGAGCGATGTGGTTTCGGTATCGACGGCCAGTATGCCGCCATCCCTTGCGGCTTCGATCCAGCGGTTCAGGGCCTCCATGGTGCGAACCGTTTCGTAGGCCGAAAGGTCGAAACCGGCTGCGATCGCTGCCTCCGCCCGTGCCTGAACCAGCGCTTTCGGCGTCCAGGTACCACCATCCGCCTTTGCGAGCTTTTCCTCTCCGCCTGCTGGGGCATCGTCATGACCCGTCGGCTCACTGCCATCGGAATCTGGTCCGCGCATGTCCTCCCAGATTTCCGATGTCACCGTCGCCGGCTCGATCTCGCCAAGCTCGGTCCCGGTGATCTCGCCGACCTTGCGGGTAAGCGTGGTAAATTCCATCGCCTTGAGGAACGCCACCAGTTTCGGTCCGTCGGTTGCTTCCAGCACCAGCCCGTCGAGTGGAACTTGCAGCGGCACGTCATCGACCAGCGTGACCAGCTTTTTCGAGACGCGCGCCAGATCGGCATGTTCGATCAGGTTCTCGCGCCGCTTGTTCTGCTTGATCTCGTCCGCGCGCGCCAGCAGCGTTTCGAGATCGCCGTATTCTTCCAGCAGTTGCGCCGCTGTCTTTGGCCCGATCCCCGGAACACCGGGGATGTTGTCGGTTGAATCGCCCGACAGCGCCTGAAGATCGATCATCTTCTCCGGCGGCACACCCCATTTCTCGATCACCTCCGGCACGCCCAGCTGCCGGTCCTTCATGGAGTCGTACATCGAGACCTGCGGCCCGATGAGCTGCATCAGGTCCTTGTCGGAAGAAATGATGGTGACATCGCCACCCGCCCTGACCGCCTCCCTTGCGTAGGTGGCGATCAGGTCGTCGGCCTCAAAACCCTCCATCTCGATGCAGGGAAGGTTGAAGGCGCGTGTTGCTTCCCGGATCAGGCCGAACTGCGGCCGCAGATCTTCCGGTGGTTCCGAACGGTTGGCCTTGTACTCGGGAAAGATTTCATTGCGGAAGGTTTTCGAGGAATAGTCGAAGATCACCGCGAAGTGCGTCGGCACCACACCGACGGAGGTATCCCGCGCCTCCTGCAGCAGCTTCCACAGCATGTTGCAGAAACCGGAAACAGCACCTACCGGCAATCCGTCCGACTTTCGGGTCAGGGGCGGCAGCGCATGGTAGGCGCGAAAGATGTAGGCTGATCCATCGACCAGAAAGAGGTGGTCACCCGGTTTCATTGGCTGGCTGTCGTTTCCTCGATCGCTTCACGCTTCCATGGAAACGGAACGATGGTCAAATCCGTCGATTTCGTTTGTGGATTCAGGTTTTGTCGATTTCGTCAAAGTCTGAATTGCGCCGCCGCACGATTGCCCACCCCAATGGGAAATGCAAGGCTGGTTGGCCGGAAGAACCGGCACTGCTGACAAACTGCGCGAAAACAAGCTGCCCGGGAGATGGACCGCAATGACAAAACAGGTGGAATTCTATTTCGACATCGTCAGCCCGGCGAGCTACCTCGCCTGGACACAGATGCCGAAATTTGCCGCGCAGACCGGTGCGGAAGTCCTTTACCGGCCGTTCTTCCTGCCCGGTCTGTTTCAGACTGCCGGCAGCGCAAGCCCGATCACCGTGCCCAACAAGGGTAGATGGCTTTTCCAGGATCTCATTGCCTGGGCAAAACGTTATGGCGTGCCCTTCCGCATGAACAGCAAGTTTCCCATGTCTTCGCTGACCGCCATGCGCGGGCTGATCGCCTGGCAGGACAAGCCCGAATTCATGGCCCTGGGCAATGGTTTCTACCAGGCGATGTGGGTTGACGACCGCGATATCAGCGATGGCGAAGTGATCGCGGACGTGGTGCAGGCTGCAGGCATCAGTCCGCAGGACTTTACCGCTGCCGTTCAGGACCCGGCCATCAAGCAGCGTGTGTTCGATATCAACGAGGAACTCGCCGCGCGTGGCGCATTCGGCGCACCGACCTTTTTTGTCGGCAAGAAAATGTTCTGGGGCCAGGACCGGCTCGATTTCGTCGCCGAGGCGCTGAGCGAAGCGGGCTAGGGATTTCTACATTCGGCGGATATCCGCCTCGATCTCGATCGGAAACGCGACGGACCGCGCGATGAAGCAGAATTCGTGAATACGCCCGTGCACAGCATAGGCCTCATCAAGGTCGCCTTGCGAAATCGCGATGACCGGCCGCAAGGTGCAGGATACGAACCGGCCCTTCCCTGAAGGCTCCATCTCGCCCTGCGCCACGGGGTTGTCCTCATAGCTTTCGACAACGATCCCCAGATTGCTGGCCAGGTGCAGATACCAGAGCATGTGGCAGGAAGCGACGGCCGCCAGCAGCAGGTCTTCCGGATTGTATTTCCCGGCATTGCCGCCCAGCAGGGGATCGTTGGAGCAGGAAACGACCGGCTTGCCTTCGCCGGCAAGATCCCAGTTCCGGTCATAACCGTGATAGGTTTTCGTGCCCTGGCCGCGGTTTCCCGTCCAGCGGATCGTGGTCTCGTAATCGTGCTTTTGGGTCATGCGTTCTCCAGTCGCCCCGGCCGGTCAAGGAAGTTTTCCACAGGCACTTGAAACACGCCAAGTGTATTCACATTTTTGTCACGGGCCAGTGGTTGATTGGCCTTGGAGGAGTGATCGTCCCCCCGCACTCCTCATTGATCGCAGCCCGCCTGCCAAATCGGGCATTGCGAACTTGGTCAGGGCTGCCACCGCATTCTTGCCCACCCGCCGCACGCGGGGCAGCCCTGGACCAGTTTTCCCGACGAAAGAATCCTTCCGTTGTTTGCCGCGGATGCAACATTTATCGCGGATGCAATCATGTTGCATTCAACCATAGCCGATTCCGCTCAGGTCCGAGCAGCTTTGCTAGCGATTTGACCTTGTGCCAAACATTCTGGCGAGGCAGTGTCCAGCAGCGTTTCCACAGCGGCAGTTGGAGGTTTCATGTCAGCCCTGCAGAATGTACTCGACCGTATCGACCATGATCTTGAACCGGCAACAGGACGGCTTTTCGACTTGCTGCGCATTGAGAGCATATCGACGGATCCTGCCTATCGCAAACACTGCGCCGATGCGGCTGCGTGGCTGGTGAAGGATCTCAAGTCGATCGGGTTTTCGGCAAAGTCCGTTAAAACACCGGGGCACCCGATGGTGGTCGCAAAACACCACAAGACCAAGGGCGCGCCGACAGTCCTGTTCTACGGCCATTACGACGTCCAGCCGGTCGACCCGCTCAATTTGTGGGAAAACCCTCCTTTCGAGCCGAAGATTGTCACCGGAAAAGGCGGCATGAAACAGATTGCCGGCCGCGGCACGGCAGACGACAAGGGGCAGTTGATGACCTTTGTCGAGGCCTGCCGGGCCTGGAAGGCGGAAACCGGAAACCTGCCGGTCAACGTCACAATCCTGTTCGAGGGCGAAGAGGAATCGGGATCGCCTTCGCTCATTCCTTTCCTCAGGGAATACAAGAACGAGTTGAAGGCGGACATCGCGCTGGTCTGCGACACCGGCATGTGGGACGCAAAAACGCCGTCGATCACGACGGCGCTGCGCGGCCTGATCGGCGAGGAAGTAACCATCCATGCCGCCAGCCGCGACCTGCATTCCGGCATGTACGGTTCGGCGGCCCGCAATCCGATTCATGTTCTCGCAGATCTTCTGGCCAG
Organism: Phyllobacteriaceae bacterium; assembly: GCA_023954255.1. Classification (GTDB taxonomy): domain Bacteria; phylum Pseudomonadota; class Alphaproteobacteria; order Rhizobiales; family Rhizobiaceae; genus Salaquimonas. Next base: position 17,987 of record JAMLIH010000034.1, on the reverse strand, counting down.
CCTGCATGACGGGAACGGCAAGGTTACCCTGCCGGGCTTCTATGACGGTGTGCCGGAAATTCCCGCATCGGTGAAGAAACAGTGGGCGGGGCTGAATTTCTCCGAAAAGGCCTTTCTGGGCGAGGTCGGGTTGAAGATACCCGCCGGCGAGAAGGGCCGCAGCGTGCTGGAGATGATCTGGTCGAGGCCGACCTGTGAAATCAACGGCATCTATGGCGGTTACACCGGCGAGGGCTTCAAGACGGTCATCCCTGCTGAGGCGAGCGCCAAGGTTTCCTTCCGTCTGGTGGGCGACCAGAATCCGAAGAAGATTGTCGCAGCCTTCCGCAAATACGTGAAAGACAATATTCCGGCCGACTGCAAGGCGAGTTTCGTTTCGGAAGGCGCAAGCGGTGCCATCCAGCTCGACTACCAGATGCCGGAACTTCAGAAAGCGTCAGCCGCGCTGAAAGCCGAATGGGGCAGACCTGCGGTGCTCGCTGCGATGGGGGGATCGATCCCGGTGGTCGGCCATTTTCAGAAAATCCTGAAAATGCAGTCCCTGCTGGTCGGCTTTGGGCTGGATGACGACCGCATCCATTCGCCCAACGAAAAGTACAACCTTTCGAGCTTCCACAAGGGTGCGCGCTCCTGGGCGCGGATCATGGAAGTCCTGGCCTGAACCTGGGATCGGCTGCCTCTATTCAGCAGGATGCAGCCGGGCCTTGGTTGCAACCGGCGCGGTAGGCCGGTCGATCCACGCCCAGGCGGGACGGTGGAACAGGAACCGGCCATAGCCGCTCCACTGGATCATCCAGTAGAAAATGACCGGGCCGATGGCTGCCGCCAGCGTTACCAGGGCGGAAACCGTGCCGATATCGAGGAAGGGCGCGAATTTCAGCAGAATGGCGCGTGAGACCGCCATCGGCAGGAAGAACGCCAGATAGACCACGATCGAGTTACGGCCAAGATACTCCAGAAAGCCCGTCCATGAAAATTTCGAAAGCAGCACCGAGCCGCAGATGATGGCAAGTGCGCCCATGCCACCGAGCATCAGCGAGACGAAAGGCAATTGCGAATAGCTAGAGATGGCGAGCATTTGCTGCGTTCCTGCCGAGACCGGCGCAAAGACGATCAGCGCATTGGTGAGTGCCCAGGCCGCAAGCAGGGCAAATGCGGCTCTGCCGTTTTCCCGAACCCAGGCGGCAAGTGAGAAGATGCGCCCGGCAAACAGGTAGCCGGCGAGGAAATAGACATAGCGCGCAGCAAACTCGTCGACCATCAGCCAGCCGGTATGGATCGGCAGGATTTCCAGCAATGCGGCAAATCCGAGAACGCTCCACCAGGGCAGGCTCTTGGTCAGCCGTGTTACCAGGAAGAAGACAGGCAGCATGTAGATGAACCAAAGCGTGCCGAAGGGCTCGACGAAGGACAGGAAATACTTGCCGGTCAATTCGACCGGCGACAGCCCCTCCGCCATCCAGCCCGGCGCCTTGAAGGCGAACTGGATGGTCAGCCACAATACGTAGAAATAGAGGAAATGAACGACCTTGCGGTCGACATAGCGCAGCCATGGCCGGTCGATGACGAGGCCGAGGAAAAGCCCGGAGATCAGAAAGAAGTCCGGCATGCGGAAGGGCCGCGAGAACTCGACGACATAGCCGAGCCATCCGGTTTCGCCCGCAGCCTTTTCAACCCCGAGGGTTGAGTGCATCATCACGACCAGAAGGATGCAGATGCCTTTTGCGTAATCGACCCAGTCGACCCGATCCTGCTGGCGGGAAAATGCCGGCTGGCCGGGGCCGGTAGCGGATGTGGGCTGCATGCGGGACTCCTGCATTTGCCAGAAGCCTGTAGGCCCGGCGGAACGGTTGGCGCCATTCTTTTGCAGAGACGTTGGGAATTCCTTTCCGCAATCGTTCAAATTTTAACAGTTTGTCCCGTTTTCGGGCGATTTGGTAAACATTCAGGGTAAAAGACAGCCGTTCTTTACTCCTCATTAAATGGCCGCATTTACACTTCACTTACCCTGACAATCCGAAGCCGGCCAAATCTCCCAAAAACCCGATCTGCCATCATGGCAATGGAACGTCACCGGGCGTTTCAGGGAATGGGCTCAGAGGTGTGAAACAAGCCGGAACACCAGCAGGAGTGGACGGAACATGGCTGGAAGAAACCCTCCACGCGCCCGCATCGAACCCGGATTTGAAGACGCGCCACCGTCCGGCCGGGCAAACATCGCCGCACAGCGAACGGTTGCTTCCGCACCTGCCTCCCGCCGTGGCAAGGAAGGCAAACAGGCCAAACGCAAGGCAACGCGCAGGAGCGGCTTTTCCGGATTGCTGAGATTTGCCAGCTACTGGACGCTGGTGCTCGGCATCTGGGGTTTCATTGCCGTCGCCGGCATGTTCGTCTGGTATGGCGCCAAGCTGCCGCAATCCTCGAGCTGGCAGATTCCCGACCGGCCGCCCAATGTGCGGATCGTCTCCGTCGATGGCGAACTGATTGCCAATCGCGGCCTGACCGGCGGCGAAACCGTCTCGCTTGAGGAAATGTCGCCCTACATTCCCATGGCGGTCATTGCCATCGAGGACCGGCGTTTTCATTCCCATTTCGGCATCGACCCGTTCGGCATCGCCCGCGCCATGATCTCCAACCTCATGGCCGGCCATCTGGTCCAGGGCGGTTCCACCCTTACGCAGCAACTGGCGAAAAACCTGTTTCTGGAGCCAAGGCGCGACCTCGAGCGCAAGGTGCAGGAAGCGATCATCGCCGTCTGGCTGGACCAGAAGTTCACCAAGGACGAAATCCTCGAACTCTATCTCAACCGGGTCTATTTCGGCTCGGGCGCCTATGGCGTCGATGCCGCTTCCCGGCGTTACTTCAACAAGTCGGCGCGGGATGTGAACCTGGCCGAAGCTGCCCTGCTCGCGGGCCTGCTCAAGGCGCCTTCCGCGCTCAGCCCGGCCCGTAACCCGAAAGGGGCGGAGGAACGCGCCCAGGTCGTCCTGCATGCCATGCGGCGCGCCGGCTTCGTCAATGACCGGGAGGTGGCCACCGCCCTTTCGATGGAAGCAAGGAAAGCCAAGCATTACTGGAGCGGCTCACAGCATTATGTCGCCGATCTCGTCATGAAGCAGCTTCCCGAACTGATCGGCGAAGTACGCCACGATGTGATTGTGGATACCACCATCGATCTCGACCTGCAGAAGAAGGCGGGCACCCTGATCCGCAGCAGCATCGACGACCAGGGCGACAAGCTCAAGATCAGCCAGGGCGCTCTCGTTTCCATGGATGGTACCGGTGCCATCCGGGCATTGGTTGGTGGTGCAGAATATGCCGACAGCCAGTTCAACCGGGCGGTGGACGCAAAGCGTCAGCCGGGGTCGGCGTTCAAGCCTCTGGTCTATCTCGCCGCCATCGAGAGCGGGCTTAACCCCGACTCGGTGCGGGTCGACCGGCCGGTCGCCATCGGCGCATGGAAACCGGAGAATTACGATCGCAAGTATCGTGGCCCGGTTACCCTGTCCGAGGCATTGTCCCTGTCGCTCAACACCATTGCCGCCCAGATGATCGGCGAGGCGGGAACAAACAAGGTCATCCAGACCGCCGAGCGCCTCGGCATCCGTTCGAAACTGGCGCGCAACGCTTCCATCGCGCTTGGCACCTCCGAGGTCAGCCTGCTCGAATTGACGGCTGCCTATGCGCCTTTCGCCAATGGCGGCTATCTCGCTGCACCCTTCGTCATCAAGCGCGTGACGTCCCAGGACGGCAAGGTTCTCTACGAGCGCAATCCGGCTGCGGCTGCACAGGTTGTCGATCCGGTTGCCGTCGGCATGATGAACCAGATGCTTGAACGGGTGGTCGAGGAGGGCACCGGCAAGGCGGCACACATGGATGGCTGGCAGGTTGCCGGCAAGACCGGGACGACCCAGAACTTCCGCGATGCGCTGTTCGTCGGTTACACCGCGAACCTGATAACCGGCGTGTGGTATGGCAATGACGATGGCGAACCGAGCAGAAAGGTTACCGGAGGAGGCCTGCCGGCAAACACGTTTGCCGAATTCATGAAGGACGCCCATGAAGGCGTGCCGTTAGCCGAGCTGCCGGGCTTCTATCTGCCCAAAACCGTGGCGGTAATCCCGACGCCGAGGCCCGGTGGCGGGATCGACAGTCTCCTGCGGCCGGGCCCGCAGCCCGGTACGCCTGTTGCCGCCAATCAGGGCGGCGCCCGGTCTTCCGCCAACGATCAGGTGCGCAAGCCGCTTTCCAGCATGGATGGCGCGCCGAGACCGGGTGCGGGGCTGGGAGACAGCCCCAATGGTCAGAAGAAGCGCAAGAACCTGATCGAACTGCTGCTTGGCGGTTGATCTTAGAGCAATTTCGATTTTGACGGAATCGGAAAAATCGAAATGCGTAAATGAATTCAGTAGCTTGTTGAAGCCATCCGTTTACACCTAAAGGTGAAACGGTCTAGTCAGCCTTTTTCGACGATCTTGCCGAACTTCTTGAAGAATTCACCGGCCAGCTTCTTCGATGTCGAATCGATGAGCCGGCTGCCGAGCTGGGCGATCTTTCCGCCCACGTCGGCCTTTGCCGTATAGGTCAGCACGGTGGCGCCGCCATCTTCTGCCAGCGTCACATCCGCGCCGCCCTTGGCAAACCCGGCAATCCCGCCCTTGCCCTCACCGGCGATGGTATAGGAATAGGGCGGGTTGAGGTTCTTCAGTTCGACCTCTCCGTTGAACTTGGCTTTCACAGGTCCGATTTTCAGCGTGACAGTGGCCGTCATTTCGGTATCGGACTTTTTTTCCAGGCTCTCGCATCCCGGAATGGATGCCTTGAGGACTTCAGGATCGTTCAGTGCTTCCCAGACTCGCTCCACACTGGCTTCAATCCGCTGCTCGCCCGACATATTCATGCTGAATTTCTCCTCTTGCCTGAAAGGCAGCCACATTCGCTCTTGATAGCGAAGCAGCAAATCGTGTCAATTGAAAGCGGTTCGTGCCACGCTGTGCGTTGATGCTATAAGACCTTGCGGAAAGGGAGTTTGCGCGCGTGATTGCCAAACCATGCGTGATCGCCAGACAAGGGGAGGCCACCGCAGATGTCTGCTGCTGACAAATCCGGGGCCGGCTCCCGTTTTTCCCGAATGCTGTCCGGTGAACTGGACGGGCTCAGGGAGGCCGGCCTGTTCAAGAACGAGCGGATCATCACCTCGCCCCAGGCCGGCAGCGTGGAGCTTGCCGGCGGGCGGCAGGTCATCAACCTGTGCGCCAACAACTATCTCGGTCTTTCAGGCCATCCGGAACTGGTGGAAAAAGGCAGGGTAGCGCTCGAACGATACGGCTACGGCATGTCCTCGGTGCGCTTCATCTGCGGCACCCAGGAAGAGCACAAGGAACTGGAAGCCCGCATCGCCGCCTTTCTCGGCATGGAGGACGCGATCCTCTACTCGTCCTGTTTCGATGCCAATACCGGCCTGTTCGAAACCTTGCTGCGGCCGGAAGATGCGATCATTTCCGACGCCCTCAACCATGCCTCGATCATCGATGGCGTCCGCCTTTGCAAGGCGAAACGGCTGCGTTATGCCAATTCCGACATGGCGGATCTGGAGGCGAAACTGGCGGAAGCCGCCGATTGCCGCTTCCGGCTGATTGCCACCGATGGCGTCTTCTCCATGGACGGCTACATCGCCCGGCTGGAGGAAATCTGCGATCTCGCCGAAAAGCACGATGCCATGGTGATGGTCGACGACAGCCATGCCGTCGGTTTCATGGGCGAACGCGGCCGCGGAACCCACGAACATTGCGGGGTCATGGGTCGGGTGGACATCATCACCGGCACGCTCGGCAAGGCGCTGGGCGGCGCCTCCGGCGGCTACACGGCAGCATCCGCAGAGGTCGTCGAGTGGCTCAGACAGCGTTCGCGGCCCTATCTGTTTTCCAACACGCTGGCCCCGGTCATCGCAGCGACGTCGCTTGCCGTCCTCGACATGCTGGAAAAGGACAATTCGCTGGTGCTGACCCTGCGGCGCAATACAGAGTATTTCAGAAAACACATGGCGGCAGCCGGCTTCAAACTCCTTCCGGGCTCCCACCCGATCATCCCGGTGATGCTGGGCGATCCGAAAATTGCCCAGGAACTGGCCGCCCGGCTGGATGAGAAGGGTGTCTATGTCACCGCCTTTTCCTATCCCGTCGTGCCCATGGGCAAGGATCGTATCCGCACCCAGATGTCGGCGGCTCACAGTCTGGACGAACTCGACCGTGCCATTGAAGCCTTCTCGGAAGCCGGTCGCGAAATGGGGATCATCTGATGAAGAACGGCATGCGTGCGCTGGTCAAAAGCCGCCCGGAGCCGGGCCTGTGGATGGAGACCGTGCCGGTTCCCGAACCCGGCCCCACCGATGTGCTGATCAAGGTCAACAAGTCGGCCATTTGCGGCACCGATGTCCACATCTGGAACTGGGATGAATGGGCTGCCTCCACGGTTCCGGTGCCGATGGTGACAGGCCACGAATTCTGCGGCGAGATCGCCGACCTCGGCAGCGCCGTCACCCGCTACGAAAAAGGCCAGCGTGTTTCCGGCGAAGGGCACATCGTCTGCGGCACCTGCCGCAACTGCCGTGCCGGACGGGGACATTTGTGCCGCAACACCAAAGGCGTTGGCGTCAACCGGCCGGGCAGTTTTGCGGAATATGTCTGCCTGCCGCAGGAAAACGTCGTCCCGATCCCCGGCGATGTCAGCGACGAGATCGCCGCGATCTTCGATCCTTTCGGCAATGCGGTGCACACGGCGCTCTCTTTCGATCTGGTGGGCGAGGACGTGCTGGTTACCGGCGCAGGCCCCATCGGCATCATGGGTGCACTGGTGGCGGCAAGAGCCGGTGCCCGCAAGGTGGTGATCACCGACATCAACGCCTACCGGCTCGATCTGGCGAGGAAACTCGGCGTCCGCTACGTGGTCGACGCCTCGAAGGAAGACCTTGAAAGCGTCATGAAGCGCATCGGCATGAAGGAGGGGTTCGATGTCGGCCTCGAAATGTCCGGCGCGCCGGCGGCTTTGCGCGACATGATCCACACCATGAACAATGGCGGCAAGGTCGCCTTGCTCGGCATCGCGCCCAAGGGGTTCGAAATCGACTGGCACGAGGTGATCTTCAAGATGCTCAACATCAAGGGCATCTACGGGAGGGAGATGTTCGAGACCTGGTACAAGATGATTGCCCTGGTGCAGGGCGGGCTCGATCTGGCGCCGCTGATCACCCATCGCCTGAAGATCGACGACTTTGCGGAAGGCTTTTCCGCCATGCGCGCCGGTGATGCCGGCAAGGTCGTGCTGGACTGGAATTGAAAAAGGACGGCCACCGGGCCGCCCTTCGATGATCCGTCGAAAACGCGATCAGTACATGTGCTGGCCGCCATTGATCGAAATGGTCGACCCGGTAACGAACTTCGAATCCTCGCGGCAAAGGAACCAGACCGCCCGGGCGATTTCGCTGGCATCCCCCAGCCGGCCGACGGGAATGGTGGCGACGATCTTTTCCAGGATGTTTTCCGGCACCGCAGCCACCATGTCGGTAGCCACATAGCCGGGAGCGACGGTATTTGCCGTGATGTTGAACCGCGCACCTTCCTGCGCCAGCGCCTTTGTCATGCCGATGACGCCCGCCTTGGCCGCGCAGTAGTTGACCTGCCCGTATTGGCCTGCCTGCCCGTTGACCGACGAAATGTTGACGATGCGGCCGAAATTCTCCTCCACCATGTGCGCCCATGTTCCCTTGCACATGTTGAATACCGAGGTGAGGTTTGTCTGGATGACGCTCATCCAGTCGTCATAGCTCATCCGCTTCAGCGTGCCGTCACGGGTGATGCCCGCATTGTTCACCAGGATGGTCGGATTGCCGTGGGAAGCGGAGATCGCCTCGATCGCTTCCTGGCAGGCGTTGAAATCGGATACGTCCCATTTGTGGGTTTCGATGCCGGTTTCCTCGGAGAACTTTGCAGCGGCCTCCTCGTTGCCTGCATATCCGGCCACGACATCGTAGCCCTCCTCCTTCAAAAGCTCGCAAATCCCGCGTCCAATCCCGCGTGTTCCACCGGTTACGACCGCCGTGCGTTTTTTCATGGTTCTCCCTTTCTACAGTACTGAGGCTCAGGCGTGCTCCTCCCGCCTGTCATTCTTCATACAACATGAAGATGACACTGGAAAACAAGACAATTGTATGGTGCAGCGCCGATCCGCCGGTGGGCGGATCGGGGCAGTCAGGTTGGCGGATCAGCCCAGGGGAAGGCGCCGCTCAGCTGTGCTTGCCGATGAACTCCAGCACGACCGGACGAATGTTTTCGTGCCATGCCTTGCCCGAGAAAATGCCGTAGTGGCCGGCATCGGGCTCCAGGTGATGGGCTTTCATCTCGTCCGGAAGTCCGCTGAGGACCTTGAGTGCGGCCGCGCATTGTCCGGGTGCGGAAATGTCGTCACGCCCGCCTTCGACGATCTTGGTCGGAACCGAGGTGATCTTCCTCATGTCGACCTTTTTGCCGTCGATGGCGAAATCGTTGCGGGCGATTTCGCGGCCCTTGAAGACGCGTTCCACCGTGGAGAGATAGAATTCCGCCGGCATGTCCATGACGGCCAGGTATTCGTCATAAAACGTATTGTGCCGGTCGAGATCGCCGGCTTCGCCACGCACGGTGCGGATGATCTGGTTGGCAAAGGCCTTGGCATGCTTGTCCCAGTTCATCGCCATGAAGGAGAACAGCTGCATGCTTCCCGGATAAACCTTGCGGCCGACACCGGGATAATTGACGCCGACGGTCTGAATGACCGAATGCTCGAGCTGGCCCATGGTGACCCGGCTGCCGAAGTCCGTAACCTCTGTGCGGTTGGCATCCGGATCGACCGGCCCGCCGATCAGTGTCATGGAGGCCGGCTGGGCTGCAGGCTCGTGCTCGGCAAGCCAGCCGACAGCGGCCAGCGTCAACGGAACCGGCTGGCAAACGGCAATCACATGGGTTTGCGGTCCGGATACCTTGAAGAAGTCGACCAGATGCTTGGTGAAATCCTCGACATCGAACTTGCCCTGCGACACCGGCACGTTGCGGGCATTGCGCCATTCGGTGATCAGCACGTCGCAATCGGGCAGCAGGCTGATGACGGTGTTGCGCAACAGCGTCGCATAGTGGCCGGACATCGGTGCGATCAGCATTACCTTGGGCCGGCTTTTCGCCGGGCGCTTGACCTTGAATTCCAGCAGCCGTCCGAAGGGCAGTTTCCTGACCGTTTCGACGGAAACCAGACAATCGCGCCCGCCGCTGACCACCGAGGTAATGCCCCAGTCGGGTTTTACCGTCAGGCGCTGGATGGCGCGTTCGCTCACCTCGCCCCAGGCGGCAAAGGCTGCCGGCAGCGGGTTTGGCGACAGCCCGAAAGCGGGGCTTTTCCAGAAGGTCTTCGCTGTTGCAGCAACCCACAGGCTGGCAAGCCGTGCCGATTCGGTCGCGTCATAGCCGGTATAGGTATACGGATTGGCCATCGAATGCCCCTTTAGTTGTCTTGAAGCCGATATGATTCAACCGTACAAACATTCGCGAGGGTTGTACCCCCGGGAGGCTGCAAGGGCAACCTATCCTTAAGTGGGTGCGTTAACAGTTCTGTTCAATGACGGACTGCCCGAGGGCGAAAGTCATCCGGAACGGGAGGTGATCATGGAAAAGTCTGCTTACGATCCACAGGTCCTCAAGGCCAATCTGGATGAGCTGGAAGACCTTACCGTCCGTCTGGTCAAGGCAATCGCCAACCGGCGTGAAAGCGACCCGGCGATGCAGGGCCCGGGTTACAATCTCTACGCCAAGGCCGCCGCTGCCTACTACGCCGAGATGATGGCGCATCCCGAACGGATCATCGAGCAGCAGGTGCAGTTCTGGCGCAAGAGCCTTGAGAATTTCAGCCATGCCCAGAAGCTTCTCGGCGATGAGGGCGGCAAGGATGAGGATCCGGTAAAGCCGCCACCCGGTGATCGCCGCTTCAAGAATCCGTTATGGGAAAGCAACCCCTATTTCAACTTTGTCCGGGACCAGTACCTGCTGTCCTCCGATATGATCGACCAGACCGTCGCCGATCTCGAAGAAATCGATGACAAGGACAAGAAGCGGGTGCAGTTCTTCGCTCGCCAGATGGTCGACCTGTTTTCGCCATCGAACTTCTTTGGCACCAATCCCGATGCGCTTGAGAAGGCACTGGAAACCAACGGCCAGTCGCTCGTCGACGGTCTTGCAAACCTGGTTCGCGACCTCGAGGCCAATGACGGCGAACTCTCCGTCACGCTGGCCGACCCCAAGGCGTTCGAGGTCGGCGGCAACATAGCCACCTCTCCCGGAGAGGTGGTTTTCAGAAACAGGATGTTCGAGCTGATCCAGTATGCGCCGGCAACGCAGGAGGTCTACAAGACACCGCTGGTGATTTTCCCGCCATGGATCAACAAGTTCTACATTCTCGATCTGAAGGAGAAGAACAGTTTCATCCGCTATGCGGTTTCCCAGGGCTATACGGTGTTCGTGGTTTCCTGGGTCAATCCGGACGAGAACTATCGCGATGTCGGCATCGATACCTATGTCAAGGAGGGTGCCCTCGCCGCAGTCGAGGCGGTACTGGAGATCACCGGCAGCAGGAAGGTCAATGCCATCGGCTATTGCATTGGCGGAACGCTCTTGACGATCACCCTGGCGTTGATGGCAGCGAGGGGAGATGACCGGATCAAGAGTGCAACCTTCTTCACCACGCTCACGGATTTTGCCGAGGCCGGCGATCTCGGCGTATTTATCGATGCCGATTTTCTCGCGGCCATCGAACACGAGGTCGACAAGCGCGGCTTTCTCGACAGTTTCTACATGTCGAAGACGTTCTCCTATCTGCGCGCCAACGATCTGGTTTACGGACCGGCCGTCCGCTCCTACATGATGGGCGAGGCGCCGCCGGCTTTCGATCTGCTGTTCTGGAATGGTGATTCGACCAATCTGCCGGCCCGCATGGCGAAGGAGTACCTGCGCCATCTCTATGCCGAAAACGAACTCATCCGGGGCAAGTTCACCATTGATGACACGGTCATAGACATGACCAGGATCGATCTGCCGGTCTATGCCGTCGCAACCGAGGCCGACCACATCGCGCCATGGAAATCCTCTTTTACCGGCCTGTCGAAGACGTCGGGTGAAAAACAGATGGTGCTTTCCGAAAGCGGCCACATCGCCGGCATCGTCAATCCGCCGGAAGCCGGGAAATACGGCTACTGGCTGAACGAGGCGCCCTGCGAGGCTCCGGACCAGTGGCAGAAGGCGGCCGAACATCACGACGGAAGCTGGTGGCCGCACTGGTCGCAATGGCTGTCCGAGCGCTCCGGCAAGATGGTTCCTGCGCGTCAGCCGGGCAGTAATACCTATCCGCCGCTGGCGCCCGCGCCCGGAACATACGTAGTCGCCGCGCGAAAAAAGTAAGCTATTTCAAGCCTCTGAAAGTTTTTTGCCGCACCGCAGCATTTTTTTCTTGAAATGCTGCGGTGCGGCATGTATATAACCACTGCACAACGCACAGGCTGTCTAGTTCAGATCCTGGTGCTCAGACATAAAGGTTCCTCCCATGACCAAGACCATCGACTACACCAAAGCTTTCCAGGACATGTTCTCCGGCAAATTCGCTGACATGAATGCCGTCAACGACCTGGTTCAGGACGCTGCCGAATTCGGCGCGAAATTCAACAAGATCGCTCTCGACGCTGCTGAAAAGAACGTCGAGCTGTCCAATGCCTGGCTGAAAGACACCATCGGCAAATACGGCGCCTTCACCAAGGTACAGGCTGAGCCGGCCGATTACGCCAAGGTTGCCGCTGATGTGGCTGCCGCCCAGGCCCAGGCCGCTCCCGAGCACATCGCCAAGTTTGCCGAAGTTGCGAAATCCGCACAGATGGCAACCGTTGAGCTGGTAATGGCTGCCGGCAAAGAATTCCAGGCCGATGCAGTCAAAGCTGCAAAAACGGTCGTCAAGGCTGCCTAACCGGCCTTGCGGAAAAGAGATTTACTTCTCCTCCCAACCGTCTTTTGGCGGTCTTCAGAGCGGGTCATCGGCCCGCTCTTTTTTATTGCACAAACCGGCAAAAGATTTTTTTCTGTACCAGCCCGATCAAAGGCCTATAGTTTCCCCAATTGCTTGGGAGTACGACGTGAGCAAAAAAAGCAAACCGGACAGTGAACCGATTGTCATCAAGCGCTACGCCAGCCGGAAACTGTACGATGCCGACGCCAAGGAATACGTAACGCTGGAGGACATAGCCCGCTACATCCGCGAAGGCCGTGAAGTCCAGATCATCGACAAGGGCACGGGCGAAGACCTCACCCGTCAATACATGGTCCAGATCATCGCCGATTTTGAAAGCCAGGGCGAGAACGCCCTGCCGCTCAATATTCTCACCGACCTCGTGCGCCACTACCAGGAGCAGGCGAGCTCCGTTGCCAGCGCCATGACACCGGCTTTTCTTGGCCAGATGTTTGAGGCCTACAAGGCCCAGCAGCAAAAGGTGCTCAGCGAACTGGGCGAGTTCGGCAGCCAGGCCATGGACCCTGAGAAGATGATGGGCGCCATGAACGAGGCGATGGGCAATGCCATGCGCGACTGGCAGGAAAAACAGGGTGAGTTCTTTGCCCAGGCCATGCGGCAATGGGGCTTCGGATCATCCCAGGGCGCGCAGGACAGCGAATCGCCTGCCGCACCGTCTGCGCCGCCGCAGGAGCCTGCAGGTGGTATGAGCGCCGGTAGGGAAAGCGCCGAGAAGGAAGCCAAGATCAAGGCAATCGAGGACAACCTCGAAGCGCTCCAGGACCAGCTCAAGAAGCTTCGCTGAGCATTTTTGCTTCGCCCCATCCCTCTGCCTGGAATTCCGGAACAACCCGGTGCTACCTTCCTGCCTGCAGGAATTTGATCGTCTGCAGCACCGAAGGGGTATGGACCGGAGCCTGCCGGTCATGCTTTAAGCAGCCAAATCGCGGCGCAACGGCATATCCGCCATGCTGCGATGTTTCGAGGCCGACCGCACACCTTGTGCGACAAGCATTTCATGGAGACCGGCATGCGTGAGGAACGCCAATTCTACATCAACGGCAAATGGACCGATCCGATCGACGGAAAGGACTTCCCGGTGATCGATCCGTCGACGGAAGAGCCATGCGCGACGATCTCGCTCGGCGGTCAGGCCGATGCCGAGGCGGCCATCGCCGCCGCCAAATCCGCTTTTGCAAGCTGGTCACTTTCCACCAAGCAGGAGCGGCTTGATCTCCTGCGCAGCATCCTCGACGTCTACACCAGGAACAGCGATGCCATGGGCGAAGCGATCTCCCGGGAGATGGGAGCGCCCATCGACATGGCAAAGGCCTCCCAGTCGGGTTCCGGCACCGAACACATCCAGGATTTCATCAACACGCTGGAAGCCTTCGAATTTGAAGGGGAAAAGCGGCCCGGAACGCCCAACGACCGGATGCTGCGTGAACCGATCGGGGTTTGCAGCCTGATCACGCCATGGAACTGGCCGATGAACCAGATTACCCTGAAGGTAATCCCGGCAATTGCCGCTGGCTGCACCATGGTGCTCAAACCGTCCGAACAGTCGCCGCTTTCCGGTATCCTGTTCTCACAGATCATGCATGAGGCAGGTGTCCCTGCCGGTGTCTACAACATGGTCAACGGTGACGGCCTTGGCGTGGGCACGGTACTTTCCGGCCATCCCGACGTCGACATGGTTTCCTTTACCGGCTCGACCCGCGCCGGCATTGCCATTTCCAAGAACGCTGCCGACACGATCAAGCGCGTTTCGCTGGAACTGGGCGGCAAGGGCGCCAATATCGTCTTTGCCGATGCCGACGAAAAGGCGGTCAAGCGCGGCGTGCTGCACTGCTTCAACAATTCCGGCCAGTCCTGCAACGCGCCGACCCGCATGCTGGTCGAACGGTCGCGCTACGACGAGGCGGTCGACCAGGCCCGCGAAACGGCCGAGAAAATGTCCGTCGACCTGGCATCGAAGCCTGGCCGTCATATCGGCCCCGTCGTCAACGAGACCCAGTACAACAAGATCCAGGGCATGATCGAGGCCGGCATCAAGGAAGGTGCGCGGCTGGTCGCCGGCGGCATTGGCCGCCCGGAAGGCCTCAACCGCGGCTTCTTCGTGCGCCCGACGGTGTTTGCCGACTGCAACAGCGGCATGACCGTCATGCGGGAGGAGATTTTCGGCCCCGTTCTGTCGATGATGCCCTTTGATGATGAAGAGGAGGCAATCGCGATTGCCAACGATACGCCGTATGGCCTGACCAACTATGTGCAGACCCAGGACGGCGCCAGAGCAAACCGCGTTGCCCGGCGTCTGCGTTCCGGCATGGTCGACATAAACGGCATGTTCCGTTCCTCGCCCTCGCCCTTCGGCGGCTACAAGCAGTCCGGCAACGGGCGTGAGGGTGGCAAATGGGGTCTGGAGGAATACCTCGAAATCAAGGCGATCGGCGGTTGGACGCCGGGCCAGTAAGCGGCGCGCCCTGCTGACGGCGAACGGAATCGGAAATGATGCGCAAACCCGCCATTCTTGTCTTCGCCGGATCGATCCGCTCCGGTGCCTTTAGCCAGCAGACGGCTGATGCCTATGCCGCACAACTGGCGGGGATGGAATGCGAGGTCACCCGCATAACGCTGGCCGACTATCCGTTGCCCATCATGGATGAGGACCTCGAAGAGGAAAAAGGGATACCGGAAAGCGCGCTGAAGCTTGCCCGCCTGTTCGACCATCACGATGCGCTGGTTGTGGTGACGCCGGAGTATAACGGCTCGCTGCCGCCGCTCCTGAAGAATGCCATTGACTGGGTGAGCAGGGTTTCCAGCGACGGCGACAAGCCGCTGGCACCCTATCGTGACAAGCTGGCCCTGGTTGCTTCCTCGTCGAACGGCATCATGGGCGGTTACTCGGCGCTCACGCATCTGCGCCACATCCTGGTACGCCTCGGCATGCAGGTCCTGTCGGAGCAAATGGCGCTCGGCAAGGCAGGCAGCGCATTTAACGACATGGGGCGGCTTTCGGGGGAGCGGGAAGCGGGCATGCTTGAAAAAGCCTGCCGTTCGCTGGTCGAAAAGGCCACCCTGCTCGGCCGGGCATAGACTGGAGACGACACCATGACGCTATCCGACAACCTGCGCGAAAGACTGATCGTGGCGCTTGACGTGCCGGATGTCGGGGAGGCGCGCACGGTGGTGGCGACCCTTGCAGGCGAGGTGCGCTTCTTCAAGATCGGCTACCAGCTTGCCTTTGCCGGCGGACTTGAATTCGCCCGCGAATTGAAGCGCGATGGCTTCAAGGTCTTTCTGGACATGAAACTGCTCGACATCGACAACACCATCGAAAAAGGCGTTGCGAACATCGCCGCGATGGGTTTCGACATGCTGACGGTACATGCCTATCCCAAGGCCATGCGCGCGGCGGTCAAGGCGGCGGAAGGCTCCGGCCTGTGTCTGCTGGGCGTTACCGTCTTGACCTCAATGGACGATGCCGATCTCGCTGCCGCGGGATACGGGGCATCCGCCAGCGATTTGGTGATGGCGCGGGCGAAGGATGCCGCGGCCGCCGGAATGGGCGGCATTGTCGCCTCGGCCCTGGAGGCCCAGGCGATCCGCAGGGAAATCGGCCCCGGGATGGCACTGGTAACTCCCGGCATTCGCCCTGCCGGCGTCGATGCGGGCGACCAGAAACGCGTCATGACGCCGGCCATGGCAATGGCTGCCGGCGCTTCCCATCTCGTGGTTGGCCGCCCCGTTGTTGCGGCAAGCAACCGCAGGCAGGCAGCAATAGATATTCTCGAAGAGATGTCGGGCGTTGCCGCCTGAGGGCGATCTGATCCTAACATCCTGAATTAAAAGGATTATCGGATGGATTGCCAAACCGTAACCTGTTGGTAACGTGTGGCTTTCTTGAAAGCGGCTTCTTTCGTTCTTACGTAAGAGAAACGGTGGATGATCTGCCGTGTCCGGCGGAAGCCTATCCGCCATCCATTGTTGAGAGGGCCAACACATATGAACAACAGTCATTCAAGCAGCGCCCCCTATCGGGGTCATCACAATGCCTGGATTCGTCCGGCCTGGACCCCGGTGACGATCGCCATGATGATCGTCGGCTTCATGGTATTCTGGCCGCTGGGCCTTGCCATGCTGGCCTACATCCTTTGGGGTGACAGGCTTGAAGAGTTCAAGTCGGGCGTCAATCGAACCACCGACGGTTTTGCAAGAAACTGGTCGTGTGGCCGCGGTCGCGGTCCGCGCTCCAGCACCGGCAATGTCGCCTTTGACGACTGGCGCGATGCCGAGATCGAGCGCCTGCGCGAGGAACGCCGCAAGCTCGAGGAAATGCGGGCCGAGTTCGAAGCGCATCTTCGCGAACTGCGCCGCGCCAAGGACCGGGACGAGTTCGATGCCTTCATGGCATCCTACAAGGCCAAGGCTGACGGCAGCGACGAAGACGACAAGCCGTCGAAATCGCGCCGCAAGTCGGTTCCCGACACCTGATAGTGTCGAGAAAAGGAACAAGACTTTCAAACGGGGTCCGCTGGACCCCGTTTTGCCATCCGCGGTAGTGCCCGGAATGCCCGCCTTTCCGCCTTTGCATCCATCCGCCGGAATCGGATAAAGAGCCACCATGGCAAACGGTCTGCTTTCCAGATTCGCACGGCGCAACGAGCCCCGCACCCGTGACCGTCACATCGAGGTTGACGGCTGGGTGCTGCCGGTACGCGTCGTCGAGCACCCGACCTCGCAGCGCATCACCCTTCGGCTGATGCCGGGCGGCGACGGGCTCAAGGTCACCATGCCCGGCCATGTCAGCGATCGTGAACTCAACGAGTTTCTCGAACGCAACCGGCAATGGATTTCCGTGCGCCGTGCCCGCCTGCCGAAAATCGTGGCACTGGGAGATGGCGCCGTCATTCCGTTCAGGGGTGTCGATCATCGCATCATTCATCTCGACCGTCTGCGCGGGGTCGTCGAGGCAAAGCCCGTTGCCGGCGAACCCTCTCTGCTGGTGCCGGGCGAGCCTGCCCGTATCGGCCGCCGTGTGGTCGACTTCATGAAGAAGCAGGCTCGCATTGCGCTGGACGAGGCTGTTGCCCGCCATGCGTCGGCGCTGGCGGTAAGGCCGCGCCAGATTCGCATTACCGACACCACGTCGCGCTGGGGTTCCTGCTCTTCGACCCGCACGCTTTCCTTTTCGTGGCGCATCGTCATGGCGCCGCCGGAAGTGCTTGACTATCTCGCTGCTCACGAGGTTGCCCATCTGCGGGAAATGAACCATTCCGACCGCTTCTGGTCGCATGTCCGCGCGATCTGCCCGGACATGGAGACCCACAAGGCCTGGCTGCGCCGCAATGGCCCGGGCCTGCACGCCATCAGCATCGGCGGCTGAATCCGGTGGACTCCGGCAGGTCCGGCATGTTCTAACCGGTTGCCGCCGGCCGGCACTCGCTCAGCGGAAACAACCATGCCTGTTGAAATCAAGATATGCGGTCTTTCCACGCCTGAGGCGCTTCAAACCTGCGCCTCTGAGGGCGCCGACATGGCGGGCTTCATTTTCTTTGAAAAAAGCCCCCGCAACGTGGCGCCGGAACTGGCAGCGGAACTGGCCGAACTTGCCCGTGGCCTGCCGCATCCACTCAGGACAGTGGCGGTAACCGTCGATGCTGAGGACGCCATGCTGGATGCAATCGTGGCGGCCATGAAGCCCGATTTCCTGCAACTGCACGGCAGGGAAAAACCGCAGCGGATTGTTGAGCTCAAACAGCGCCACGGCTTGCCGGTGATCAAGGCCTTTGCAGTTCGCGAGGCAGCAGATCTAGCCGCGCTAGTGCCCTATGAGGGAATAGCCGACCGCTTTCTGCTCGATGCCAAGGCACCGGCGGGTTCCGACCTGCCGGGCGGCAATGGCGTATCCTTCGACT
>JAMLIH010000033.1 GCA_023954255.1 Phyllobacteriaceae bacterium | reverse complement strand
GGCGGGGGGCACCAAATTTCCACCATGCTCTGAACGACAGACCCGCGCACGCGCTACCAGCGGGCTGCGGCCCTGCGCCAGGTAAATGCCCTCCGGGGCTTGCATCCCCTTCCGATTCCATGCCACTGAATTGCATAATTTCCGAACGGGAGGAAAACTCGGAAAATTATGCAGGATTTTGCATCCGAATTGAAAGGCGCATTGACGCAGATCCTGTCGATGGATTCGGGCTTTCTCGAAATCATCGGCCTGTCGTTGCGGGTAAGCCTTTCGGCGACGGCGCTTTCCTGCCTGATCGGCCTCGTCCTCGGCGCCTTTCTGGCGGTTTCACAGTTTCGCGGCCGGCAGGGATGCATCATCCTGCTCAATGCCCTGATGGGCCTTCCGCCGGTCGTTGTCGGCCTGTTCGTGTATCTCAACCTGTCACGCGCCGGTCCTTTGGGCTGGCTTGGCCTGCTTTACACACCAACGGCAATGATCATTGCCCAGACGATCCTGATCACGCCCATCGTCGCCGCCCTTTCCCGTCAGGTGCTGGAAGACCTGCACGACGAATACCGCGAACATTTCGCCTCGCTCGGTCTCGGCATGCCTGCCCAGATCAGAGCCGTGCTTTGGGACGGCCGCTATTCGCTGATCACCGTGGCGCTCGCCGCTTTCGGCCGCTCGGTGGCGGAAGTTGGCGCCGTCATCATCGTTGGCGGCAATATCGAGCATCTCACCCGCGTCATGACGACGGCAATCGCACTGGAGACCTCCAAGGGCAACCTGTCGCTTGCCGTCGCACTGGGGATCGTGCTGCTGGCGATTGCCCTCATCGTCAACGCAATGGTCGCAAGCCTGAGACTGTCCGCATCGAGGCTCGGTTATGCTTGAGCGGACCGGCACCATGCCAGCCACGGATCAACGGCATGCCCTTTCCTGCCAGGGGCTGGTGTATCGTGCGGGAGAGCGGCGCCTCATCGATGCGATCGACCTTGATTTCCTTTCGTCCGGCATCAGCACCATTGTCGGCTACAACGGCGCCGGCAAGAGCCTGCTCCTGCGTCTGCTGCACGGATTGCTCGAGCCTTCCGAAGGCTCGGTCTTGTGGAATGGCACACCGCTGACGGCAACAGTCCGGCATCGCCAGGCCATGGTGTTTCAGAAGCCCGTCATCCTGCGCCGTACCGTTCTCGACAATATTCGTTTTGCACTTGCAAGCCGCGGCATCCATGACAGGGCGCAGGCATTGGCGGCACTGGAAGGCGTTGGGCTTTCGGGCCTCGAAAACCGTCCTGCCCGGTTGCTCTCCGGCGGCGAGAAGCAACGCCTCGCCCTCGGCCAGGCAATCGGCTGCAAGCCGGACGTCCTGTTTCTGGACGAGGCCACGGCCAGCCTCGATCCGGCTTCCGTGCATGCCATCGAGCAGATCGTGCTGGCAGCCAGCGCAGAAGGAACCAAGATCATCATGGTGACCCATGACGTCGGCCAGGCCCGCCGCCTTTCCGACGAGGTCATCTTCATTGATCGCGGCCGCGTCCTCGAACAGGCACCGGCCAGGCTGTTTTTCGCCAACCCCAAATCCGGTCAAGCAGCTGCCTATCTCGAAGGCCGGCTGCCGGAAACCCATCAACACCCATCGAAAAACTGAAGGAGGATATGATGAAGATCATCCACAAGCTTGCAATCGCTGGCGCGATGACAATCACGCTGGCAGGTGGTCTGGCAAATGCCCAGGACAAGTCGATCCTGGTCCAGTCGACCACATCGACAGCCAATTCCGGCCTCTATGACTATCTGTTGCCGGCCTTTACCGGCAAGTCAGGCATCACGGTCAACGTGGTTGCCGTCGGCACCGGCCAGGCGATCAAGAACGCCCAGAACTGCGATGCCGACGTGCTACTCGTTCATGCCAAGGCGTCGGAGGAAAAATTCGTCAGTGAAGGCTATGGCGTTCAGCGTTTCGACCTGATGTACAACGACTTCGTCATCGTCGGCCCGGCCGGCGACCCCGCCGGCGTGAAAGGCATGAACGACGTCAAGGCCGCGCTGACCAAGCTCGCCGAGGCCAAGGCGCCGTTTGCCTCGCGCGGCGATGATTCGGGCACCCACAAGAAGGAAATGTCACTGTGGAAGACCGCAGGCATCGAACCGGGTGGTGAGTGGTACCGCTCCACCGGCTCCGGCATGGGCGCTACGCTCAACGCCGGGGTCGGCATGGGCGCCTATGTGATGACCGACCGCGCCACCTGGATCAGCTTCGGCAACAAGGGCGATTATGAAATCGCCGTCGAAGGCGATGAAGCGATGTTCAACCAGTATGGCGTCATTCTCGTCAATCCGGAGAAATGCCCGAGCGTGAAACAGGCTGAAGGCCAGGCCTTTATCGATTGGCTGTTGTCGGCGGAGGGCCAGAATGCCATCCGCTCCTATCAGGTCGACGGTCAGCAATTGTTCTTCCCCAATGCTGATCCAGGCCAGATGAAGAAAGCCGGCTAGAGCAGTCTCGATCTTGTCGAAATCGGCAAAATCGAAATGCGTAATCTATTCCGGTTGTTTTTCGGGAGATATCGTTTTCGCCTGACGGTGAAACGATCTAGCCCGGGATGCGGAACCCCGATTGGAGTCAGTTCGAGAGGCCGGGTTTTCCCGGCCTCTTTGCAGTTTCAGGCTCCGTTGAAATGGACAGTCCCGAAACCGGAAACGTCGTAACCGCCCAGCTCGGCCGCCTTCTCGCCAAAGGCAGCGCTGCGGCAGAAGGCAAGCAGCTTCCGGAACGGCGGCTCGAACCAGGCCCGCCGGTCAACCAGAAGATCGAACCGCTCCTCGCCCAGCGGCACGAATGGCAGCTTGAACCCCGCAGCAAGGCTTGCCAGTGCGAACCCGGCGTCCGCCCTTCCCGCAGCAACCGTCTGCACCACGTCCTGCTCGCTCAGAACCTCGCGGCATGGATCGAGATCCTCCATGGTGAGGCCCGCCTCGCCGAGCAGCCGCTCGAAAAACACCTGTGAGCCCGCCTTGGTCTGGCGCGGCACGAAACGCAATCCCCGGATCTCCGACAGTTCGCCGGGCAACGGGGAAAGATCGCTGCGCAACACCAGTCCGCGCTGCCGTCTGGCCCACTCGACCAGAACGGTGGGGCTTGCCGCGAATCGGGCCTTCACATCGTCCACATTCCAGTCGCCCTGCTTCCTGCCCGGAAGATGCAGTCCGGTGGCAATTCCGCCACTACCCGCGAACCTTTCCAGTCCGTCGCGGCTGCTGTCGAACAGCATGGCGAGCCCGCAACGCGATTCACGGATCGCCCATTCGAGCAGCGGATCGTGGCTGCCCAGAAAGACATCGGGGCGAATGGCTTTGGACGTTGCAACAGATGGAGAAGGCATCTCCGAATTGCTGGCAAGCCAGGCCTCGATCTGCTCGCGCGGGAAAAGCAGCTTCCCGATCGCTCGCGTACAGGGAAGCACACCGGATGAGACCAGATCGTAGACCTTGCGCTCCTTGATGCGCAGCAGGCTGGCGACTTCCTTGGTTGTCAGGAATTCCGTCATGGCCTGGCCGCCCGCCTACCCATCAAGGGAGCCGTGAACGGCCACCTGTTCCAGTTCGGCTGCCTGCGGCTCGATCGCCCGGAAGCTCTCGCGAACCCCCTCATCGGCAAGTTCGCGCTGCACCGTCAGCAGCGTGTTGGCATCATGTTCGCTGCAGAGTTCCGCCATGAAGTTGAGTTCCTCCAGCGCTGCCGGCCGCGCCTGCCCCATGTCCGGCGCGCCATAGACATCGACGAAATGCTGCGCCAGCCGGTCCGCCAGCATCTCGAACTCGCCCGCCTCGACCGGCGTCACGGCAACGAAGGTTACCCTGCCGAAGGTCTCCAGTCCAAGCCAGCCATTGGCGAACGCCTGCCGCGCCTTGCCGACGAGATCGCCCTGCGTCCAGTCGGAGAATTCGAAACCGCCGGCAATGCACCACTCCCCAGTGCGCGCCGGAGAAAAAAAGACATTGCGGTCGCTTTCGTCGAGATGGATGGCGCGGGCAAGCTTCATGCTCACTTCTCCAGCAGTTGGCTCAGATGGACAAGATGGG
Organism: Phyllobacteriaceae bacterium; assembly: GCA_023954255.1. Taxonomy (GTDB): domain Bacteria; phylum Pseudomonadota; class Alphaproteobacteria; order Rhizobiales; family Rhizobiaceae; genus Salaquimonas. The sequence continues at coordinate 29,371 of JAMLIH010000033.1, read as the reverse complement.
TCTTTTCGCCATCCCTTAGCAAGGCGCCGAATTGCTCGTCCACACCGACAAAGGTTCCCGCGACGCCGCAGAACCCAACCGGCTCGCCCAGATCATGCGCCAGTTCCCGCCATGCGGCATGCAGCGGGCGGGGGCCCTCGTCACTCCAGCGGTTGATCCAGTAGAGCGTATGCCGCACCCATGCTTCCAGCAGCGCCTGCGCCTCGACATCGGCACACCCTTCCTCGTAAAGCGCCGTGCGGTCAGGATTGTCGCCTGGCGAGTCGCCGGCAGGCAGCAGGTCGAGATGAAGGCCGATCAGCAGCCAGTCCGGCTCGGTACCGCTCTCCTGCGTCGAGGCACCTGCCTTCAGATATCCGCAACGCGCACCATTGACGCGGATATTGCCGTCCCATTCGAGATGCACCGCAACCTCCGGCGGCGCCAGCGAGCCGAGCGCATTCTGAAACCCGACACCGCAGGCAGGCAGCATTGCCATCGCATCTTCAAGCGGCACTTCCGGGCCGAAAACGATGGCAGCCCGAAGCGCCTCGTTGGAAAGATTGTAGATAATCGTGCCCGGATCGCATCCGGCAATAGCCTGCGCCTTCGCCCGCTCGAAAGGATCGCCCCGGCCGGTCAGTTCCTCCCCGGCAAACAACGGCGGAAAGGTCGGCTCACTCATGCGTAGCCGCCTTCCACCAGCCTGCGGGCCATTGCCTTGAATACTTCTGCTTCGCGTGATTCGGGTCGTGCCACGACAACAGGCGCCCCACCGTCGCCGGCGGTGCGGATATCGAGATGCAGCGGGATTTCCGCCAGCAAGGGCGCGCCCAGCTTTTCCGCTTCCGCTGCCACGCCGCCATGGCCGAAGAGATGCTCCTCATGGCCGCACTGCGAGCAGATATGGGTCGACATGTTCTCCACCATACCGGCGATCGGAATGCCCATCTGCTGGAACATGTCGATGCCCTTGCGGGCATCGATCAGCGCAATGTCCTGCGGCGTAGAGACAATGACCGCGCCATCCACCTTGAATTTCTGGCCGAGTGTCATCTGCACGTCGCCCGTGCCCGGCGGAAGGTCGACAAGCAGAACGTCGAGCGCCCCCCACTGCACCTGGCTCATCATCTGCTGCAACGCCCCCATCAGCATCGGCCCGCGCCAGGCAACCGCCTTGTCGCCATCGGTCATCAGCCCGATGGAGATCATCGTCACGCCGTGATTGCGCAAGGGCAGAATGGTCTTGCCGTCCGGCGAGGACGGTCTGCCGGAAACCCCCAGCATGCGCGGCTGCGAGGGACCGTAGACGTCAGCATCGAGCAGGCCGACTTTTCGGCCCTCCGCGGCAAGCGCACAGGCAAGGTTTGCCGCGACGGTCGATTTGCCGACGCCGCCCTTGCCGGACGCAATTGCAATGATGCGCCCGATCCCCGGAACTTTCTGAGGGCCTGCCGCCGCAGGTGCCGGATCGGGGCGGATCGGCTGCGGCTCGCGTTTTGGTTCGGGTTGCGGTGTGGCGGAATGCGCCGTCATGACGACTTGCGCCGAACTGCAGCCTTCCAGCGCAGCAAGGGCTGCCTCCGCAGCATCGCGAACCGCTGCCATCTCATCGGCCCTGCCCGCCGGGACTTCCAGAACGAACCGGACGGAATTCCCATTGACCTGCAGGGCACGCACCATGCCCGCCGAGACGATGTCCTCCCCCGTTGCCGGATCGAGGATCGCCTTCAGCGCTTCAAGGACGGTCTCTCGCCCGAGTGCCACGTCAGGACTGCCCCTCGATGGCGCCATCAACTTCATGCTTTAAGTCAAGCTCTTCGATGGTCAGCACCATTTTCACCTTGAACGTCTTGCCGGACGTATCACCGGCCTTGCGCATCGCTTCCTCGATCGCCTGCTGGGAAGTAACCCCCACCTGCTTGAGGAACTTGCGCATGGACATGTTGAAGTCTTCGCTCACCACTTTCTCCTGTCGTTTCTGCCGCTACATTGACGAGTCCGCTCATATAACCTTAGCCTTGGAACAATACCAGCAGCATGGGAGGAGACATCATGCGCAGGGCTGCGGCAGCCATGCTGGCATTTGTAATGCCGGCTTTTGCTGCACAGGATTTGATGGCGGAAGAAAGCGCCTTGCGGTTCAGCGCGCCGGCAAACCTGGTGGAAACCGGGCTGCTGAAATATCTCCTTCCGAGGTATTCGCTGAAGACCGGCACAAGGCTGGAGCTGGTGGGCGAAACTGAAACCGCGTCCCTCCGCCTCAACAGCGAAGGCAAAGGCAGACTGGTCTTCTCCGGTCCCGAAAACGACTGGTATCTCGAAACCGAGCCGGACAGCGAAAACGCAGGAAAATTCGAGGAATGGCTTGCCGGTGACGTCGGCCAGCGTACCCTGGCTTCCTTTTCCGCCAATGGAAAACAGCCTTTCACACCTGCCGCCGCAAAAAAGGCTCAGAAGGTGAATGTTGTTGCCACGGGCGATGCGGTGCAGGGGGAGAACCTTGCCGAGCGCCATTGCGGGCGCTGCCACATGGTCAACGAAAAGACCCGCATGACCACCATCGGCTCTACGCCGTCCTTTGCCCTGATGCGTGGCTTTCCCGACTGGAGCAACCGCTTCGAGGCCTTTTATGCACTCAACCCGCACCCCGCCTTCACCATTGTCGCGGAGGTCACCGAGCCGTTCGACGAAACGCGTCCGCCGCCGATCGCGCCGCTCGAATTGTCGCTGCAGGATATCGAGGCGATCCTCGCCTTTGTTCGCACGATCGAACCGGCCGACCTGGGCTCACCCCTCAAGGTGCAGTAACAGCCGGTATCAGTGGTCCTTGCGCTTGGACTGATAGTCCTCGGTGGTCCGCACCTTTGGCCGTTCTCCGGCGGCAAACGGATTGTTCTCCGAGTGATACGCCGCATTGACCCGGCAATTGTCGCACATCTGGATCATCCGGATCGCATCCTTGCTGGCAAACATCGAGTGCTTGCCGGCCAGCTTCTCGGTAATCCGCATCACCGTCGAGCGTACGCCGAAAGGTGCGCCACACTCGATGCAGGCAAACGGCTCTTCCTCATGCACGACACGGTGCGACAGCGCCTCACTGGCAAGGTTCAGCCGCGGCACCAGCGAGATGGCATTCTCCGGACAGGCATGGGCGCAGATGCCGCATTGCAGGCAGGCATCTTCCTGAAAACGCAGTTGCGGCATGTCCGGATTGTCGGCCAGCGCGCCGGAGGGGCAAAGCGACACGCAGGAGAGGCAGAGCGTACAGGCCGCTGTATCCACATCAAGCGAGCCATAGGGTGCGCGTTGCGGCAATGCGATGACGGTGTCGTCTCTGTTGAGCGCCTTGGCCGACAGCCGGGTGACCTGCCGGCGGTTTCCGAGCGGCAGGATCGGTTCTGTCACCGCATCCGGCGTCTCATCAATCCAGAGCGCCTCCTCCAGTACATCGGGATCGCCCGGCTCGATGAGGAATGCCTTCCCTCCTCCGCCAATGGCCCCTGCCCCGATTGCATTGGTCAGTTCGACTTCGAAGCCAAGCCCGTCTTTCTCGGTGGTCGGCGAGACAAGCGTTGTCACGGTGGCAAAACCGCTTGCCAGCGATGCCAGCATTTCGGCATGGCCGAAGGCCGCCAGCGAGGAAATCTCCATCGGGATCACATCGGCGGGCAGCCCCCTGCCATGGCGTGCGGACAGCCGGATGGCCTCTGCACCGAAACCGGCATCATGCACCAGCAGGCGCGGCGCATCGTCCGACAGTTTCCGCCAGGTGCTCGCCAACACCTCGATGCGCTTGAACACGGACGAGACCGGCGGCGCATCGTATGAAATCGCGCCCGAGGGACAGACCGCCGAGCACGCACCGCAGCCTGCGCAGACCATGGCATCGACCTCGACATGATCGCCATTGGGCGTAATCGCGCCGGTCGGACACAGGTCGAGACATCGTGTGCAACCGGTCTTCTGTGCCCGCGAATGGGCGCAAAGCGATGATTCAAGCCGGACATAAAGCGGCTTTTCGAACGTGCCCACCAGTTGCGAGGCTTCGATAATGGCAGCAATCCGGGCTTCAGTATTTTTCGGATCGGCGCGCAGATAGCCTTCCCGCTTCTCATGAGCGGAAAACAGCGGATTGCCCCCGGAAAGGTCGAGAATGATATCGCAAACCGACCGTGCACCGTCCTTCGGCGGTGTCAGGGCAGGTTCGCCCCGCCCCCCGCGAATGCGTTCCTGAAGCGCATCGATCCTGACCTCGAAACCGCCAAAGGCGCCGGTGGCACCGGCAAGCCTGCCATGAACAATGTCGAAGCGCCGGTCGTCGCCATCGCCAGCATTCGAGCCGGGCGCCAGCAGAACGGTTACGTTGAGCATGTCGCCCAACTGCCGCGCAGCGCTCAATGCCACATCAGGGTCGCCGAGGATGAGGCACAGTCCCGATGATTCGACGTCCATCACCTTGGTGGCAGATGCTTCAAGCACGGCATCGGCAACCAGCGCTGCCATTTTCGGCGCATTGGGCCGGCTGTCCTGCGACCAGCCCGCCCGGTCGCGGATATCGACGAAATCGGGCAGTTCCACATCGAGATCGCCGGCAAGTTCCTCGAAAAAATGGCGCTCCTGCTGGCAGGCGATGATCGCACCGCCAGCCTCGATCGCCTTTGCCGCCAACTGGGATTGCTCCATGCACAGCGCGTTGTGGACACGCGAACAGGCTATTCCCGTTGCAGCTTCGAGTCTGTCCGGATCGATGGCCTGGCTTCCCAGACAATCGCACAAAATGAGCTTGCGCTCGGCCATGCATTCCCTTTCAGGCAGCCCGCACGAGAGATCGTTTCCTGCGCCGCGGGCCGCAGCAATATTTCCTCGCAGCCATCTAGGTTGAGTTGGGCAGTCCGTGTCAAGCCTTTACAACCGGCGCCAACATCTAGCAGATTGGCTCAATGCCGTGCTCGCGGATGCGGGCGGCCAAAGCAGATGGAAAGTGCCGAAGTTGGAGCAGCCGAAGTCCCAATCCATGCCCATGGGCGTCGTCATACGCCGGTTGCCGGGCGTGACCCGCTGGGCGAAATGGGTATGGAAGCCTGTCTCGGTGCTGCCCGGTGCGGGGCCAGCGGAATGGCAGATATTGCGGGAGGAGGACAGCGCCGTGGAGTATCATGCCGCCACCGTGCCGCTCGAACTCTTCCGCACCGATACCGAGGCCTATCTTACCGCCCTGTCAGAGCGGATGCCCTCGCTCTATGTCGTTCTGCGACAAAGCGAAACGCCGCGGCATCCCATGGAGGTGCTACTCGTCACCGCATCTCCCTACGAGGGCCAGGACTATGCCGATACCGGCGAGGAGATCGTCGAGAAAGTGCCGATGCCGCCGGGCGTCATCGCCTGGATCAACGAATTCGTCAGGCAGCATCACGAGGATGAACAGTTCGTCAAGCGCCGCCGCGACAAGACACGCGTCGACAAGACGGAGGACGGCGTCGGCGATGCGCGTATCCGCCAGTTGAGCGATGTCTACCGCACGCCCGGCACGAAACGCGGGAAACGACTGCTATGAGCACCGGCGAAAAGACAGGCGGCGACTTCTGGAGCCGGCGAAAGGCCGCCGTGCGTGAGGCGGAGGCGAAGGAAACCGGCGAGGCGCAAGCCGAGGCCGTCGCTGCCGAGCAGGCCGCGATTGAGGAAAAGACCGACGAGGAGATTCTCGAGCAACTGGGCCTTCCCGACCCCGACAGCATGAAGGAAGGTGACGATTTTTCGGCCTTTCTGGCCGCTGCCGTGCCGCAACGGCTGCGCCGCCGTGCCCTGCGCCGCCTTTGGGCAGTCAATCCGGCGCTCGCCAATCTCGACGGGCTGATAGAGTATGGCGAGGACTATACCGACACGGCTACCGTCATCGAAAACCTGCAGACCACCTATCAAGTCGGCAAGGGAATGCTTGAGCACGTAATGAAGCTGGCCGAGGCGGAAAAACAGGAAGAGGCCGGCCAGAGCCCGGCGGAAGGCGACGGCCCGGCGGAGGATTCCGCCTCCGGAAACAGCTCTTCCGATGGGGAAATCGCCGGAGAAGAAACAGAAAATGACCTATTGACCGGCTCAAACCTTCCATTGCAAAGTGAATCGGGCGAAAATGTCGCATCAGACAAGGAAGAAACACAGGCAGCAGCCGGCGAAATGGAAGACGCGGGACAGGTGATCCCAAGACGAAGAATGCGATTCACCTACTCGTAGCAAGCTTTACCTGACAGAAGGGAATAGCGCCGGAAACCTGCAGCCACCGCCATGCGTTGGGAGGCGCAGGCTGTATGTCAGCAGTCCACAAGCTGCATGTTGTCGACCCTGAGGATCAGGCGCGCGCCGATCTCTATGATTTTCTTGGCCTTCTTCTGGCCAAGCCCGCCGATGCATCCCTGCTCAACCAGATCGCCAATCTGAAGCCCGGCAATTCGCCGCTCGGCCAGACCATGGATACCCTTTCGCGGCTTGCCGGTGTTACCACTGCCGAAACGGCGGAACGCGAATTCAATGCCCTGTTCATCGGCCTTGGCCGCGGTGAACTGCTTCCCTTCGCCAGTTACTATCTGACCGGCTTCCTCAACGAGAAGCCGCTTGCCAAGTTGCGCGGTGAGATGGCCAGGCGCGGCATCGTCCGGGCCGCCGGCAAGCACGAGCCCGAGGACAACATCGCTTCGCTGATGGAAATGATGGGCGGGATGATCGTCGGCCGCTTTGGCACGGTCACGCCGCTTGAAGACCAGAAGGCGTTTTTCGATTCCCATATCGGCCCCTGGGCCATTCACTTTTTCACCGATTTGGAAGGCTCCAGATCCTCGGTTTTCTATGCTGCCGTCGGCACAATCGGCCGGCAGTTCATGGAAATCGAGCAGGAGGCATTCCGGATGCTGGCAAGCTGAGTAAGCGCGTTTTTTGAAGACTGGCGGCAACTGAGACAAACGGGAGCCGCCGCAAACCGGAAGGGAGGAACATCCTCTATGAGCAAAACCACCGAGGCGATTTCCGAAAAGGGCAAGGGCCGCCGCGACTTCCTGAAGATGGCTGCCCTGTCTGCACCTGCCGCGGTTGCTGCCGCCGGCACGATGGGTGCCGAAGCCGAAGCGGCAACGCCGGACCTGGCATCGGAAACGATCCAGGACACCGCGCATACCCGCGCCTACTACGACAGCGCCCGGTTCTAGAACCGGACCCTGCTAACCCCGGCCTATGGTTGCGTGACGCCCGCTGGCCGGATCAAAGAGGCTCCACGGCGCTTTGGCGTCGTTACAGGAGGAAACCATGCTTAGGAAAAAGACCAATGGGGTTGCGCGACGCCCCCAAGGTGCAAGTATCCTGCACGAAACGGTCAACAAGCCGGTTGACCGCCGGGCTTTTCTGAAAGGCTCGGGAATTGCGGTAGGCGGCCTTGCCGCGATTACCGCCACCGGCGGTTCAGTCACCAAGGCCCAGGCTCAAAGCACGAATGGTGACGCCGTTCAAACCGTGAAATCCGTCTGCACCCACTGCTCGGTGGGCTGCACCGTCATCGCCGAAGTCTCCAACGGCGTTTGGGTCGGGCAGGAGCCCGGCTGGGACAGCCCGTTCAACCTCGGGGCGCATTGCGCCAAGGGTGCTTCGGTGCGTGAACACGCCCATGGCGAACGCCGCCTTAAATATCCGATGAAAAAGGAAGGCGGCGAGTGGAAGCGCATCAGTTGGGAAGATGCCATCAACGAGATCGGCGATGGCATGATGAAAATCCGCGACGAAAGCGGGCCCGACAGCGTCTATTGGCTTGGTTCCGCCAAGCATAACAACGAACAGGCCTATCTGTTCCGCAAGTTCGCCGCCTATTGGGGCACGAACAACGTCGACCACCAGGCCCGTATCTGTCACTCCACCACCGTTGCTGGCGTTGCCAATACATGGGGCTACGGCGCCATGACCAACTCCTACAACGATATCCACAACTCGAAGGCCATCTTCATCATCGGCGGCAATCCGGCCGAGGCCCATCCGGTCTCGCTGCTGCACGTGCTGCGGGCCAAGGAGCAGAACAATGCCCCGCTCATTGTCTGCGACCCGCGCTTCACGCGCACCGCGGCCCATGCCGATGAATTCGTCCGTTTCCGTCCCGGTACGGACGTTGCCCTGATCTGGGGCATTCTCTGGCACATCTTCGAAAATGGCTGGGAAGACAAGGAGTTCATCCGCACCCGTGTATGGGGCATGGATGAAATCCGGGCCGAAGTCGCCAAATGGACACCGGAGGAAACCGAACGCGTTACCGGCACGCCGGGCAGCCAGCTGAAGCGGGTCGCCCGCACGCTGGCCAACAACCGTCCGGGCACCGTGATCTGGTGCATGGGCGGTACCCAGCACACGACCGGCAACAGCAACACCCGCGCCTACTGCATCCTGCAGCTGGCACTCGGCAACATGGGTGTCTCCGGCGGCGGAACCAACATCTTCCGCGGCCACGACAACGTTCAGGGCGCAACCGACCTGGGCGTGCTCAGCCACACCCTGCCGGGCTATTACGGCCTTGCCGCCGGCTCCTGGGCCCACTGGGCACGCGTCTGGGAAGAGGACTTCGACTGGCTGAAAGGCCAGTTTGCCACGGTGAAGGATGCCGAAGGCAAGGACAAGAACCTCATGACCCTGACCGGCATTCCGGTCAGCCGCTGGATCGACGGCGTCCTCGAGGACCCGGCCAATACCGACCAGCCCAACAAGGTGCGCGCCATGGTGCTTTGGGGCCATGCCCCGAACTCCCAGACCCGCATGAAGGAAATGAAGACCGCGATGGAAATGCTCGACATGCTGGTCGTTATCGACCCGTATCCGACCGTTTCTGCCGTGCTTCACGACCGCACTGACGGTGTCTACCTGCTGCCGGCTGCGACCCAGTTCGAGACCTATGGCTCGGTAACCGCGTCCAACCGCTCGCTGCAGTGGCGCGACAAGGTGGTCGAACCGCTCTTCGAAAGCCTGCCCGATCACACGATCATGGCAAAGTTCGCGAAGAAGTTCGGCTGGGCGGACCGCTTCTTCCGCAACATTGCGGTAGACGAAAACGACGAGCCGAACATCGAGGACACCACCCGCGAGTTCAACCGCGGGCTGTGGACCATCGGCTACACCGGGCAGTCTCCGGAACGCATCAAGTCGCACATGGCCAACCAGCACACCTTCGACAAGACGACGTTGCAGGCGATTGGCGGCCCCAATGACGGCGAATATTACGGCATGCCCTGGCCCTGCTGGGGAACGCCGGAAATGGGCCATCCGGGAACGCCGAACCTCTACGACATGTCGAAGCCGGTGGCCGAGGGCGGCCTTTGCTTCCGCGCCCGTTTCGGCGTGGAACGCGATGGCGACAACCTGCTCGCCGAGGGGGTCTCCAACCCTGGCGCCGAGATTCAGGACGGCTATCCTGAATTCACCATGCAGATGCTGATGGATCTGGGATGGGACGGCGACCTGACGGCGGACGAGCGGGCTGCAATCGAGAAGGTGGCAGGAGCAGCCGACAAGGTTGGCGGCATCAACTGGAAGACCGACCTTTCGGGCGGCATCCAGCGCGTTGCCATCAAGCATGGCTGCGCCCCGTTCGGCAACGCCAAGGCGCGCACCGTGGTCTGGACCTTCCCCGATCCGGTGCCGCTGCATCGCGAGCCGCTCTATACGCCGCGTCGCGATCTGGTCGCCGACTATCCGACCTATGAGGACCGCAAGTTCTACCGCTTGCCGACCCTCTACGCATCGATCCAGAAGAAGGATTTCTCGAAGGATTATCCGATCATCCTGACTTCGGGACGCCTCGTGGAATATGAAGGCGGCGGCGATGAAACCCGCTCCAACCCGTGGCTGGCCGAACTTCAGCAGGACATGTTCGTCGAGATCAATCCTCGCGATGCCAACAATCTGGGCGTCCGTGATGGCGCGCAGGTCTGGGTTGAGGGGCCGGAAGGCGCCAAGGTGAAGGTCATGGCAATGGTGACCGAGCGGGTCGGCGAGGGCGTAGCCTTCATGCCGTTCCACTTCGGCGGCCATTTCGAGGGCAAGGACCTGCGGGACAAGTATCCCGACGGCGCCGATCCCTTCGTACTGGGCGAAAGTACCAACACCGCCCAGACCTATGGCTATGACTCGGTAACACAGATGCAGGAGACGAAAGCGACTCTCTGCAAAATCTGGGCAGCTTAAGGAGAAACACGATGGCTAGAGCTAAATTCCTGTGTGACGCCGAACGCTGCATCGAGTGCAACGCCTGTGTCACGGCCTGCAAGAACGAGCATGAGGTGCCGTGGGGCATCAACCGCCGCCGGGTGGTCACCATCAATGATGGCAAACCGGGCGAACGGTCGATCTCCGTGGCCTGCATGCACTGTTCGGATGCGCCCTGCATGGCGGTCTGCCCGGTGGATTGCTTCTACCAGACGGACGACGGCGTGGTGCTCCACTCCAAGGACCTCTGCATCGGCTGCGGCTATTGCTTCTACGCGTGCCCCTTTGGTGCGCCGCAATATCCTCAGGCCGGAAATTTCGGCTCGCGCGGAAAGATGGACAAGTGCACCTTCTGCGCCGGCGGTCCGGAGGAGAACAACTCCCAGGCGGAATTCCAGAAGTACGGTCGCAACCGTATCGCGGAAGGAAAACTCCCGATCTGTGCCGAAATGTGCTCGACCAAGGCACTGCTCGCCGGCGACGGCGATGTGGTGTCAGGCATCTACCGCGAGCGCGTCGTTGCCCGCGGCTTCGGCTCCGGTGCCTGGGGATGGGGTACGGCCTATGGCCAGAAGGGCGGCTGACCGCACGGCAGCCCCCAACCACCATTGCCCCCCGCAAATCGGGCAACTGATGGCAGGAAAACAAGCGGAGCGGCCCACGGGCCGCTCCGTCTGCGGCATTTCGGACCATACTGATTGATGAGCAGAAGGGGACCAGACATGGCTCGGCTGACACTTGCCCTCGTCTTTGTGATCGGACTTTTTTTCCAGGCACTTGCCCAGGAATCAGGCGGCAGCGATGGCGTAACGGACCGGTCATCGACCGGCGGTGCCCAGACACTGGAAGACATTCTGAAGCGTCAACGTGGCGAGAAGGTCGATGATTCCTTCCGGCGCGATGCGACGGGCGATCCAGACTCGGCTGCCGGCATCGCCTCCCAGCTCGGTACGCTCGGCGGCTCCTCCGACCCGGAACTCTGGCGTGCCCTGCGTTACGGTTCGGCCGACATCACGGTCTCGTCCGGCGGAGAGGTCGCGACGGTTCTCATGCAGGATGGCGGCATGCGCTGGCTCAACTGGCGCAAGGGACCGCTGGCAAGCTGGGGCGGCTATCTGCTGCTGGCGACCCTGGCTCTTCTCGTGCTGTTCTACCTGATCCGCGGCCGCATCCGCATCGACGGCAAGAAGACCGGACGCACCATCACCCGCTTCAAGACCATCGAGCGCTTCGGCCACTGGCTTCTGGCAGGATCGTTCATCTTGCTCGGCGTTACCGGCCTGGTCACCCTTTTCGGTCGGTTCGGCCTCATTCCGCTGATCGGCAAGGATGCCTTTGCAACGCTCGCCATCGGCTCGAAGTGGGTCCACAACAACGTGTCGTGGGCCTTCATGCTCGCCCTCGTCATGATCTTCGCGATGTGGATTGTCCACAACCTGCCCGACCGCACGGACCTGAACTGGCTCGCCAAGGGCGGCGGTCTGTTCAAGAAGGGCGTTCATCCGCCCGCAAAGAAATTCAACGCCGGTCAGAAATTCATCTTCTGGGCGGTAATCCTGCTCGGGGTCTCGGTGTCGGCTTCAGGGCTTTCCCTGTTGTTCCCCTTCGAATTGCCGATGTTTGCGGCAACCTTCGAAAAGCTCAACGCGATCGGCATTCCGCAATTGATCGGCCTTGGGGAACTGCGCACCGAACTGGCACCTCATGAGGAGATGCAGTACGCCCAGTTGTGGCACGCCATCGTCGCTTTCCTCATGATGGCGATCATCATTGCCCATATCTATATCGGTTCGATCGGCATGGAAGGCGCGTTCGAGGCGATGGGCTCGGGCGAGGTCGAGGAACAGTGGGCGCGCGAGCACCACGCCCTGTGGGTGGAAGAAATGAAGAGTTCCGGCGGCAAGAAGGCTCCGGCGGCAAAACCGGCGCCTGCCGAGTAGCAGGCAGCCCGCCGCCGCGGTGTAACGGCAAGCCCGGGAAGGAAGCCAAGCGGAGTTTTCGTGGACATGGCAATGCCTTCACACGGCGCGTTTCCCGCCATCGCCGCCGTCCTCTCCCTGCTACTTGGCTGCAACATGGCGCAGGCGGCCGACTTCTATACACTGAAGGGGCATGGCGGCCCGGTAATGGACATCGCCGTTTCCCCCGAAACCGGCGAAATCGGTTCAGCCAGTTTCGACAACTCCGTCGGCGTCTGGAACAACAGCACGCCGAAATGGCTGGAAGCCCATAAGGCAGCCGTCAATGTGGTGGAATTCATCGCCCCCGGGCGGATCGCCTCCGCCGGTGACGATTTCTCCGTCATCCTGTGGGATCTTGCCAACGGCAATCACCAACGCCTGGCCGGCCACAAGGGCAAGGTCATGGAGCTTGCCATCTCCCCGGACAAACGCCTGCTGGCCTCAGCAAGCTGGGACGGTACCATCGGCCTCTGGCCACTCGACGACGCTGGACGGAGCACTGACGGCGCAGCCGTCTTCCTCAACGGACACACTGCCGGCGTCAACGCGCTCGCCTTTACCGCAGACGGCGGGAAACTCTATTCGGCCTCCGTCGATGGCACCATCCGCCTGTGGAACCTGACAGAGCAAAGCGAGGAACGGATCCTCGTCCAGAACGGGTTCGGTATCAACGTGATCTCTCTCGGCCGGCAGGACGAACAGGCAAAGACGCAATGGCTTGCCTACGGCACCGTCGACGGCATCACCCGCATCGTCGATATCGAGTCCGGCCACGTGCTGCATGATTTTACCTTCGACCGCAGGCCGATCCTGTCCATGGCCTTCGATCCGTCAGGCGGGCGGCTGGCAACCGGCGATGGCCACGGCTACATCACCGTTTTCAACACACGGGACTGGCGTATCGAGCGGGATTTCCGCGCCGCACTGAAGGGTCCTATCTGGGCGCTCGCCTTTTCCGCCGACGGCAGCAGCATCCTGGCCGGCGGCATCGAGAACATCGTTTATGCCTGGCCCATCGAAAACCTTGCGGAATACGAGCCGATGGCAGCCAGCACGCCGAGCTTCCTGCGGGCGCCGGAGGAAATGAGCAATGGCGAACGCCAGTTCGCCCGCAAATGCTCCATCTGCCATTCCCTGACCGGCGGCAGTGCGCGAAAGGCGGGCCCCAGCCTGCACCGGCTCTTCGGCCGGAAGGCCGGCACGCTGTCGGGCTACAATTACTCCGATACCCTTGTGAACTCGAAAGTGGTATGGAACGAAACAACCGTCGACCTGCTGTTTGCGGAAGGGCCGGACGAATACATTCCGGGCAGCAAGATGCCCATGCAGCGCATTACGGGACCACAAGATCGCCAGGATCTTGTCGAATTTCTGAAGGAAGCAACCAAATGAGCCGGGAGGGCTTGTCATGAAAGCCATGCTGTTTGCCTTTGTTGCCATTGTCGTCATCTCCGTAGGTGCAAACCTCGTCCTCGACGGCATGGGCTTCTCAAGCGCCGAAAACAACACCAGCGCTGCCGTGCGTCTGGACAACTGACCGGCATTCGATGAGCGCAAAGCCAGACTTGCCGCGCTTTAACCGCCGCGGGTTCGTTGCCGGCGCTGCAGCGGGTCTCCTGTTGCCTGCCCTGCCCAGAATGGCCGGCGCACAGGCAAACGATGTTGCCATAGAGGCAAAGCCGGCTTCGGCGCAGCTTGTGCCGTCCGAATATGGCAGGACCGATGTCTGGGCCTATGACGGAGCGGTTCCGGGCACGCTTCTGCGGTTGCGCCAGGGCGAGAGGCTGCGCCGCGTTCTCGTCAACCGCCTTGACCAGCCGACGACCATTCACTGGCACGGCATCCGGCTTGAAAACGCCATGGATGGTGCAGCCGGTCTGACCCAGGAGGCCGTGGCTCCGGGCGGGCGCTTCATCTACGACTTCACAGCAAAGGATGCAGGCACCTACTGGTATCACCCTCACCGCAATTCGCTGGAGCAGGTCTCCCGCGGCCTCTCCGGCGCTCTCATCGTGGAAGAGGCCGAAACCCCTGATGTCGATGATGATCTCATCCTGCTGATACAGGACTGGCGGCTCGACTCCGATGCGCAGATCGTGTCCGATTTTGCCAACATGCACGACATGGCCCATGCCGGGCGCATCGGCAACCACCTCACGGTCAATGGCGAACAGGCATATGCCAGGCCGGCAAAAACCGGACAACGCCTGCGGCTGCGCATCATCAACACCGCCTCCGATCGCATATTGCGACTTGGAGCGCAGGGCCTTGCCGGTCATGTCATGGCACTCGACGGCATGCCGCTTGGCCAGCCGGAGCCTTTCGGCGACATCATGCTGGCACCGGCCCAGCGCGCAGACATTTTTGCCGATGTCACGGCAGGTGCGGGAGAAACCGCGCATCTGACATCCATCGAGCGTGACGGAACCTTTTCGCTTGCCGCATTTCCCGTCGAGAGCGCTGCCTCAAGCACAGTCCGGCCGGCACCGAAAGCTTTGCCGTCCAATCCCGTTGCAGCACCCCGGCTTGATGATGCCCGCAAGCTCGATCTTGTCATGGAGGGGGGTGCGATGGGCCGTATGGCAACCGCCCGCATGGCGGACGGCGAGACCCGTTCCATGCGCGAACTGATCGGCCACGGCATGGCCTGGGCTTTGAACGGAACCGCCGGAATGACGGATCAGCCACTGGCCAGACTGGCGCGGGGAGAAGACGTTCGCATCCGCCTCGTCAACCAGACCGCATGGCCCCATGCCATGCATCTGCACGGCCATCACTTTCAGGAAGTGACAGGCGAGACCCTTGGCCCGCTGCGCGACACGATTTTGATGATGCCGCAGGAAGAGCGCGAAATCGCCTTCGTTGCCGACAATCCCGGAAAGTGGATGTTCCACTGCCACATGCTCTCCCATCAGGCTGCCGGCATGATGAGCTGGATTGACATATCTGGCTGATAAAATTGATTTTTACTTCCTGCAAAACTGAAAGGCCGGCCCACGGCGCACGGCGCCGAGGATATGCTTTCCCTGTTCAAACAACCGGCTTTCGAGAGCCTTTAACCTAGCCGCTGGCCGGGTTTTGCGAATCTGCAAAGCCTGTTGCTTTTGTCCGTGGAATGGGCTTTTCTTTTCGCAATGTTGCACGACAACCGTCGCAACCCGCCGCCTTCCCGGGCGGTGTGTAACTATCAAAAAAAGAAATTCTCACTGGGAGAACCAATCAACATGACCAAGATCAAGACATTGCTTGCCACGACCATTCTCGCTGCGGGACTGGCCACGGGAGCAAGCGCGAAAACGCTCGTCTATTGCTCGGAAGGTTCGCCGGAAGGCTTCGACCCGGCGCTCTATACCGCCGGCACCACCTTCGACGCCTCTTCCAAGACGGTCTACAACCGTCTCGTCGAATTCAAGCGTGGCACCACCGAAGTCATACCCGGTCTCGCTGAAAGCTGGTCGGTTTCCGACGACGGCATGGAATACACCTTCAAGATCCGTGCCGGCGCGAAATTCCACACGACGGACTTCTTCACGCCTTCGCGCGATGCCAACGCCGATGACGTGATCTTCTCGTTCGAACGCCAGATGAACGCCGAAAACCCGTTCAACGCCTATGTCGACGGTGCAAGCTGGGAATACTTCAACGGCATGTCCATGCCGGACCTCATCAAGTCGATCGAAAAGGTCGATGACATGACGGTGAAGTTCGTGCTCAACCGTCCGGAAGCTCCGTTCGTTGCCAACCTGGCCATGGACTTCGCTTCCATCGTGTCGAAGGAATATGCAGATAGCCTGGCAGCCTCCGGCGCAACTTCCGACCTCAACCAGAAGCCGGTCGGCACCGGCCCGTTCCAGTTCGTCGACTATCAGCCTGACGCGGTGATCCGCTACAAGGCCCATGCCGACTATTGGGGCGGCAAGCAGCCGATCGACGATCTGGTATTCGCCATCACGACGGACGCCTCGGTACGCCAGCAGAAGCTGACCGGCGGCGAATGCCATGTCATGCCCTATCCGAACCCGGCCGACATCGAAGGGCTGAAAGCCAATGGCGACCTGCAGATGATGGAGCAGCAGGGCCTCAACGTCGGCTACCTCGCCTACAACACCAAGGTTGCACCGTTCGACAACGCCAAGGTGCGCAAGGCGCTCAACATGGCGATCAACAAGCAGGCGATCCTCGACGCCGTGTTCCAGGGTGCCGGCCAGGCAGCCAAGAACCCGATCCCGCCAACCATGTGGTCGTACAACAACGCCGTCGAGGACGATCCGTATGATCCCGATGGCGCCAAGGCGATGCTCGAGGAAGCAGGCGTCAGCGGTCTTTCCATGAAAGTATGGGCAATGCCGGTGCAGCGTCCCTACAACCCGAATGCCCGCCGCATGGCCGAACTGATCCAGGAAGACTTCGCCAAGATCGGCGTGACCGTGGAAATCGTCTCCTATGAATGGGGCGAGTATCTGCAGCGCTCGAAAGCCGAAGACCGCGACGGTGCAGTCCTGCTCGGCTGGACCGGCGACAACGGCGACCCGGACAACTTCCTTGCCGTTCTGCTCGGCTGTGACGCCGTTGGCGGCTCGAACCGCGCCCAGTGGTGCAACGAGGAGTTCGACGGCCTGGTCCAGAAAGCCAAGTCCGGCTCCCAGGAAGAGCGCACCAAGCTCTATGAAGAGGCTCAGGTCGTCTTCAAGCGCGAGGCACCATGGGCCACCATCGCCCACTCGGTCGTCTTCATGCCGATGAGCAAGAAAGTCTCCGGTTATGTGATGGACCCGCTCGGCGGCCACTGGTTCGACGGCGTTGACCTCGCCGAATAACCGGCGCTCCTGAAACCCTTTGATCGGGGCGGAAGCAATTCCGCCCCGGTTTGCAATCCCGGCATGTCTCCCGATTTGGGTTACGCCGGGAATGGGGGCGGAATTACCTCATGTTTCGTTTTCTGCTCTACCGGCTGGCGGTATTGATCCCCACTTTCATCGGGGTGTCGCTGGTGGCATTCGCATTCATTCGCCTGATCCCCGGTGATCCGATCCTGCTGCTTGCAGGAGAACGCGGGATGTCCGAGGAACGATACGCCGAGCTTCAGGCTCTTTACGGCTTCAACAAGCCGATGATCGTTCAGTATTTCAATTATCTCACCGACATACTCTCGGGCGACTTCGGCACCTCAACCGTCACCAAGCGGCCTGTTCTCGAGGAATTCCTGACGCGATTGCCCGCGACCATCGAACTGTCGCTCTGCGCCATCATCGTCGCCACCGCAATCGGCATTCCCGCAGGCATCATTGCCGCGGTAAAGCGCGGTTCCTGGCTCGACCAGTCCATCATGGGGGCAGCACTTGTCGGCTATTCCATGCCGATCTTCTGGTGGGGTCTGCTGCTCATCATCTTCTTCTCCGGCATCATGCAGCTTACGCCGGTTTCAGGGCGGATCTCGCTGATCTATTTCTTCGAGCCGGTCACCGGACTGATGCTGATCGACAGCCTGCTGTCGGGGCAGAAGGGTGCCTTTGCGTCTGCCGCAAGCCACCTGATATTGCCCACCATCGTATTGGCAACCATTCCACTGGCCGTCATCGCGCGACAGACCCGCTCTGCCATGCTGGAAGTGCTGGGCGAGGATTATGTCAGGACTGCCCGCTCAAAGGGGCTTTCGCCTTACCGGGTCATCGGCCTGCACGCACTCCGGAATGCGCTGATCCCGGTCGTTACCACCATCGGCCTCCAGGTCGGTGTGCTGCTGGCGGGCGCCATCCTGACCGAAACGATTTTCTCCTGGCCCGGCATCGGCAAGTGGATGCTCGATTCCGTCTCCAAGCGTGACTACTCCGTCGTCCAAGGCGGTTTGCTGCTGATCGCCGGCATCGTCATGATCGTCAACCTGCTGGTCGACGTTATGTACGGGCTGATCAACCCGCGGATAAGGCGATAGGGGGCAATAATGACAACAGCCGACACCTCGACCACCGCTTCGGGTTCCAGAACCGGCTCCGTGCGCCGGGCGATGCTCCGGGAGTTCTGGTTCTATTTTGCCCAGAACAAGGGCGCCGTCATCGGCCTTGCCGTGTTCATGCTGATTGTGCTGATCGCACTCGCAGCCCCCCTCATTGCGCCGCACAGCCCCACCCTGCAGAATCGTGGAGCCTTCCTGCTGCCTCCTTTCTGGCAGGAAGGCGGCTCGATCACCTATCCCTTGGGCACCGATCCGGTCGGCCGCGACATCCTGTCGAGACTGATCTATGGCGCTCGATTTTCGCTCTTCATCGGTGTGATGGTCGTAACCCTGTCCATGTCGGTTGGCGTTCTTGTCGGCCTGATCTCAGGCTTCTTCCGTGGCTGGATCGACACCGTCATCATGCGGTTGATGGATGTCATTCTCGCCTTTCCCTCCCTGCTGCTGGCACTCGTGCTGGTAGCCATTCTGGGCCCCGGACTGGTAAACGCCATGATTGCCATCGCACTGATCCTGCAGCCCCATTTCGTGCGGCTGACGCGCGCTGCGGTGCTGAGCGAACGGGAGCGGGAATATGTCATCTCCTCGCGGGTGGCCGGCGCAGGCATTGCCCGGCTGATGTTCATCACCATCCTGCCGAACTGCCTTGCGCCGCTGATTGTTCAGGCAACGCTGTCCTTCTCGACCGCCATTCTCGACGCCGCAGCACTCGGCTTTCTCGGCATGGGCGCCCAGCCGCCGACGCCCGAATGGGGCACCATGCTGGCGGAGGCGCGCGAATTTATCCTGCGTGCCTGGTGGGTGGTCACCTTTCCGGGCCTCGCCATCCTGACTACCGTGCTGGCCATCAACCTGATGGGCGACGGGCTGCGCGATGCCCTCGATCCCAAGCTGAAGCAGAGTTGAGCCATGGCACTGCTTGAGATTGAAAACCTTACCGTCAGCTTCAAGACCTCCGCAGGTCCGTTCAAGGCCGTCGACGGCGTTTCGCTCACCTGCGATGAAGGCGAAATCCTGTCGATCGTCGGCGAGTCGGGTTCCGGCAAATCGGTTTCCATGCTGGCGCTGATGGGACTTCTGCCGTGGACGGCCACGGTAACTGCCGACCGCATGCAGTTTGACGGCCATGACATGCTGGACCTGACTGCCCGCGAGCGCCGCAAGGATCATCGGCAAGGACATCTCGATGATCTTCCAGGAACCGATGTCGAGCCTCAATCCCTGCTTTACCGTTGGTTTCCAGATCGGAGAGATGCTGCGTCTGCATATGGGCATGGACCGCACCGCCCGGCGGCAACGTACCATCGAACTGCTGAAACTGGTCGGCATTCCTGCCCCCGAGGACCGGCTTTCGCAATTTCCCCATCAGCTTTCGGGCGGCATGAGCCAGCGCGTCATGATCGCCATGGCACTGTCCTGCAATCCCAAGCTGCTGATCGCCGACGAGCCGACCACGGCGCTGGACGTCACCATTCAGGCACAGATTCTCGACCTGCTGGTCTCCCTGCAGCGCGAAAAGGGCATGGGGCTGATCCTGATCACCCATGACATGGGCGTGGTCGCCGAGACCGCCGAACGGGTGCAGGTCCAGTATGCGGGCCAGAAGATCGAGGAACAGCCGGTCAGGGGCCTGTTCTCCGACCCGCACCATCCCTATACGGCAGCGCTGTTGTCTGCCTTGCCGGAACGAGCGCTGAGGCGGGGCCGGCTGCCTTCCATCCCCGGCGTCGTGCCGGGTCAGGATGACCGGCCTCCCGGCTGCCTGTTCGCGCCACGCTGCGATTTTGCCACTGAAAAATGCAACAGTGAGCCGAAGCGCCAGGGCGGCAAGCTTGGCTTTGCGCTCTGCAATTATCCGCTGGTCCAGGGCGTTCCCCGGAACCATCCGGGCCATGAGGAGGTCACGGCATGAGCAACGTCGTCGCCGAAGCTGAAAACCTCAAACGCTATTACACCGTCAATCAGGGCATGTTCCGCGAGCAGGCGACCGTCAAGGCGCTGAACGGCGCCTCCTTCTCGCTCGAAGCCGGCAAGACGCTGGCGGTCGTCGGCGAGTCGGGCTGCGGCAAGTCTACCCTGGCGCGGCTCATCACCATGATCGAGGAGCCCACTGACGGCAAGCTGCTCATCGACGGCAAACCGGTACGCATGGGTGATGCAGAACTTCGCCGCAAGATCCAGATCGTCTTCCAGAACCCCTACGGGTCGCTGAATCCGCGACAGAAGGTCGGTTCCATTCTGGAAGAACCGCTCAAGATCAACACCGGCGACAATGCCGCCACGCGCCGTCAGAAGGCGCTTGCCATGATGGAGCGCGTGGGGTTGAGGCCGGAACATTACGAGCGCTATCCGCACATGTTCTCGGGCGGCCAGCGCCAGCGCATTGCCATCGCCCGCGCGCTCATGCTCAACCCCAAAATCCTCGTGCTGGACGAGCCGGTCTCCGCGCTGGACGTTTCCATCCAGGCGCAGGTGCTCAACATCCTGATGGATCTCCAGCAGGAGTTGGGGCTCGCCTATATCTTCATCAGCCATGACCTGTCGGTGGTGCGCCACATCGCCGACGACATCATGGTCATGTATCTCGGCAAGCCGGTGGAAACCGGCCCCGCCGAAGCGGTGTTTGCCAACCCGCGCCATCCCTATACAGCCGCGCTGCTTTCAGCGACGCCTTCGGCCGACCCGGCAGGGGAAAAACATCGCATCCAGCTTGAGGGTGAATTGCCCTCCCCGCTCAATCCGCCGCCGGGCTGCCCGTTCAACCCGCGCTGCTGGCGGGTGCTCGACAAGTGCCGGGAAACGGAACCCGCGCTTGAGGGCAAAGGCGACCACAAATGCGCCTGCTTCAACCAGATGGAGCAGCCAAGTGGATAAGCATGCCCGCTGAAGCCCGGGCCATCCGTCCCTTTTCTCTCTGCCGTTCCTGGATGTTTGTGCCGGGCGCCGATGAAGCGCTGCTGAAACAGGCAGCAAGCTGCGGCGCCGACGTGCTGATTCAAGAACTGGAGGATTTCACCCCGCCTGAAAGGCGCGAAGCAGCACGTTTGCTCGCGAAGGATATCTACGATGCCTGGCGCGGCGTTGGAGCCATCGCAGCCGTTCGCATCAATCCGCTTTCAGGTGACGGGCATGATGATCTTGCCGCCGCGATGGAAGGCAGACCCGATGTCGTCGCCCTGCCCAAGGTGCGCCATGCCGGCCATATCCTTGAACTGGATGAAGCCGTGAGCGAGCATGAGAACCGGCTCGGCATCGCAGCCGGTAGGACGAAACTGCTGCCCAATGTGGAGTCGGCCGAAGGACTGGTGAATACGCTTGCCATTGCAACGGCGAGCGAGCGCGTCATCGGCTGCCTGCTGGCGTCGGAAGATCTTGCCGCTGACCTCGGTGCCGAACGCCTGCCTGATTGCTGCGAACTCGATTATGCCCGCCAGCGCTTTCTGATCGAATGCCGGGCCGCCGATATCATCGCCGTCGATTGCCCCTTCACCTGGGCTGATACGGATGGTGTTGTGGCAGATGCCAAACGTGCCCGGCGCTGGGGCTATCGGGCAAAGAGCGCTGTTTCCCTTGGTCACGCCCCGCTGATCAACACCGTCTTCACCCCGGGCAGCGAGGACGTGGACGCAGCAGAGCGCATCGTTGCCACCTTCGAGGCAGCAAAGGCCGCCGAAAGCGCCAATGTCGAACTGGAAGGCTCGCTGCTGGAAGTACCCACCTACACGGCGGCAAAGCGGCTGCTGGAGCGCGCAGCAGCCTTTCGCAAATTCGAAACCGGGTGATTGCCTAGAACAGCGCCCGTGGCAGCCAGGTCGAAACCGCAGGCCAGATCCACACCAGCAGCATGCCAATGATCTGCAGTCCAATGAACGGCGCAACGCCGGCATAGATATGGCCTGTGGTAACTTCCTTTGGCGCTGCGCCGCGCAGATAGAACAGCGAAAAACCGAAAGGCGGCGTCAGGAAGCTGGTCTGCAGATTGATCGCCAGCAGAATCCCGAGCCATAGCGGATCATGCCCCATCAGGATCAGCGTCGGCGCCACCAGCGGCAGAACGATTACCGAGATTTCCACGAAATCGAGGAAGAAACCCAGAATGAAGATGAACACCATGGAGAACAGTAACGCGCCCGTGGCCCCGCCCGGCATGGACTGAAGGATTTCTGCAACTCTCTCCTCACCGCCCAGCCCTATGAAGACCAGCGAGAACATGCCGGCGGCAAGAATGGTGGCGAAGATCATCGATGTCATGGTGAGGGTTGAATCGACGACGCCATGCAAAACGCGTTTGTGCCACAGCGCCCACAACGCCAGGAGAATGGCAACGCCACCTGCCACCGTCAGCAGGATGTAGGCGCCACCGGCAAGATAGGAACCGATACCGAGGTCGCTGCGCTGGAGACGGACGGGAAAGAGACCGGCCCCCACACCAAGCACCACCAGCGCAACGGTGCCAAGAAGAATGAGACGCGGGTTGAAGCCCGCCCGGATACCCGCCATCAGGATCGCACCGACTGCGCCGACGGAAGCTGCCTCCGTGGGCGTTGCGACACCACCGAGAATGGCGCCAAGCACCGCCACGATGAGAAGGATCGGAGGCACCATGGCGGAAAGCACCACGCCCAGCTCCGGCCGGCCCTCCGCGAGGCTGGCGGGCGGCATGTCATTGGGACGCAGGATGCCGCGCGCCAGAATGTAGATGAGATACAGCCCAACCAGCACGAAGCCCGGAACGAGCGCCGCGGCAAAGAACTGTCCCACCGAAAGCGCCTCCACGGCGAACTTTCCCTGCTCGTATTGCGCTTGCTGAAAGGCATTCGACATCACATCGGCCAGAATGATCAGCAGCGTCGAGGGTGGAATGATCTGGCCGAGCGTTCCCGCCGTGCAGACGATGCCGGAAGAAATACGCGGATCGTAACCCGCCCGCAGCATGGTCGGCAGCGCTATCAATCCCATGGCGACGACCGTCGCTCCGACAATGCCGGTCGAGGCGGCAAGCAGGGCACCCACCAGCACGACGGAAATGCCTAGCCCGCCGCGCAACTGGCCGAAGATGCGCGCCGAGGTATCGAGCAGTTCCTCGGCGATCCGGCTCTTTTCCAGCACGGCACCCATCAGCACGAACAGCGGAATGGCAATCAGAACCTGGTTGCTCAAAAGACCGAAAACCCTCGGCCCCACCGCGCCGAGCAGGGAAATGTCCATGACACCCAGCACCCAGCCGAGATAGGCAAAGGCCACGGCAACGCCGGCAATGGAAAACGCCACGGGAAAGCCCAGCAGGATCGCACCCACCAGCGAGGCGAACATCAGCAGGTCGAGATACTGGCTCATCTGTCGCCCCGCACAAGCGTCATCCGGATCAGCAGCGACAGGGATTGCAGCATCAGCAGAACACAGAAGGCCGGGATGAGCGACTTCAGCAGGAAAACGGCCTTGATGCCGCCGACCGAAATCGGTCCTTCGAGAATGCGCCATGAACTGGCGACCGATGGCCACGACCAGTAGAGCAGCACCAGCATGGAAGGCATGAGCAGCAGCAGATGGCCGAAAATGTTGAGCCGCCGCTGACCTTCCTCCTCCCACTTGGCATAGAAGACGTCGACGCGAACATGCTTGTCGACCAGCAACGTATAGGCTGCCCCCAGCATGAACAGGGCGGAGTGCATGTAGAGCACGCTCTCCTGCACCGCAATGGAATTGACACCGAAGACATAGCGCCCGACGACAATGGCGAACTGGACGAGCACCATCGCAAGCGCAAGCCACCGCACAAGGCTGGCCGTTACCTTGCTGACACCGTCCAGCATGTCGGCCAGCTTGCTCATTGATGCTCCGGAATGGTTTTCAGAAAATGTGCCGGTGCGCAGCTTTCCACGCACCGGCAGTTTGATCAATAACCCATAACGGTTGCACGGGCATTCATCTGCCCATTGTCGGCATAGGTCATGTAACCGCCGACGAGGTCGCGGTAGGCAACGAAGCTTTCCGTGATCCGCTTGACCAGTTCGTCATCGTTCTGGCGAAGTTCGTCGATGACTTCAGCGGCCGCCTTGCCCATGGCTGCGATCACATCGTCCGGCAGTTTCTTCACCTGCACGCCATGCTCGGCGACAAGCGCCTTGAGCGACTGGGCGTGCTTGGTGGTGTACTCCGTCCAGACCGGATTGTAGAGGCTCTCACAGGCAAGCGAGACGGCCTGTTTGAGATCGTCCGGGAGTTCGCCGAACACCGTCGCGTTGACACCGCATTCCTCTGCCGAGGAAGGTTCGCCCACGCCCGGCCAGTAGTAGTTCTTTGCGACCTGATAGAAGCCGAGGGCGGAATCCGTCCACGGGCCGATGAACTCGCCGGCATCGAGCGCACCGGTCTGCAGCGCCTGGAACATGTCCTTGCCACCCATCGCCTGGGCTGCCATGCCGAGCTTGCTTGCCATTTCCGAGGCAAGGCCGGTGGTGCGGAACTTCAGGCCCTTGAGATCTTCCGCCGAATTGATTTCCGTACGGAACCAGCCGGCCATCTGCGGGCCGGAATTGCCGCACAGGAACGGCTTGATGCCGAAGCGGCCATACATTTCATCGTACAGTGCCTGGCCGCCGCCATGCTGCATCCAGCCGAACTGCTCGTCGGCACGCAGGCCAAAGGGTTGCGAACCGAACAGCAGAATGCCCTTCGACTTCGAGCCCCAATAGGCGGGGACGGCATGATAGAGTTCGGCCGTCCCCTCGGAAACGGCATCGAACACGCCATTGCCCGGCACCAGTTCACCGGCAGCAAACAGCTTGACCTCGATACGTCCGCCCGAAAGAGCGGTAATGCGGTCTGCAAGCATCTGGGCAGCAACACCCGGGCCCGGCAGGTTTTTCGGCCATGCGGTAACCATTTTCCACTGGCGCACATCCTGCGCAATTGCCGGAGTTGCCAGAGCGGCTGTCGAAACCGCCGCAGCGCCGGCGACCCCGCCGGAAAGGAATTGTCTTCTCTTCATGTCAGTTCTCCTTATCTGCCAAGAGTTGGTTCTTGTGGTTGATTCTGCCCAAAACAGGATTGGCGTCACACGCCTTCAGCCGAGAATGCCCGGCAGGTTGAGCCCGTGCTCCCGGGCGCAATCGAGCGCGATTTCGTAGCCGGCATCGGCATGGCGCCAGACGCCGGAAGCCGGATCGTTCCAGAGGACACGCTCGAGCCGTTTGGCTGCCGCTTCCGTGCCGTCTGCAACGATCACGACGCCGGCATGCTGTGAAAAACCCATGCCGACACCGCCGCCATGATGCAGCGAAACCCAGGTGGCGCCGGAAGCCGTGTTGACCAGCGCGTTGAGCAGCGGCCAGTCGCTGACGGCGTCCGAGCCGTCCTTCATTGCCTCGGTCTCGCGGTTGGGCGAGGCGACGGAACCGGAGTCCAGATGATCGCGACCGATGACGACCGGCGCCTTCAGTTCGCCGGATGCCACCATCTCGTTGAAGGCAAGGCCTGCCCGGTGGCGGTCGCCCAGCCCGATCCAGCAGATGCGTGCCGGCAGGCCCTGAAAGGCGATGCGCTCGCGCGCCATGTCGAGCCAGTTGTGAAGATGGGTGTTTTCGGGAAACAGCTCCTTCATCTTCCGGTCGGTCTTGTAGATATCCTCGGGGTCGCCCGACAATGCGCACCAGCGGAACGGCCCGATGCCGCGGCAGAACAGCGGCCGGATATAGGCCGGCACGAAACCCGGAAAGGCGAAGGCGTTTTCAAGCCCCTCTTCCAGCGCCACCTGACGGATGTTGTTGCCGTAGTCGAGCGTCGGCACGCCGGCATTCCAGAAATCGACCATCGCGGCGACATGCTTCTTCATGCTGGCACGCGCCGCCTTTTCGACGGCCTTGGGGTCGCTCTCCTGCTTCTCGCGCCATTCGGCAACGCTCCAGCCTTCCGGCAGATAGCCATGCAGCGGATCGTGCGCGCTGGTCTGATCGGTGACGATGTCCGGCCGGATGCCGCCCGCCTTCATCCGCGCAACCAGTTCCGGGAAGATTTCCGCCGCATTGCCGAGCAGGCCGACGGACTTCGCCTCACCCGCCCTGGTCCATTTTTCGATCATCGCCAGCGCCTCGTCGAGCGTTTTGGCCTTGTCGTCGAGATATTTCGTACGCAGACGGAAATCGATGCGGGTCTCATCACATTCGACGGCAAGACAGCAGGCACCGGCAAAGACGGCGGCAAGCGGCTGTGCGCCGCCCATGCCGCCCAGCCCGCCGGTCAGAATCCATTTGCCGGAGAGATCGCCCCCATAGTGCTGGCGGCCCGCCTCGGCAAACGTCTCATAGGTCCCCTGCACGATGCCCTGGGTTCCGATATAGATCCACGAGCCCGCCGTCATCTGGCCGTACATGGCAAGGCCTTTGCGGTCGAGTTCGTTGAAATGCTCCCAGGTCGCCCAGTGTGGCACCAGGTTGGAATTGGCGATCAGCACCCGCGGCGCATCAGTGTGCGTGCGCACCACCGCAATCGGCTTGCCGGACTGTACCACCAGCGTTTCGTCTTCTTCCAGCGACTTGAGACTTGCGACGATCCGGTCGAAGTCGTTCCAGGTGCGCGCCGCGCGCCCGATGCCGCCGTAGACCACCAGTTCGTGCGGGTTCTCCGCCACATCAGGATGCAGATTGTTCATCATCATGCGCATTGGCGCTTCGGTCAGCCAGCTCTTGGCCGTGATCTCCGTTCCCGTCGGCGGGTAGATATCGCGGGTATTGTGTCTCGGATTGCTGGGATTGCTCATGACTTCTCTCCGGTGAATCTTGCCAGCCTGGGTGCCAGGGCTTCCAGCCGTTCAAGAATGGCTTTCAGGTGCACCCGCAAACCTGCGGCTTTTTCCATGTCATATTCAAAGGGAACGGTTTCGCTGCCAAGATGGGTTTTCTGAGCTAGCTCCATCTGGATGGCGTGAATGCCGTCTTCCGGCTGGCCATAATGGCGGGTTGTCCACCCGCCCTTGAAGCGGCCATTGACAACAGTCGAATAGCCCCTGGCAGCCTGACAGGCTTCTGCCACCACCTGTTCGATCTCCGGCGCGCAGGTTCGGCCTTCATTCGTGCCGATGTTGAAATCGGGCAGCACTCCCTCAAACAGGAAGGGAATGATTGAGCGGATGGAGTGGCAGTCATAGAGGATCGCCACGCCGTTCAGGTTGCGCACGCGCTCCAGTTCCGCCGCCAGCGCGGCATGGTAGGGTTCATGCCAGGCCTTGCGCCTTGCCTCGATCTCCCCGGCATCGGGCTCGGTTTCCCAGAGCGGCCCGCCGTCGAAATCCGTCAATGGTACCAGCCCGGTCGTATTCTGGCCGGGATAGAGGCTCTCGCCCGAAGGATCGCGATTGGCGTCGATCACATAGCGATGGAAACTGGCCCGCACCACGGTGACGTTTTCCAGCAGACCTTCGTAAAGCCGGTCGATATGCCAGTCGGTGTCGCCAAGCGTCTTGCCGAGTGGTGTCAGCCGCTCGAAAATATCCTCCGGCACATGGGTGCCCGTATGCGGCATGCCGAGCACCACCGGGCCACTGCCCTGTATGACCTCGACCGGCTTCATGCTGCTTCTCCGGCAAGCAGTTGCGGCACACCGCCCACAGCACCAAGCACGCCATCCGCCACCAGCATTGCCGCCTGCTGAATATCGCCTGCCATGAACCGGTCCGCGCCGACGGCCGGTACGCTGTCACGCAGGGTTTTCATCACCCGCTGCAGAACGGGGCTGGTCGCAAGCGGTGCGCGGAACTCTATCCCCTGCGCCGCACACATGGTTTCGACGCCGATAATGACATTGAGGTTCGTGTTCATCCGCTCAAGCCGCCGCGCGCCATGGGCGGCCATCGACACATGATCTTCCTGATTGGCGGAAGTCGGCGTCGAATCCGTCGAACAGGGATTGGCGAGATGCTTGTTCTCGCTCATCAGCGCCGCCGTGGTGACTTCCGCGATCATGAAGCCGGAATTGAGCCCCGGCTCCGGCGTCAGGAAGGGCGGCAGGTCATGGGAAAGCGTCGGATCGACCATCAGCGCCACCCGGCGCTGGGCGATTGCTCCGATCTCGGCTATGGCAAGTGCTATCTGGTCGGCGGCAAAAGCGACCGGCTCGGCATGAAAGTTGCCGCCGGAAACGATGCATCGCTCCTCCACCAGAACCAGCGGATTGTCGGAAACCGCATTGGCTTCGGTTTCGAGCGTCTGCCCGGCAAAGCGCAGCAGGTCGAGCGCCGCACCCGTCACCTGTGGCTGACAGCGGATGCAATAGGGATCCTGCACCCTCGTGTCGCCTTCGCGATGGCTTTCGCGGATTTCCGAACCTTCCATGATCTGCCGCATGGCGTTGCCGACATCGATCTGGCCCCTGTGGCCGCGCAAGCTGTGAATGCCTTCGCGCAGCGGTGCGGTAGACCCCATGATCGCATCGGTCGAAAGACAGGAGGAGACGATTGCGGCTTGCACATTGCGCATGGCGTTGAAATAGCCGGCCAGCGCGCAGGCAGTTGAAAACTGCGTGCCGTTGATCAGCCCGAGCCCTTCCTTGGGGCCGAGCGTTACCGGCACAAGCCCCGCCTCCCTGAGCGCCTCAGCCGAGGAAAGACGCTTCCCTTCAAACCAGGCCTCGCCCTCTCCGATCAGCGTTGCCGCCATGTGCGCAAGCGGTGCCAGATCGCCCGATGCGCCGACAGACCCTTGCGAGGGAACGACCGGCGTGACGCCTTTCGCCAGCAGGCCTTCCAGCAGTTGCACCGTCTGCCAGCGGATGCCAGATGCGCCGCGCCCGATGGAAAGCAGTTTCAGCGCCAGCATCAGCCGCGTGGTATCGATGTCGAGCGGTTCGCCAACGCCGCAGCAATGGGAGAGCACCAGATTGCGCTGCAACTGCTCGGTATCCTCCGGCTTGATGCGGACGCTCGCCAGCTTGCCGAAGCCGGTATTGACGCCATAGATCGCTTCATTGCCATTGGCTGCTTCACGCACCAGCGCCGCCGCCGCCTCGATGGCGGGCTTCGCTCGATCATCGAGCTTCACGGCCCGGCCCTCGCGCCAGATTGTTTCCAGCTCTTCAAGCCGCGCTTCGCCGGGAATGAGAACCACCGTCATAGCTGACCTCCGAAGACCCGCTTCCACAACGGATTGAAACCGATGCGATAGGACAACTCCGCCGGATGCTGCACGTCCCAGATGGCAAGATCGGCCCGCATGCCCGGTGCGATCGTCCCGGCGTCGTCAATACCGAGCGCGCGCGCCGC
>JAMLIH010000032.1 GCA_023954255.1 Phyllobacteriaceae bacterium | reverse complement strand
TCACGCGCTCACAGGCAAAGCCCAGCGGCTCCAGCGCAGCCGCCAGATAGTCGAGCGTACCCGCCGTGTCGGGGGTGACCGATGGGCAGCGGATCATCGCGGCAAGATGCCGGGCGGCGGCGGAGAGTTCAGGCGCTGTGTTCATGCCTCACAGGTGCCCCATTCCAATAATTTTGGAAAGGGGCAATTGCGATTTCAGGCCGGTGCGGGGCCGGCTTAGTTCTGCAGCGGGTCGGGACCGAAATCGTTTGCCCCCTGGGTGCCTTTCAGAAAGCCCATCTCGACCAGCGCCCAAAGGCCGACTACGACCGTCAGCAGCATCAGCAAATAGCCCAGCGGTCCACTCGGCACCATGGCGGGTTGTGGTTGGCCGGGCATGGTCATTTCCGTGAACCCGATCCCCAGCGTGCTGGCGGCGGCATACAGGATGCCCGGTCCAATGAAAATCCACAGCCAGGGGGTGGTCGGCTTGTTGCGGTCATGCAGCCGCTTCGCATACAGCGCACAGGCCGGATAAAGCAGGATCAGCATGCCGACGATTGACGCTATCGATGGCGGCAGGATGGCGCCAAGGATGAAAATCAGAATGAAGGCGGCGATGACCATGCATGCCAGGCCGATCCAGAAACCCTTGCGCGGGATGCGTCCCTCAAAGCTGGTAAAGAGCGTTGCGAAATCCATGGCGAAGTCCTTTCCTGCCGGTTTCGATTTCCAGTAGCGCCCCGATTTCCAGCTTGTACCGCGATGCCGGCTTTTGGCCAATACCTGCAGCCACCGCCAGCAGGTATCGGCTGCGGGCTAACGGCCGAACCGGCTGCTGCCGGCAGGCGGATCGCCGGAACCGGCATCTGCAATGCCACCCGGCCTGCCGAAGGGCGGCGGGCCATGACGGTTGGTTTCGGGATGGCTTTCACGGAGGGCAAGAAACAGGATCAGCATTACGTTCACGCCCGGCACGAAGATGAGCACGGCAAGCGGCCAGGGAAGATCGATGTCGTTCAGACGCTTCACTGTAAGTGCGAGACTGCTCAGCAGGTTGAAGAAGGCGACCGCAATGAAGGCAAAGCCCGCAAAGGTCAGTCTTGCCTTGTCTTCTCCCGCCGCAACCGCCCAATAGACGGAAAGGCTGAACAGGATGATCTGGAACAGGATGGCAAGGAGATAGGACTGCCGTGCGATCCGGCCCGTGAAGCCGAAGAACAGCCACAGCAGGCCCGGCCTGCCGCGCTCGCCGATGCCCGCCGCATTCGCCTGTTCGTAACCGCGCCTGTAGCCCGGCCTCCGCTTTTCTGCCGCCATGAGCCCCTCCCGCCGTTCGGATTCGCCCGTCTGCCGCCAGCATAACAGTGGCATGCGAAGCTGAAAACCGGGCGGGCGCATATCGTGTTTTAATTCAAGTCATTGAAAAAATAACAAAAAACAAGTCATGTGATGGAATGCACATCGCCAGGATGGCACCGGCGCTAGGTTGTGATCATCGAAAGCGGACACGAACCGCCAAGATGAAACAGAACCCAAACAACAGGAGAGAGTCATGAACACTTTCAAGAAAACCGTCCTCGCAGTCGCAGCCGCTTCCACCCTGGCCATTGCCGCAGCAGCACCCGCTCACGCCGGCCCGAACTGGTGGAAGAAACCCCTGGTACAGGGCATCGGCTTCGGCGTAGGCCTCGGCGTCACCAGCGCCATCCTGCAGCCCCGCCCGCAGACGATCGTCGTCCAGGCCCAGCCGGTTTGCGGCCAGTACCCGATCCGCAACGTCTACGGCCAGGTCGTCGGTTACCAGACCATCTGCCAGTAAGAACAGCTGCCCTGCCGCAGCACCGCAAGGAACAGCGGCAGGCAGGCACCCAGATTGCGGACCCGGGCCCGACTGGCCGGATAACGCCCCAACCGGATGGAAAGGTCCGGGTTCGCAACACACTAAAAGGCCGGGACACGGGATCGCAGAACGCTCCACCGTCCAAGTGCTTTAGCTGAGTGGGATTGCCTCTCGCAGCTTTCTCTCTCTCCTATGCGAGAGGAACGCCAACAACACCCCCGGATGCTCTCGGCATCCGGGGGTTTTGCTGTGTGGTGGCATTACTTGCGCGGCCTGCGTGCCGGCTTTGTCGCCATGCTTGGCCCGATCAGCATGATTTTCTGCCAGATCTTGCGCGACAGGTTCGAGCCGAGCATCTCCACATCGTTGACGGCTTCCGCCACTTCCGTGTCGGGAACGGCTTGCGCGTAAAGCGCCGCCAGTTTGCCGGTGACCGCCAGCATCTCGGAACAGTAGTCGAGATAGCGTGACAGGTCGCCTTTCGACAGAACCCGCTTGGGCGAGGACG
Organism: Phyllobacteriaceae bacterium; assembly: GCA_023954255.1. GTDB lineage: Bacteria > Pseudomonadota > Alphaproteobacteria > Rhizobiales > Rhizobiaceae > Salaquimonas. The sequence continues at coordinate 31,289 of JAMLIH010000032.1, read as the reverse complement.
CAGTCGGCTTGACCTCGGGGTTGAAGACGACCGGATCCTTGGTCAACTGATGCATGTCGATGACATGGATCAGCGAACGCAGGCTGTGCAGCCCGGTAAGCACATGCTGGCGCTTGATCCGCTCTTCCGCCTTGAACAGCGTTACATAGCCGAGCCCTGCCAGCACCAGCGTGTTGATTGCCGCTTCCACGCCCTGAACGAAATCGAACCCGTCAGGCCCGATCCGGTCGAAGGACAGGAAGGTGCCGATGAAAACGAAAACCATCGTGCCGCAAATGGTGACGATGGCGATCAGCGCCCGCAACCACCAGATGGGCTGTTCGAGACGGGCGGCCTTTTCCTTGGTATCGAGTGCCAGCGCCCGCAATTCGATTGCCACATTGGCAAGGCCCGAATCGGGAAAGCGCTCACCGATGCGGGCAGCGAGCTGGTCGCTGGTGGCGATGATCTTGTCCGGGTCGAGCGTTCGGTACGGCATGGCTGCACCTTATCATCCCGGCCGGCGCTGTCGCGAGCCCTAATCCCGCAGCAATTCGTTGATGCCGGTCTTCGAGCGCGTCTGTTCGTCGACGGTCTTGACGATCACCGCGCAATAAAGCGACGGGCCCGGATCGCCGTTGGGCAGCGCCTTACCCGGAAGGGCGCCTGCCACCACCACCGAATAGGGCGGTACTTCGCCATAGAGGATTTCGCCGGTCGCCCGGTTCACGATCTTGGTCGATTTGCCGATATAGACCCCCATGCCGAGCACCGAGCCCTCGCGCACGATGCAGCCCTCGACCACTTCCGAGCGTGCGCCGATGAAGCAGTTGTCCTCGATGATGGTCGGGCCTGCCTGCATCGGCTCCAGCACGCCGCCAATGCCGACGCCGCCGGAAAGATGAACGTTCTTGCCGATCTGGGCGCAGGAGCCGACGGTGGCCCAGCCGTCGACCATGGAACCCTCATCCACATAGGCGCCGAGGTTGACGAAGGACGGCATCAGCACCACGCCCTTGGCGATGAATGCGGAATGGCGCACGATCGAACCCGGCACGGCGCGAAAGCCGGCAGCGCGGAACTGGTTCTCTCCCCAGCCCTCGAATTTCGAGGGTACCTTGTCCCACCAGGTTGCATTGCCGTTTCCGCCGGGGATCACTTCCATGTCGTTGAGGCGGAAGGACAGAAGCACCGCCTTCTTCAGCCACTGATGCACGGTCCAGCTTCCGTCCTGACCGCGCGAGGCGACCCTTGCCTTGCCGGTATCGAGCTGGTTGAGCGCTTCCTCGACCGCGTCGCGCACTTCGCCCGTCGTATTGATGGTGACGGAGTCGCGCTCCTCGAAGGCTTTCTCGATGATGCTTTCCAGAGCGGAATGATCAGCCGCAGTGGCGGATTGGGACATTTCTTAACTCCTGATTCGGTAGATTCCCGCAGAATCGGCCCATCGGATTCGCCCTTGAGGCGTCACTGCAACGTGAACCGGGCCGGTTTGAATTCGCCGCGAAGCTATGCGAACTCTGCCGGAGGGTCAATCAAGCGGGCTTCAAGCCGGATTGTGTTTCACCAACGATCATATGGACCCTCAACACCCATCGCCAAAGCCCCTCAACGACATCGAATGAACTCAAGCCGCCAGAACGTGACTGATGGCAGGAACGACAGGATCAAAATGAGCGAATCCACTCTCAAAATGCACCGCGGACCGCTGGTTCACTCACCTGAGGACATCGAGAAATCCCGCAAGGTTCCCGATACGCCGCAGACCCGCGCCCCTGCCTACCGTCTTGCCTTCGACGACAAGGACTTCCTCTGCCGGGAGGAACTGCGTCCCGTCCGTCTGCAGCTTGAACTGTTGAAGCCGGAAATGATTCTCTCCGAGCGGGGCATCGATTCGACCGTGGTCCTGTTCGGCGGCGCCCGCATTCCCGAACCCGGCAAGGAGGCCTGGGCGGCCAAGAACAAGACCCAGAAGAAAAACCTCGAAGCCAACGCCAAGTATTATGTTGAAGCGCGCGAGTTCGCCCGCCTGGCCTCGGTTTATTCGGCCACCACCTACAACAAGGAGATGGTGGTGTGCACCGGCGGCGGCCCCGGCGTGATGGAAGCGGGCTCGCGCGGTGCGGATGATGCCGGCGCGCCGTGTATCGGCCTCAACATCGTGCTGCCGCATGAACAGGCTCCGAACGAATATGTTACGCCCGATCTGTGCTTCAACTTCCACTATTTCGCCATCCGCAAGATGCATTTCCTCATGCGGGCCAAGGCCATTGCCGTCTTTCCCGGCGGTTTTGGCACCATGGACGAGATGTTCGAGGCGCTCACCCTGATCCAGACCAAGCGCATGGAGCCGGTTCCCTTCCTTCTGTTCGGCAAGTCGTTTTGGAACTCGATCATCCATTTCGACGAACTGGCCCGGCAGGGCACCATCTCGCCGGGCGATCTGGACCTGTTTCATTTCGTCGATACCGCCCGCGAAGGCTGGGATCTCATTACCGGCCATTACGGTTTTGCCCAGGCGTGATTGCCGTGAAACGGACGATTTGGTTCAGGTGCGGCAAAATCGTCGAATCCCCATCCCTGTAACCAAGGGTAACCTTGCCATGTTTGAGTCCCATTTAGCCGCTTCCGGCGGATAAAGCGGCACGATTAAACTTGTCCATATTTTGAAGAACAGCCGCTAACCACCAGAAACAAAAAGGGAATAAAAAACGCTCACGTTTCGTGACAAAATACACATTCCTAACAATTTTCAGGCCTTAAATTGCAACCAACCGGTCACCAGATGCGTTACCGGAAAGACGGGACGAGAGAAATCCCACCACCGGCAACAACGATTGCCACAGGCGAACAAAGCAGGGAGCAAGGCATGGCCTCGCAGTTCTACATTCCAAAAGCCATTTCCGGTTCGCAGGGCGAATCCCGGAACGGCCGCGGTGAACGCGCTTCCTGTGACCGCCAGCAGGCCCCGTCGCCTGAGCTGGGCGTCCAGCCGTTCAATCGCGACTGCGCCGTGCTCGCCTTCGGCAAGCATGCCCGTGTGAAGGATGGCCAGCAGCTCGCCGGCACCGGTGCGCTCGTCTTCGAAGGCGAAGTGCTGGAACTTCCCGCCTGGAACTGACGCTTGAAGCGCGTCAGAGCTGGTATTTTTCCATCTTCGAGACTTCGCAGGGTCGCAAAAAACCCGCTCTCGCGCGTGGCGAAAGCGGGTTGATTTGTTGAATCCGGGCCTGCGATCAGAAGATCTTGTAGCTCAGGCCGAACCGCACGGTGTGGGTTGAGGAAATGGCCTCGAGAATGCCACCGGACTCGAAGTCCTCGCCGTCATATTCGGCATAGCGGTATTCCACCTTGGCGGTAATCCGGTCGGACAGCGCGGCCTCTATGCCGGCACCGGCAGTCCAGCCATGGGTATCCCAGTCGTAGTCGATGCCGCCAACGCTGGTATCAAGCTGGAAATGCTGCCACGACAGGCCGGCAAGACCGTAGACCAGCGTGTTGTCGTAGACTTCGTAACCCAGGCGGGCGATCACATCGTAACCGTGGTCGGCCGTAATCGAGGCATCGAAAGGCGCCGCGGGAAGGTCAAGGTCGGTGGAAATGGCGCCCCAGCGGTAATCGGCCTGAACCCCGGCAATCCAGTTGGGTGCGATGCGGAAGTCGTAGCCGATGCTGACCTCGCCAAAGGCGCCTTCGCCGCCAATGCCGTTGAAATTGGCAATACCGTTGAAGATGTCCAGTTCGTGAACGACCGCCCCGAGCCCGCCGGCGATGCCGACTTTCAGACCGGCAAAGTCGTAGTTCACCGGCGCGAAGCTTGCCGCCGTCGCCGTTGCTCCGCCGCCGAAGCGGTAGGCAAGTGCAGCATGGAAGGTGTGGGTCGAGGAATCGACATCAAGGAAGCTGCCAAGGCCGAAATTGCCGAGATCGTATTGCCCGTAGCGGTATTCGGACTTCAGCGTCCAGTTGCCGGTCAGCACGGTTTCAAGGCCGCCGCCCAGCACGTAACCGTCCGCATCCCAGTCCATGTCGAAGCCGATATTGGTATCGAGGGCGAAATGCTGGTGGGAATAGCCGCCAAGGACATAGGCAAGCGTATTGGGCGTTACGAGATAACCCAGCCGTCCGATGATGTCGTAGCCATGGTCCAGCGTTACATCGGCATCGAAATTGATGGGGCCGAAATCGACATCCAGCGTCGTTGCGATATTACCGGCCCGATAGGTCGCGAACACACCGGCGACAATCCGTTCGGTAAGCTGCATGTCGTATCCGACGGTCAGTTCGCCGAAATAACCTTCACCGCCGATGCCGTTGAATTCGAAACCGCCGAAAGGCGGAACCTCGACTTCGTGAACGATGGCGCCAATGCCGCCGCCAACGCCGATGTAAAATCCGTTCCAGTTATACCCCGTCGCTGCGGGAGCGGTGGTCAGGTCTGCTGCTGTTGCCGGAAGATACAGGCTGCCCGAGAGCAGCAGGGCAGACGCAAGCGAATGTGCGATTCTCATGGATACTCCAATACAATTTCTATCGCCCCAAGATTGCTTCGCCGCTTTGGAGAAGGACTGACTGGCCGCTTCTCCCAAGTTTCATCTTAACCATTTGCCGGCGGCGCGCTATGGCGCCGATGCAACACCCACCCATTCTTTTCTACAAAGTTAACTGACGTTAGGGTAGGGCGGGGACGGGCTTTCCGGCGGTCCTGGCCGGTGGACGATGGTGACCAGAACGAAGGAAATGATCATCAGCAGATACCAGGCGCCGAGCTTGGCCGGAGAGACCACCGTCCAGCCGTGAAGCTGGCTGGGATAGAGCCATGCCCTTGAAATCGTGCCGAGATTCTCGGCAAACCAGATGAACAGCGCCACCAGGCCGAAGCCGAGCAGCAGTGGCATTTTGTGAGTGTGGCGGAACACCCGGTAATGCACGAAGCAGCGCCAGTAGAGCGCTGCAGTCGCTGCAAAAAGCAGCCAGCGGAAATCCGGAATGAAATGGTGGGCAAAGAAGTTGACATAGATTGCGGCAGCGAGGGTCAGCGTGTGCCAGTGCCGGGGGTAATGGGTATAGCGCATGTCGAACAGCCGGCTGATGCGGGCAAGATAACTGCCGACAGCAGCATACATGAAGCCGGAAAACAGCGGCACCCCGCCGATGCGGAACAGGTTTTCCTCGGGATAGATCCACGACCCGGCATAGGTCTTGAAGATTTCCATCGCTGTGCCGACGATGTGGAAGATCAGGATCACCTTCGCCTCGTCCCAGGTCTCCAGTCTGCCGAATACCATGGCAAGCTGGATCGCAAGCGCTGACAGAAACAGAAAATCGTAGCGCGCAAGCGCCGCCCCCTCGGGATAGACCAGATGGGTGCCGATGATCAGTGCCAGCATCAGCCCGCCGAACAGGCAGGCCCATGCCTGCTTCAGCCCGAACACGAGAAACTCGACCAGCGAGCCGTAAATGCCGCGTTCCGGCAGGGCATCGAGCAGGCGGTGCGCCTGCCGGTCGATGACCTGTTCAAGCGAGGTGAATCGCTTCATGCAGGTTCCCGGGCGGGGCCGATCGCTTCCAGAACGTCGGCGAGAAAATCGTCGAGATGGTCGGTCACGTGGTCGATATGAGGGTCGCCATCGCCCGCAAGCTCCCAGTGTTCGGCCGAATGGGTGGAGCCGGCACGCGGCACGATCAGCACCGTTGTCATGCCCAGTTGTTTCGGCACTTCCAGATTGCGCGGCATGTCCTCGAACATCGCAGCTTCCGCCGGATGAACGACATGGGCCTTGAGGAACTTTTCGTACGGCCCGCGTGCCGGCTTCGGTTCGAAATCGGCAGCCACGATGTCGAACAGGCTGTCGAACACAGGTTCAATGCCGATGGCGCGAAGGGTGTTTTCAGCGTGACGCACATCGCCATTGGTGAAGATGTGCTTTCGGCCGGGCAGTGAGGCGATGAGTTCGCCCAGCGCCGGATTGGCCTCCACCTCGCCATAGTCGATGTCGTGCACATAGGCGAGGTAGTCATGCGGGTCGATGCTGTATTCCATCATCAGCCCGTTGAGCGTCGTTCCATGGTCGCGGTAAAGCTGCTTTTGCAGCTTGCGCGCGTCTTCCGTGTCGAGCCCCGTCAGCCGCGCCACATAGTCCGTCATCTTCCAGTCGATCTGCTTGAACAGGTCGGTATGGCGTGGATAGAGCGTGTTATCGAGGTCGAAGACCCACTCGGTGATTTGACGGAATGCTTCTTTCATGGTCGGTGCTATAACCGATCATCGTCAAACCCGCCAGCAGCCGGTAGCCGCGGCATCGTCCGGCTCCCCGGAAAATTTCGACATGGAAACACTCTTCGAACCCTGGGTGCTGATCACGCTCTGCGCCGCCTTCCTGCAGAACATCCGTTCCTCGCTGCAGAAGCACCTGAAGGGCGTCATGGGAACGGCGGGCGCCACCTTCGTACGCTTCGGTTTCGGCGTCCCGGTGGCCTTCGCACTGCTGTTCCTTCTGCTGCACACCCAAGGCAAGGCACTGCCGGCAATGAGTGCCTCTTTCGCGGTCTGGGTCGCGGTGGCCGCCCTTGCCCAGATCTTGGCCCAGGCGCTGCTGATCGCTGTCTTCTCCTATCGAAACTTCGTCGTCGGCTCTGCCTATTCGCGGACCGAGCCGGTTCAGGCTGCCTTGTTCGGCCTGGTCTTTCTGGGCGAGCACGCTTCCTCCGGCGTGCTGGTTGCTATCGCCATTGCCATGGCCGGCGTTCTGATGATGTCGGTGGCCAAAAGCCGTGTAACGCCGGTCTCGCTGCTAACCGGTCTGACCTCGCGCGGAGCGGGAATGGGGCTGCTGTCCGGTGCCTTTTTCGGTCTTGCGGCCGTCGGTTACCGCGGCGCCTCGCTTGCTCTGGAAGGGCCGGCAGGCGAGCCTGGCTACACGATCCAGGCAGCGGTAACGCTTTGCGTGGCGATCACGCTGCAGAGTGTCGTGCTTGCCATATGGATGGCCTGGCGCATCCCGGGCGAATTTGCCGCCATCGCCAAGGCCTGGAAACCGTCCGCACTTGTCGGCGTCGTCGGCGCGCTTGCCTCCTTCGGCTGGTTCGCGGCCATGACCCTGCAGCAGGCATCCGTGGTCAAGACGCTGGCCCAGGTGGAAATCCTGTTCACCATGGCAACGTCCTGGTTCATCTTCCGCGAGCGCATCACGGCGGCGGAGCTTGCCGGTGTTGCATTGGTCGTCGCCGGCATCCTTGCACTGTTGTGGCTCGGGTAACCTGTGTCAGGAAGGCAGGATCAGCGTTCCCGCGCCATGCTCGGTGAACAGTTCGAGCAGCACGGCATGCGGCGTCTTGCCATTGAGGATGACGACGCCTTCGACGCCTTTCTCGATGGCGTGAATGCAGGTTTCGACCTTGGGGATCATGCCTCCGGCAATGGTGCCATCGGCGATCATCGCCTTGCACTGGGCAACGGTGAGTTCGCCCTGGACTTCCTTGTTTTTGTCCATGACTCCCGGGACATCGGTCAGGAACAGAAGCCGCTTGGCGCCCAGCGCTCCGGCAATGGCACCGGCAAAGGTGTCGGCATTGATGTTGTAGGTATGCCCGTCGCGGCCCGGTGCCACCGGCGCAATGACGGGGATCATCTCCGATCTTGCCAGCAGGTCCAGTACGGTGCGGTCGACGCCGATGATTTCGCCGACAAAGCCGAGGTCAAGCACCCTTTCGATGTTGGAGTCGGGATCGGTAACCGTCTTCTTCGCCTTTTCGGCGAAAACCATGTTGCCATCCTTGCCGCACAGCCCGATGGCCCATTCGCCGGCCGCGTTGATCATGGCGACGATTTCCTTGTTGATGGAACCCGCCAGCACCATCTCGACGATTTTCATCGTCTGCTCGTCGGTGACCCGCAAGCCCCCCTCGAAGCGTGACTTGATCTGCATCCGCTCCAGCATCTGGCCGATCTGCGGCCCGCCGCCGTGGACGACGATCGGGTTGATGCCGGACTGTTTCAAAAGCGCGATATCGCGGGCGAAGGCTTCGCCCAGATACGCATCGCCCATCGCATGCCCGCCATACTTCACCACCACCGTGTGGTTCTCGTATTTCTGCATGTAGGGCAGGGCCTTGGACAGCAGCCTTGCCTGTTTTTCCGGTTCGCTCAGGTCGTCGAAGTTCTCAGCCATGATCTCTGTTCATGAGAAGTCCGCATCTTGCGGTTGTTGAATGACTTGCCGTCGCTCCCGGCGGCCCTATTATGGTCCCTGTTTAGCGTTTGTATTTGAAATAGCAATCGGTTGCCGCGCGGCGGCACAGACGGATGAAAGGCGTTCCTTGGCGCAGGAGACGAACGATCAGGACTTGCACGATCTGCTGTCGCGCGTCGCGCTGGCCGACCGCGCCGCTTTCGACGGACTGTATGCTGCGGCAGGTGCGAAACTTTTTGCCGTGCTGACCCGTATTCTCAGGGACAGGAGCATGGCCGAGGACGCCCTGCAGGAAGTTTTCGTCAAGGTCTGGCAGAAGGCGGATGGCTTCCGTGCCGGCAGTCAGGCTCCGATGGCCTGGCTGTATGCAATCGCCCGCAACCATGCCATCGACATGATCCGCGCGCAAAAGCGCATTCACGATGATCTTGACGATCATCAGGGGTTGTCGAGCCCGGAGCCCGACCCCGAACAGTCGGCCGTTGCGGCAGGCGAGCGGGAACGTATTGAACATTGCCTTGAGGAACTGGAACCCCAAAAGGCGGAAGCGGTAGTATCGGCCTATATGGAAGGCTACAGCTATCAGGAACTGGCGGACCGCTATTCGGTACCGCTGAACACGATGAGAACCTGGCTGCGGCGCAGCCTGATCAGTTTGAGGAAGTGCCTGGACGATGGCTGAGCGGCAGACAGAAGACCGCGACGATCTGGAAGCGCTGGCCGCCGAATACGTGGTCGGCGTGCTGGAGTCCGGCGAGCGCCGCCGTTTCGAGGCGTTGGTGAAGACGTCGCCGGAAGCCGCCGAAGCGCTGATGCGCTGGGAGAACCGTCTGCACGGCCTCAATGAGGGCTACGGTGCCGAAACGCCGCCGCCTTCGGCAAAGGAACGCATCGATGAACGCCTTTTCGCCGCTGGCGCCACATCGCCGCAGAAAGCCGGCCTCTGGCAGTCGCTGGCTTTCTGGCGCGGCTTCGGCCTCGTCGGCACGGCAGCGGCCGTGGCGCTCGCGCTCTGGGCTGCCGGTCTTTCCGGCGAGGTATCGCAAACCCGCATCGCCGTGATTGATGCGCAGAAAGCCACCGCACAGGCGGAGCAGAATCTAAGGGCTTACGAGACTGAACTGGCCGCCCGCGCCGAGCGCCTTGCCCAACTGGAAGGCGAATTGGCCGAAACCCGTACGGGGCTTCAAACCGCCCGGGCCGAACTTGCCGAGGCGCTGGAAAAGAGCCAGCCCATCCTGGTGGTCTCGCTTGAATCCGGTGAAACCGATTACCGCTTTCTGGCCGTTCACGAGGAAGGCACCGGCGAGATGCGCATGACGCTGGTCTCGGGGGACACCCAGGCCGACAAGGACTTCGAACTCTGGCTGGTCGAACCGAACCGGCAGCCTGTTTCACTCGGCGTCATCGGTGAGGGCAGGACGGCGGTGGCGCTGACGCCGGAATACACGCAGGTTCTGGAGGCAGGTGGCCTGCTCGCCGTTTCCATCGAACAGAAGGGCGGTTCGCCCACGGGCGTGTCCCAGGGGCCGGTGGTGGCGGTCGGCACGCCGCAGAGACTATGACAATTCCGGCTGCCTATAACAGTCCGGCAATGGCGGCGTAGAGTTCACCCAGTCCGGTGCGCTTTTCGGACGAGGTCGCCACGATTTCGGGAAAGGCGGCGGGGTGCCGCTTGAGCGCTGCAAGCGTCGCCGCTTCCAGCTTGCGCACTGCCGGCGGCTTGATCTTGTCCGTTTTGGTCAGCACCACCTGATAGGAGACGGCAGCCTTGTCGAGCAGCACCATCACCTCTTCGTCGTTCTTCTTGATGCCGTGGCGGGCATCGATCAGCACGAAGACGCGCTTCAGCGTCGCCCGCCCGCGCAGATAGTCGAAGACCAGCTTCGTCCACTGATCGACCTGCGCCTTCGGCGCCTTGGCAAAGCCGTAGCCCGGCATGTCGATCAGTGCCAGCGGCGGCAGGTCGCCCGCTTCGCCGCTGTAACCGTCCGGCACGAAGAAGTTGAGTTCCTGGGTGCGGCCCGGCGTGTTGGAGGTGCGCGCCAGCCCCTTCTGGCCGATCAGCGCATTGATCAGCGACGACTTGCCCACATTGGAGCGCCCGGCAAAGGCGATTTCCGGCGGGCCTTCGGGCGGCAGGAACTTCATCGAGGGCACGCCACGGATGAAGACCCACGGCCGGGCAAAGAGCTGGCGGCCGGTCTCCGCCAGCACGGGATCGGGGCCGGATGCTTCTTCCGTTTCAGAATTGGCGCGCGTCTCGTCGGACATGGCACCGGCCTTTCGCAAATCCGCGCAGGCTATTTGCTGCCGCTGTCCGCCTTGCGCCTGAACAGCCCCTTGAGATTGTCCCACAGCTCAATCTTGACGCCGTGTTTGCGCATGATCAGGCCCTGCTGGATGATCGACAGCGTGTTGTTCCACGCCCAGTAGATGACGAGACCTGCCGGGAAGGTTGCCAGCATGAAGGTGAACATGATCGGCATCCATTTGAAGATCATGGCCTGGGTCGGGTCCGGCGGCGCCGGGTTCATCTGCATCTGCAGGAACATGGTAATCCCCATGATCAGCGGCCATACGCCGATGGCCAGGATCGCCAGGAAGGCCGGGCTTTCAAACGGCAGCAGGCCGAACAGGTTGAGGATCGAGGTCGGGTCCGGCGCCGAAAGGTCCTGGATCCAGCCGAAGAACGGCGCATGGCGCATCTCGATGGTCACATAGATCACCTTGTAGAGCGCGAAGAAGACCGGAATCTGGATCAGCATCGGCCAGCAGCCGGCGGCGGGATTGATCTTCTCCCGCTTGTAGAGCGCCATCATCTCCTGCTGCATCTTCAGCCGGTCGTCGCCGGCCTTGGCCTTGATCTTCTCCATTTCCGGCTGGACCTTTTTCATCTTCGCCATCGAGGCGTAGGACATGTTGGCCAGCGGGAAGAGAACCGCCTTGATGATGACCGTGGTCACCAGAATGGCGATGCCGAAATTGCCGATCAGGTGGTAGAGCCAGTTCATCAGCTTGAAGAGCGGCTTGGTGATGAAATAGAACCAGCCCCAGTCGATCATCAGGTCGAAGCTCTCGATGTTTTCGGAATCCTGATAGGCGTCGATGACCTCGGTCTTTTTGGCGCCGCCGAAGAAACGGTGGCTGGTCTTGAGCGAGTTGCCGGCACCGATGGTCAGCGCATCGCCGAGATAGTCGGCCTGATAACGCTCCCGGCCCGCATCGAAATAGGCAAAGCGCGGCTTGAAGCTGCCATCGGGAATAAGCGCAGTCGCCCAGTACTTGTCGGTAATGCCGAGCCAGCCGCGCTGGTGGGTTTCGCTCAGAACCTGCTTGTCGTCCTTGAGATCGGAATAGTCGACCTCCTGCAGGCCTTCTTCGCCGAAGACGCCGATCAGGCCTTCATGCAGCACGAAGATGTTGGCGGTCGTCGGCGTGCCGAACCTTGTGACGCGGGCATAGGGCGACAGTGAAATAGCATCGCTCGAATTGTTTTCGATCGTGTCCTCGACCGAGAACAAGAAAATGTCGTCGAGGCTGATGGTGCGGCGGAATGTGACATTCTTCGAATTGCGCCATTCCAGCACGACCGGATTGCCCGGCGAGAGCTTGCCGTTGCCGGCAATGCGCCATTCCGTTTCCGGTCCCGGCACGTCGCCTGACGCTTCCGAGCCGACAAAGCCGAACTCGGCGAAATAGCCCTGTTCGGTTTCCGAGGGCGAAAGCAGGGTAACCAGCGGGCTCGTCTTGTCGATGGTCAGGTGATAGTCCTTCAGCCTGAGATCGTCGATCCGGCTGGCCTTCAGGTTGATCGAGCCGATGATGTGGTTGTTCTCGAAAGCGATGCGCTGCGAATTGGCGATTGCCGCTTCCCGTGTGGTTGCCGCAACGCCGGGGATCGTGCCGTCGACCGGGCTTGCTGCCGGAACATCGCCCGAGGCGCCGGCAACGGGAAGATCGCCCGCCCCGGAAGTGCCCTGACCGGCCGCCGTCTGTTCGCCTGCCGCTTCGCTGCCGGCGCTCTGGCTCTGTTCGACCTGCTGGCGTTGTGCTTCCAGTTCCGCCGCCTTGCGCTCCGCATCCAGCTTCGGACTGACATAAAGGAATTGCCAGGCTATCAGCACCAGGACTGAAAGCGCGATTGCAAGGATCGTGTTCTTGTTCTGGCTATCCATGTTTCTATCCGTTGGCAGGCCGCGACGGCCTCTGGCTGTTCGTTGCAGCCTTTTTGCTTTTTGACAGCAGGCGGTCAATGCCTTTTGTCAGTTCTGAAACCATTGCCTCATGGGAAATTCGCAGTGCCTCCCGCCGGGCAATCAGGATGATTTCGCCGCAGATCGCCCTGTCGGGACCGGGCAGGCGGGCCGCTGCATCATCGGCTGCCGTCGCAACCGCGTGCCGCAACCTGCGCTTGATGCGGTTGCGTTCGACGGCATTACCGGTCCTGGTGGTGACCGTGAAACCCGCCTTCAGCCCGTTTTCGTCACTGCAGGGATGAATGCTGCCCTGAAGGGTACAGCTTTCCAACGCGGTTCTCGGCGACCGCCGGTTCGCAATGAAGCGGGCGCGTTTCCTGACGGTCGGCAGCAGCCTGGGATTTCGATTGGCAGGGGTCACCGCTTTTTCCAGCAAAAAGCCCGGACAGGCCGGGCTCTAAACTTGCCTGCAGGCAGTTTGCCCGCAGCCATTGTGAACGCCGCTCGGCGTTATGCGCTGAGCCGCTTGCGGCCCCGTGCGCGGCGTGCCGCGATAACCTTGCGGCCGCCGGCGGTAGCCATGCGGGAGCGGAATCCGTGGCGGCGCTTGCGCACCAGTTTACTGGGTTGAAAGGTCCGTTTCATCGCTTGTCCCTGCCTGTCGGCAGGCCTCGGTCTGTTTCATCGTTCCGGGAGCGGAAATCCCGGCGCTGGGCCGATCTTCCTTCGCTGCGTTTGACAGCGTGGATCGCGGATTTCCGAAGTTGCGCGGCTTATAGTGGCAGTGCCGGCGAAAGTCAATCAAGCTCGGTGCACCGCAGCCAACAGTTTCATGCGGCCGGTAACGCCTTCGTGAAAGCCCGTAACGGCGGCGTCAAATGGCAGTGAGATCGCACGTGAAGCCTTGCATCGGTGCGGTTTTGCGGTGATCTAGCACCAGTTCGGGTGTTCCGGCCATGGTGGTCATGGCGGTTTCGAGCATGGCTACATAAAGTGGTTTGGCATATTGGAACACGTATAAGTTGAATGATATGAAGCTGCCGCAACGGTGAAAGACATGGACACCACCAAACGGAATACCCAGACGGGCAAAGCCGAACCCGGCGACAATGGCGGCAATGCCGCACCCGCCGGCTCATCGCCCCTTCGCAAGTGGCTGCCGGTCGGTGTCATCATCGCCCTGTTCGCCACGGCCTGGTATGCCGGCTGGCTCGACTATGTCTCGCTGTCCTCCGTCATCATGCACCGCGAGGCGCTGGGCGAGTTCGTCAATGCCAATTTCGTCCTGGGAATTGCCGGCTTCATTCTGCTCTATGCCGGGCTGGTCGCCATTTCCTTCCCAGGCGCTTCGTTGCTGACGATTGCCGCCGGCTTCCTGTTCGGCGGCTTGGCCGGCGGCCTTGCGACCGTGGTCGGGGCAACGCTGGGCGCCGCCGTCATTTTCGAGATCGCAAAGTCCTCCTTCGGCGACACGCTGGAAAAGCGCACCGGCAAGTTCGTCGAAAAAATGCGCAAGGGTTTTCAGGAGGACAGCTTCCTCTATCTGCTGACCTTGCGCCTGACACCGGTCTTTCCCTTCTGGGTCATCAACATCGTTCCGGCGCTGCTGAAAATGCGGCTCGGTCCCTATGTACTGGCGACCTTTCTCGGCATCATCCCCGGAACGCTTGCCTATTCCTATATCGGCTCCGGTCTCGACAGCGTCATCATGGCCCAGGAGCATGCCAATCCGGGCTGTGCTGCGGCGGGTACTTGCGAGATCGATCCCTCGACGCTGATTACGAAGGATGTGATCATCGCCATGGTGGCGCTCGGCATCATTTCCCTGCTGCCGGTCGTCGTGAAGAAGCTGCGCAGAAAGCCGCTGTAATATTGTAATGCAACGTAATTTCGGACCAAAGATGCCCCCGCATCGCCAAGAGGACTGTCATGGCTGAAACACTTACTCCAGACATTTGCGTCATCGGCGCAGGTTCCGGCGGCCTGACGGTGGCCGCCGCCGCCGCTTCCTTCGGGGTCGAGGTGGTGCTGATCGAAAAGGGCAGGATGGGTGGCGACTGCCTCAACTATGGCTGCGTTCCGTCAAAGGCTATCCTGGCTGCCGGCAAACACGCCCATGCCATTCGCGAGTCGGCTGATTTCGGCGTCTTTGCCGAGGAGCCGAAAATCGACTTTCGCAGGGTCAATCAGCACATCAAGTCGGTGATCGCGGCAATCGAACCCAACGATTCCGTCGAACGCTTTACCGCGCTGGGCGTGAAGGTCATCCAAGGCGCTGGTCGCTTCACCGACCGCCGGACCGTGGAGGCCGGCGATTACACCATCAAGGCAAGGCGTTTCGTCATCGCCACCGGCTCCTCGCCCTTTGTGCCGCCGATTCCCGGTCTTGCCGAAGTCGACTACTTCACCAACGAAACCCTGTTCGAGAACACACGAAAGCCCGGCCACCTGATCGTCATCGGCGGCGGGCCGATCGGCATGGAAATGGCCCAGGCCCATCTGCGCCTTGGTTCGAAGGTGACTGTCATCGAGGGCCTGAAGGCACTGGGCAAGGACGATCCGGAACTCGCTGGCGTGGTGCTGGAAAAACTGCGCGGCGAGGGACTTGATATCCTCGAACAGGCAATGGTCACCAGCGTCGCCCGCAGGGGCAAGGCCGGTGTCAGCGTTCATTACAGGATCGGCGAGGAAGAGGGCAGGGTGGATGGTACCGACCTGCTGGTTGCTACCGGCCGTGCCGTCAACGTGGAAGGGCTCGGCCTCGAAGAAGCCGGCATCCGCTACGACCGCAAGGGGATCAAGGTCAAGCCCGACCTGCGCACCACCAACCGGCGGGTCTATGCCATCGGCGATGTCGCCGGAGGCCTGCAGTTTACCCATGTTGCAGGCTACCATGCCGGTCTTGTCATTCGCGGCATCCTGTTTCGCCTGTCGGCAAAGCCCGACAACAGCATCATTCCCTGGGCGACCTATACCGACCCGGAACTGGCCAATGTCGGCCTGACCGAGGAGCAGGCCCGCGAAAGGCACAGGGACATTCATGTGCTTCGCTGGCCCTACCACGAGAACGACCGCGCCGTTGCCGAAGGCAAGACGGCGGGCATGATCAAGATGATCACCGACCGCAAGGGCCGCATTCTGGGTGTCGGCATTGCAGGCGCCGGCGCCGGCGAGATGATCAACATGTGGGCGCTGGCGCTCTCGCAGAAACTGAAGGTCAGGGATGTCGCAGGATACATTCCGCCCTATCCTACCATGTCGGAGATTGGGAAACGCGCCGCAATCACCTATTTTGCCCCCATGACCCGCAAACCGTTCGTCAGAAGCCTCATCGGCTTCCTGCGCAAATTCGGATAGACGATGCTGGAAAAGCCGCAAACAGGGGAAAGCGGGAAACCGCCGCAACTGGCCGCAAAGCCTGCCGGCGATGTGGCGCCTTTGCCGGAACACTATTTCCGGCAGAGCGTTGCGCGCGGGCTGTCCGGCCGCCTGCTGGTGCTGACGGTCATCTTCGTGATGATCGCCGAAGTGCTGATCTTCGTTCCCTCGGTGGCCAATTTCCGCAATGTCTGGCTGCAGAACCACCTCGACACCGCCGAGGCCGCTTCAATTGTCTATCTCGACGACAGCGGCATCATGCTGTCACCGGAAGCCCAGGAGCATCTGCTGATGGCGACCCAATCGCTGCAGGTCTCCATCCGCGAGGGCTCCGTCTCCAGACTGATGGCCTCCGGCCCGGCACCCGGTCCGGTGACCGAGCACATCTCGCTTGGCAGGATGCAGCCCATGTCGACGCTGCGCTCGGCTTTCTCGACGCTGCTGTTCGGCGGCGAACGCGTCTACCATGTTTCCGGTCCGATGAAGTCGGGCGAAGCCACCATCGAACTGGTCCAGGAAGACAAGTATCTGCGCAATGCGATGCTGAGCTATTCGCGCAACATCCTGCTGATTTCGCTGGTCATCTCGCTGATCACCGCAGGCCTCGTGTTTCTGGCGCTGTACTGGCTGATCGTGCGGCCGATCATCCGTATTTCCTCCAACATGGATGCCTTTTCACAGCATCCCGAGGATGCCGCGCTGGTCTACCGCCCGACCGGGCGCAATGACGAGATCGGCATTGCCGAGGCCCGTCTTTCCTCGCTGCAGAAGGATCTTCAGGCAACGCTGCGCCAGAAGCAGCACCTTGCCGAACTGGGCCTTGCAGTGTCCAAGATCAACCACGACCTGCGCAACATTCTGGCTTCCGCCTACCTGTTTTCAGACCGGCTGACCGGGGTTGCAGATCCCACCGTCCAGCGCCTCGCCCCCAAGCTGGTCAAGACGATCGACCGGGCCGTCGAATATACCCGCTCGGTGCTTGCCTATGGCAAGGCGGTGGAGCGCCCGCCGGATTTGCAGAAACACCGCCTTCATGCGCTGGTCGAGGAAGTCGGCGAAACGCTGTCGGTCGAGAAGCCCGATCATGTCGAATGGCGCAATGCGGTTCCCGAGGATCTGGAAATCTGCTGCGACTGGGAAAACCTGTTTCGCGCCGTTCTGAACCTGTGCCGCAACGCCGTGCAGGCAATGGAAGCCCTGCCGCAGGACGGCCGCCAGCCGCGCCTGGAAATTGCCGCCACCGCAACGCCGCGGGAGACCACCATCCGCATCGCCGATACCGGACCGGGCATCCCCGGGCCGGCGCGGGAGAAGCTGTTTACGGCCTTTCAGGGCTCGGCCAAGGCTGGCGGCACCGGGCTCGGCCTGGCAATCGCCTTCGAACTCGTGCGCGGCCATGGCGGCTCGATCGAGCTTGAGACGACCGGGCCGGAGGGTTCCGTTTTCCGCATTACCCTGCCGGCGGACGGCAATGGCGCAAAAACACCGGCCTTGCCCAGACCGTAACGCCGCAAGATCGCTTCTGCCCGATTGCGGTGTAAGGCCGGCCGGCAGCGCCGGTCGCAGGCCATCAAAACCTCACGCCTGATGCAGGGCCCTCAACGGAAATGCGAGGGCCGGGCGGTCGGGCGTGAGGAGTGGAATTTTGCCGATTCCAAGCTTGCTTTTCCCCTCCTTTGCCATTACCTGTTCGCCCGGCCTTGCCATGCGGCGTTTGCCGGCGGCTGACGGATCAGCAATCCGCGCGCCATAGAACGCAGGCAGTTTCAGGGCCCTGCGCACCCGTAGCTCAGCTGGATAGAGCACCAGACTACGAATCTGGGGGTCAGGAGTTCGAATCTCTTCGGGTGCGCCATTTAACTTCCTGAAATCGTTGGAAGTTACCATTTTTCTTACACAGGACTTTAGGTCGCGTAAGAAAAACATACTATCCCGGCATTGACTTTGAACGGTGGTTTTCGCGCCATTGCAAAGCCGGGATGACTGCTCGGTGCGATCAGCCGGACGCACCGGTTAAAATAGAAAGTTTTACCGAACCTGAGAACGTGATCTTCACGCCATTGGCGTACCGTTCTTGGCACTATGGCTAGAGACGCGAATTTCCCGGGGCGCAAAGTTGTTTCGATGCGAACGGTCAAACGCCGCCGGAAACGGGGCAGCCATTTTACGAAGGCTTGATTGTTGGTTTCATGACGGCTGTCGCCGTCCAGTCGTTGAACAGCAAGATCGGCATTCCATCGGCTTCAGCCCTGCCAACGGCTCCGGCCTTGATGCGGGCAAACTTCCCCGTTTGTGGATCGGCCAAGCGGGACACCTGCATTGTTGACGGCGATACTGTCTGGCTGAAGGGCGAGAAGATGCGCTTGAGCGGCATCAATGCCCCGGAAGCCGGCAATCCGAAGGCCGGGTAGTCAGGAGACATTGGGTCGCGGTGTAAACACGCGACAATCGGTGGCGTATCGTTTCCTAGTTTCAAGGAGTTAGCCAGAAGCTAGGGGGTATTTTCTAGGAGGTACTAACTTAGTACCCTTGGAACCCTCGAAATTACCTGTGAATTTCGAGCGCGGTTTGGGTGTCTCGAATCGAGGTGAAAGTTACACAAATACTTTC
The DNA here is from genome assembly GCA_023954255.1 of Phyllobacteriaceae bacterium. Classification (GTDB taxonomy): domain Bacteria; phylum Pseudomonadota; class Alphaproteobacteria; order Rhizobiales; family Rhizobiaceae; genus Salaquimonas. The sequence continues at coordinate 12,931 of JAMLIH010000032.1, read as the reverse complement.
ACATTCACACGAGAAAGCCGTATTTAATATTAAATATCAATATATTATCTACCAATATATCGGACTACGAATCTGGGGGTCAGGAGTTCGAATCTCTTCGGGTGCGCCAGTCTTCCCGTCTCATTCCATCAGGCTGGCCAGTTCTCCGGCCGCTGACTGAAGTACCGGCAGCCGCGAGATGGCGATGTCTATCGACAGCCGGATGAGCGGGCCATGGAATGCAAGGGCTGCCAGGAAGCGCTTTTGCGAGTCGAGGACGGGGACGGCAATCGCCACCATTCCCTCGACAAATTCCTCCCGGTCCAGCGAATAGCCGGCGCGATTGACCTCATCGAGTTCCGCCAGCAACCTGGCAGGCTCGGTATGGGTGTTCGGGGTAAGGGCCTCCAGATCCAGTGAGTGGACCATTTGCTGGCGGGCCTTGGGCGGCAGCGACGCCAGAAACGCCTTGCCGCTGGCGGTGCAGTGAAACGGCACATCGGTGCCGATCGGCAATTGCACGCGGAATGCCCAGTCGGTTTCGACACGGTCGACATAGTGCATCCCCTCCTCTCCGGGCATGACATAGTTGACCGTTTCGCTGACATTGCGGGCAACCTTCATCAGGATCTGGTGGCGCATCTGGTGAAGATGCGATGCCTGCAGCAAGCCGCTGGCGAGATGGCGCATTCTCCGGCCCGGCCGCAAACCCTTGCCTTGCGGTTCGCGTGCCAGGAACCCCTCTTCCAGCAGCCGGGTGCAAATCCGGTGGATGGTCTGCTTGGGAAGGTCGAGCTTGCGGGCGATTTCGGTCGGGGTGAGCAGGGTAGCGGAATTTCCCACGGTTTCCAGAATGAAGAGCACCCTCAGATTGGTGGGCAGGCGTTCATTCTCTGCGTCTCGCATCGGTGGTTCCCGTCAAGCTCTGGCACCGGCAGGTTGCAGCCGGCGGTGCCCGGATAAAAGAAAAATCTGGTTCAAATCACAGCAACCCTCTTGCCGAATGCATAAAAGCATGGTTTCGTACAAAATACGAGACAAAAAGTCTCATTTTTTAACTTTTATTGGGGAAATCGTGGAGTTTGACTTCGTGATCGTCGGCGCCGGCTCCGCCGGCTGCGCCATTGCCAACCGCCTGTCGGCGGATGGCAGGCATACCGTTGCGATTCTCGAAGCCGGCGGGCACGACCGGTCCCCGTGGATTCATGTCCCTGTCGGTTATTTCAAGACCATCAAGGATCCCTCGCTCAACTGGATGTACCGCACCGAGGCCGACCCGGGCCTTGCCGGCAGGTCGATCAACTGGCCTCGGGGCAAGACGCTTGGCGGTTCGTCGTCCATCAACGGACTGCTCTATGTTCGCGGTCAGCCGCAGGATTATGACCACTGGCGCCAGCTCGGCAATACGGGCTGGGCGTGGGAGGATGTACTGCCCTATTTCAAGCGGGCCGAGAGCTGGGAGGACGGCGCAAGCGAACTGCGCGGCGGCAGCGGGCCGCTGGCGGTGACGCGGTCGAACAAATCCTGGAAGATCGTCGATGCCTGGGTGCGGGCGGCACAGGCCTCCGGCTTCCCCTACAATGAGGACTATAACGGCACGAGCCAGGAGGGCGTCTCCTATTTTCAGCTTACCGCCAGAAACGGCCTGCGCTGCTCTGCGGCAAAGGCCTATCTCAAGCCGGCGCGCAACCGCCCCAACCTGACCGTCATCACAGGCTTCCTGACCAGCAACATCGTGTTCGAAGGATCGAGGGCCGTCGGAGTGGCCGGCTACAGGGATGGCGGGCAGGCCGAGATCCGCGCGCGCTGCGAGGTGGTTCTTTCCGCAGGCGCCATCGGTTCACCGCAAATCCTGATGCTGTCGGGTGTAGGCGACAGCGCCGAACTCTCCCGCCACGGCATTGAAACCCGTGCGAATGCACCGGGTGTCGGGAAAAACCTCCAGGACCATCTGCAGGCCCGGCCCGTCTACAAATGCACCGCGCCGACCATCAACACCAGAACCCGCGGGGTGCTGAACCAGGCGAAGATCGGGCTTGAATATCTGGTCAGGCGCGCCGGCCCCCTGACCATGGCTGCAAGCCTCGGCACGGGCTACCTCAAGACCCGCCCGGAGCTTGAGACGCCGGACATCCAGTTTCACATCCAGCCCTTCAGCGCCGACAATCCGACGACCGGCGTGGACGACTTCGACGCTTTCACGGCATCGGTGCTTCAACTGCGGCCCGAAAGCCGGGGTGAACTCAAGCTGCACTCGGCCAGCATTGCCGATCATCCCAAAATCCATCCCAATTATCTGTCATCCTCCCTTGATCAGCAGACGATCGTCGAGGGCATACGCGTGGCGCGGCGCATATGCCGTGCCTCGCCGGTCGCCGATCTGATTACCGAGGAATACAAGCCGGGCCAAAGGATAAGCGACGAGGACGATGATGCATTGCTGGACTGGGCCAGAAACACGGCAACGACGATCTACCATCCCACCGGCACCTGCAAGATGGGCAGCGATCCGATGGCGGTAGTCGATGAAAGGCTGCGCGTCCGAGCCGTCGAGCGGTTGAGGGTAGCCGACTGCTCGATCATGCCGCAGATCGTTTCCGGCAACACCAATGCTCCCGCCATAATGATTGGCGAGAAGGTATCCGACATGATTCTGGAGGATGCGCGCTGATGATGGAAATGTTCTTCGACCTGTCCTCGATCGTCATCGCCGACATCGTTTTGTCCGGCGACAACGCGCTCATCATCGGCATGGCTGCGGCATCGCTCGCGCCGGAGTTGCGCAGGAAGGCGATCGTCTACGGCATGCTGGTCGCGGCGGGCCTGCGCATTCTCTTCGCCGTCATTGCCACCAAACTGCTCGGCATCCCCGGCCTTCTGCTCGTCGGCTCGCTGTTGCTGTTCTGGGTCTGCTGGCGCCTTTACATCGAAATCCGCGAACAGGTGGACGAAAAGGCCGCCGCTGCCATGAGCACGGCTGAAGACGAAACGGCCGGATATACGGGCGCGCCCAAACGCACCCTCGGCCAGGCGCTCATCTCCATTACCATCGCAGACTTTTCCATGTCGCTCGACAACGTGCTGGCAGTGGCGGCGATCGCCGACGGCCATGCGCAGCTTCTGGTTTTCGGCCTCGCCCTGGCGATTGTGCTGATGGCTTTTGCCGCAACCCTGATCATGAAACTGCTGACACGCTATCCGGCCATCTCCTGGCTGGGCCTGTTCGTGCTGCTCTATGTGGCGGCCGAAATGTTCTACCGCGGGATATTCGATCCCGCCACCGGCATTCTCGTTCATCTCTCAAAAGGGGGCATCGCATGACAGGGGCATGAGAGGGAACGGAAACAGGCGGGTTGAAATCTGCTGCAAGCCAAATTGGCAGCCTTTTTCTTTCCGCCTGAAATGGCCTGGTCATTCCGCCTTCGGTGACCGATCCACGGCAAACAATGAATTGAAGGCCTGAAAACTGCGAAGAGAAACGGAGGAGACAAATGTCCATTCTCAGTAAATTGACCCGGGGTGTGGCCGCTGCCACGCTCGGCCTGGTGGCAATGGCGCTGCCGTTTTCGGCGCTTGCCGAAACCAAGATCCGCATCCAGTCGGTGATTCCCAACAGTGCGGATGAAGTCGTCATGCTGCAGGATTTCGCCGAGGACGTGAAACAGCTCACCAACGGCGAGGTCGTGTTCGAAGTGCTTCCCGCGGGCGCCGTTGTCGGCGTTCAGGAAGTGATGGACGCGGTGGATGCGGGACTGGTGGAAGCCGGCTTTGCGTGGACCCATTACTGGTCCGGCAAGCACCCGGCGGCCATGCTTTTCGGCTCGCCGGTAGCCGGAGCGGGCGTTGGCATCGACAACATTGCCTTCGTTTCCTGGTTCCAGTTCGGCGGTGGCAAGGAGCTCTACGACCAGTTGTGGAAGGAGATGGGCGTCAACGTGAAGGGCTTCATGCTGCAGCCTGTCGGCCCGGAAGCGCTCGGCTGGTTCAAGGAGCCGATTGCCTCCATGGAAGACTTCCGCAAGTACCGCTTCCGCACGCCGCCGGGCATCCCCGGCCAGACCTACAAGGACATCGGCGTTGCCTCTGTCGCCATGGGTGGCGGGGATATCCTGCCGGCGCTTGAAAAGGGAACCATCGATGCCGCCGAATGGTGCTGCCCGAAACCGGATTCCGTCTTCGGCTTCCAGAAAGTGCTCAAGCACTACTATCTGCAGGGCCTGCACCAGGTTGTGGTGAACGCCGACCTCTACATCAACGGCGACGTCTACAACGCGCTGACGGATACCCAGAAGAAAGCCATCGAGGTGGCGGCCAACGCCTCCCTGTCCAAGGCCATGTCCTACCGCATCATTGAAAACGGCAAGGCCCTCGACAAGCTGGTCAACGAGGACGGCGTCATACTCCATGACACGCCTGCCGACTACTTCAAGGAGTACATGGACGCTGCGCGCGCAGCGCTGGAGAAGAACGCCGCCGAAAACGAGTTCTTCGCCAAGGTTTGGCAGAGCCAGAAGGACTTCGCCAAGCTCGCCGTGCCTTTCTGGGCCGGCGCGCAGACCTCGAATGCCAATCTTGGCAAGGCATATGCCGATTCTCTGAAGCAGTAACCGGCATCCGGCAAAGCCGTCCGCCTTCCGGCGGGCGGCAGCCTTCTGCAATCACAAATCAGCCGGCGGAATGGCAAGGGGAGGAACCATGGCCAACACGACAGACGATGCGCTTGAAATCGGCGACGAGTTGCTCGCCGAACGCCGGGGCGGGCCGGATGCGAAGCTTCCGGACGACATGAACCCGGTGCACAAGGTGATCATAAGAACGGTCGACACCGTTTCGGACTGGACGGGGAAAATCGTCTGCCTTCTGGTTGTCCCGATCATGCTGGCGATGGTCTACGAGGTTGTGTCGCGCAAGATTTTCGTGGCGCCGACGCTTTGGGCCTTCGACATTTCCAGAATGCTCTACGGCATGTCTTTCATGCTGGGCGCGGCCTATGGCTTGATGCGCGGCCTGCACATCCGGGCCGATTTCCTCTATCGCGGCCTCAGCGAGCGCATGCAGGGCCGCATCGATCTCGTCCTCTATGTCCTGCTGTTCATGCCGTCGATGCTGTTCCTGCTCTATGCGGGTTACGAATTTGCCCTGAAGTCGATCATGCAGGGTGAACGGGCGGGCGACTCCACCTGGGCTCCCATTGTCTGGCCGGTCAAATCCGCGCTGGCAGCCGGGGTCTTCCTGCTGCTGGTCCAGGGCGTCTCCGAGATACTCAAGGCGTGGTACGCCGCAACGCGCGGAAGGTGGCCGGTCTGATGCTCGATCTCGTTCAATCCCTCTTCGACCTTCTTCCCGACTATTCGCCGGAGACGATCGGCGTCCTGATGATCGTGGCGATGCTGTTCGCCATCTTCGTCGGCTTCCCGATCTCCTTCACCCTGATCTTCCTGGGCGTGTTTTTCGGCGCATGGGGCTTCGGAATGAAGCTGACCATCTTCCTCATGAACCTGCAGATCTACGGTTCGATGATGGAACAGACACTTGCTGCCGTTCCGCTGTTCGTCTTCATGGGTTTCATGATGGAGCAGGCAGGCCTGATGGAGCGCCTGTTCCAGGCCGTCCAGCTCATGCTTGCCCGCGTCAAGGGATCGCTGTTCATCGCCGTGCTGTTCGTATCGGTGATTTTCGGGGCGGCGACCGGCATTGTCGGCGCCTCGGTGACGATCCTCGGCATCATGGCCGCCACGACCATGAACAAGTCGGGTTACGACGTCCGCCTGGCCGCCGGAACAATCACCGCGGGCGGAACGCTCGGCATTCTCATTCCGCCGTCCATCATGCTGGTGGTCATGGGGCCGGTGCTGGAAATTCCGGTAACCGACCTCTTTGCCGCAGCGATCTTCCCCGGCATCCTGATGGCGGTTCTCTACCTGATCTACTCCGTCGGCCGCTGCTGGCTCAACCCGGCACTCGGACCGGCCCTGCCGGAGGAGATGATCCCCGACAGCCGGGCCCATGTCTGGCGCGAATTCATGCTCGGCCTCGTTCCGCCGTCGATCCTGATCGCCTTTGCCATGGGCTCGATCCTGCTCGGCTGGGCAACGCCGACCGAAGGCGCGGGCATGGGGGCGTTCGGCTCGATCCTGCTTTGTATCGGCTACCGCAAGTTCACATTGGCCAAGACCTATTCGGCGCTGATCAAGACGCTGGAGATATCGGTTCTGATCCTCTTTCTTGTTGCGGCATCCAACTTCTTCGGTGCTGTTTTCTCGCGTCTCGGCACGCCGCAGATGATCACCGAAATTCTGCTTGGCTTCGATCTGGGCGCAAGCTGGATCATCCTGATGATCCTGGCGCTTGTGTTCATCCTCGGCTGGCCGCTCGAATGGGTGCCCATCGTTCTGATCATCCTGCCGATCCTCACGCCGGTGCTGCTGGAACTTGGCGTCGACATGGTCTGGTTCGCCATCCTCGTCGCAGTCTGCCTGCAGACCGCATGGCTCAGTCCGCCGGTTGCCCTTTCGGCCTACTTCCTCAAGGGCGTGGTGCCCGAATGGGATCTCAAGGACATCTACTTCGGCATGATGCAGTTCATGGTCATCCAGCTCATCGGGCTGATGCTGGTCTTCCTTTTCCCGGCCATCGCCACATGGCTGCCGGCCTATCTCTATTCAAACTGACGATAAGGAAAAACAGTGTCGCGTATCTATCTCAAGAAAGCGGAACGCACATCGCAGACCGACTCCGGCGAGACCCGGCAGACCGTACAGGCCATCCTCGATGACATCGAGGCACGGGGCGATGCCGGTGCGCTGGAATATGCGAGGAAGTTCGACAACTACGCCGGCAACATCGTTCTTTCACGTGAGGAAATCGATGCAGCCCATGCCAAGGTGCCCGAACAGCTCAAGCGCGATATCCAGTTCGCCCATGCCAATGTCAGGCGTTTCGCCGAAGCCCAGAAGGAAACGCTGAAGGACATCGAGGTCGAGATCATCCCCGGCCTTGTTGCAGGGCAGAAGAGCATCCCGGTTCGCGCGGCAGGCTGCTACATTCCGGGCGGCCGCTACAGCCATATCGCATCGGCGATCATGACGGTCACGACAGCCAGGGTGGCCGGCTGCGGCAGCATCGTCGCCTGCTCGCCGCCAAGACCGGACACGGGTATTGCGCCGGCCATTGTCTATGCCGCCGATCTCTGCGGCGCCGACACCATCCTCGCCATGGGCGGCGTGCAGGGCATTGCCTCTATGGCATTCGGCCTGTTCGGCCTGCCTGAGGCGGACATTCTTGTAGGGCCGGGCAACCAGTTCGTCGCCGAGGCCAAGCGCATTCTCTACGGCCGAGTCGGCATCGACATGTTTGCCGGCCCGACCGACAGCCTGATCATCGCCGATGGCAGCGCGGATGCCGAGATTGTTGCCGCCGACCTCGTGGGCCAGGCAGAACACGGCTACAACTCGCCGGTGTGGCTGGTGACCGATGATGAGGACCTGGCGAGAAAGGTCATGGACCTCGTTCCGGTTCTCATCGCCGATCTCCCCGAACTCAACCGCATGAATGCGGAAGCCGCATGGCGCGATTATGCCGAAGTGATCCTCTGCACCGATCGCGAGGCAATGGCCCAGGCCGCGGATGACTACGCACCGGAACATCTGACGGTTCAGGCAGAAGACCTCGGCTGGTGGCTCAACCGGCTGCAGTGTTACGGGTCATTGTTTCTGGGCGAGGAAACGACGGTTGCCTTCGGCGACAAGGCTTCGGGTCCCAACCACGTTCTGCCGACCTCGAGAGCGGCCAGCTATACCGGCGGGCTTTCGGTGCACAAATACATGAAGATCGTCACCTGGCAGCGTTCGACCCGCGAGGGGGCAAAACCGGTCGCCGAAGCAACGGCCCGGATTTCCCGGCTCGAAGGTATGGAAGGACATGCGAGAACCGCCGACATAAGGCTCCGCAAGTACTTCCCGGACGAAACGTTCGATCTGACCGCAGGGGGCTGAGCAGACTGCAATGGATCCTGCCGTGCTTTTCAGCCTTGAAGGAAAGGTTGCCTGCGTCACCGGCGCCAGTTCCGGCCTCGGACGCCGGACAGCCGATGTCCTGCTTGCTGCCGGCGCCAGCGTGGTTGGCGTCGCCCGGCGGCAGGACATGCTTGCCGACTGGTCCCGGTCGGCAGCCGGAAGGGCAGTCGCCGTGACGGGCGACCTTTCGCAGAGGGACGCCATCGAACGGATCGCAGCAGAAGTGATATCCCCCTTCGGTGCGCCGGACATTCTGGTCAATGCGGCAGGCATCAACAATCGCGAACCGGCCGACAGCGTCAGCGCCGGGGGCTGGGACCGCACACTCGAACTCAATCTTTCCGCACCGTTCTTTCTGGCGCAGAAACTGGTTCCGGCAATGCGGCAGAAAGGCTGGGGGCGGATCGTCAATTTCGCCTCGCTGCAGACCTTCAGGGCGTTTCCGGGCGGCATTGCCTATGGCGCCTCGAAGGGGGGCATTGCCCAGCTGACCCGGGCCATGGCCGAAGCCTGGTCGCAGCACGGCATCAACTGCAATGCGATCGGCCCCGGCTTCTTCAGGACCGAACTGACGGCGCCGGTGTTCGCCGATCCTGAACTGGAACGCGCCAATGCAGCCAAAACCTGCATCGGCCGCAATGGCGAGCCATCCGACATCGACGGGCCCATGCTCTTTCTGTGCTCGCCGGCCAGCGACTATGTCACCGGACAGGTACTGATGGTGGATGGGGGTTTCACCGCGAAATGAAAGCGCTGGTCTACACCGGAAAACAGGAGCTGGAATACCGCGAAGCCGCCGACCCTTCCCCGCAGGGCGATGACTGCCTGATCCGCGTGGCAAGCGTCGGCATTTGCGGCTCGGACATGCATGCCTATCTGGGCCACGACGAGCGCCGGCCGGCGCCGCTGATCCTGGGTCACGAGGCGGCAGGCGTGGTTGTCGCCGGCCCGGGCGAGGGCCGGCGCGTTACCGTGAACCCCCTGGTGAGTTGCATGCGTTGCGCAGCCTGCGCAAGCGGCCGCGAGAACCTCTGCCCGCACCGGCAGATTATCTCCATGCCGCCGCGCCAGGGAGCATTTGCACAATATGTCTGCCTGCCGCAGCGCAATCTGGTGGAAATCCCCGACGGCTTTGCCGACGACAAGGCGGCACTGGCGGAGCCGCTCGCCTGCGGCTGGCACGCCGTGAAGCTGGCAATGCGTGCACTCCATCAGCCTGCACGTGAATGCGTGGCTCTTGTGCTGGGGGGCGGAGCCATCGGCGTAGGTGCTGCTTTGAGCCTGCAGGCAAAGGGATTTGCCTCGGCAACGGTTGCCGAGGCCCATGCAGGGCGCAGGGAATTCTCCCGCAGCAGGATTGCGCTCAATTGCGTTCATCCCGACGAGCTTGAAGGCAGCCAGTTCGATCTGGTGATCGATGCGGTCGGGCTGGCAGCCACGCGCAGGGTGGCTTCAAGCCTTGCAAGACCCGGCGGCGTGATCGTCCACATCGGATTGGGTGAGGCCGAAGGCGGTCTCGATATCCGCCGCATGACACTGCAGGAAATAACCTTCATCGGCACCTACACCTACACGATGCAGGATTTTCGCGACACCGCCGCAGCCATGTTCGATGGCCGGCTGGGCGCGCTCGACTGGTGTGACATCCGCCCGCTGGCGGAGGGAGGCGAGGCTTTCGCTGACCTCTACCACGGAAGGGTCGACGCGCCGAAGATCATTCTCAATCCCGATCACGCTTGAAAGGACCGATCATGGCAGAAATTCCCCACCTGCTTGTCCACGAACATGCCGACAATGTCGGCGTGGTTGTGGTCGAAGGGCTCACCGCCGGCACCGACATGTTGTGCTGTGTCACCCACGACAATTCAACGTTCCGTCTGACCGCCCGGGCCGATGTTCCCATCGGTCACAAGGTCGCGCTCAAGGATATCGGCTCGGGCGACACCGCGATCAAGTACGGCGAGGATATCGGCAAGTTTATCGCCGATGTCGAAAAGGGCGGCCATGTCCACGTCCACAACCTGAAAACAAAGCGCTGGTAAGCGAGCCGGGAGCAAGACAATGGCATCGAAATACGCAAACATCACCTTCATGGGCTACCGGCGCGAAAACGGCCGCGTGGGAGTTCGAAACCACGTCATCATCCTGCCGGTGGACGATATCTCCAACGCTGCCTGTGAAGCGGTCGCAAACAACGTCAAGGGCACGCTCGCACTGCCGCACGCTTATGGCCGGCTGCAGTTCGGCGAGGACCTGGAAACGCATTTCCGCACGATGATCGGCACGGGTGCAAACCCCAACGTGCATTCTGTGGTGGTGATCGGTATCGAGCCGGACTGGACCAGGCGCATCGCGGACGGCATCCGCGAAACCGGCAAGGAGGTCGCGGAATTCTCCATCGAGCAGAAGGGAGATTTTGAAACCATTCGCGCGGCAAGCTGGGCGGCCAAGGATTTCGTCCACAAGGCCACGGAGGTGCAGCGCGAGGAATGTTCGATCTCCGAGTTGTGGGTCTCAACCAAATGCGGCGAGAGTGACACCACGACCGGCCTTGGCTCCTGCCCGACCGTCGGCAACATGTATGACAAGCTCCTGCCCGAAGGCATCACCGGCTTTTTCGGGGAAACATCGGAGATCACCGGGGCCGAGCACATCTGCCAGAAACGTGCCATCAACGAAGAAGTGGGCGAGCGTTGGTACAAGATGTGGAAGGCCTATCAGGACGAGGTGATTTTTGCCCATCAGACCGACGATCTTTCCGACAGCCAGCCGACCAAAGGCAACATCCTGGGCGGCTTGACCACGATTGAGGAAAAGGCACTTGGCAACCTCGAAAAGATCGGGCGCACATCGCAGTACATCGATATCCTCGAACCGGCAGAACAGCCCAGATCGGGCAACGGGCTCTACTTTATGGATTCCTCTTCGGCTGCTGCCGAGTGCGTGACCCTGATGGCTGCCGGCGGCGCGGTAATCCACACTTTTCCCACCGGTCAGGGCAATGTTGTGGGCAACCCCATCGTGCCGGTGATCAAGATCACCGCAAACCCGCGCACGGTGCGCACCATGGGCGAGCACATCGATGTTGACGTCTCGGGCATATTGCGCCGCGACCAGACCATCGACGAAGCCGGCGATGCGCTGATCGACATGATCCGCCGCACCGCCAACGGCCGCAATACCGCTGCCGAAGCGCTGGGCCATCGCGAGTTCTCCATGACCAAGCTTTACCGCAGCGCCTGACCGGGGCTGCCCTGGTCAACCTGCTGCAGGTTAGTGTCACGCAAGGAAAAGGCGGCGCATCGCTGCGCCGCCTTTATCTGTTTCAAGACGTCTGTTTGCAGACAGCCGGTCAGGCGTTGAGCCACCAGCGCTCGTGCCCCTTGAGACCGTCCATCTCAAAGTTGGCGGCGACGTTCTCGCCGTGTCCGACTTGTTTGGAGACACCCATGATGTGGTTGGCAAACATCGGCACCAGTGCCCCGCCATCGTCGCGCAGGATTTCCTGCGTTTCCTTGTACATGGCGGCACGCTTCGACTCGTCGAGCTCGGCGCGTGCAGCCTTGACCAGTTCGTTGAAGCGGTCGCAGGCAGCACCGGTACGCCAGTCGGTGTCGTTCCACTCGGTGTCGTTGACATAGGCCGAGGCATACATCCAGTCGGAAGTCGGACGGCCGCCCCAGTAGCAGGCGCACCAGCCCTTCTTGTTCCATACGTTGGACCAGTAGCCGTCCTTCGGCTCGCGCACCACCTCGATGTCGATACCGGCCTGTTTGGCGGAGGCGGCAATAAGTTGCGCTGCGTCCACTGCGCCAGCAAAGGCAGCATCTGCGGTCGACAACTGTATCGGGCCGCTGTGACCGGACTTCTTGTAGTGCTCTGCTGCCTTCTCGGGATCAAATTCGCGCTGCGGTAGTTCCGCATAGAAGCTGGTTGCCGGCGAGATCGGCGTGTCGTTTCCGACGGCGCCGTGGCCGAGCAGGATCTTGTCGACAAGCTCCTGGCGGTTGACGGCGAGTTTCAGCGCCATGCGCAGATCGTAATTGTCGAACGGCGCGATCGTCACCCGCATGGGGAAGGTGTAGTGCAGCGTTCCGGTCTTTTCGAGTATCTCGACATTCGGGTTGCGGCCGAGCAGGGCAACTGTCTTGGGATCGACGCGGCTGATGGCATCCACGTCGCCGTTCATCAGCGCATTTTGGCGGGCTGTGACGTCGACAAGCGCGAGCTGTTCAACCTCATCGAAATGGGCCGCACCTTCCTTGAAGTAGTTCGCATGCCGCTTGGCGATCACGCGTACGCCCGGTTCAAAGGTTTCGATTGCGTAACCACCCGTTCCGATACCGGAGTTTGGATCCACCTTGCCATCGGATGAAGGCATGATCAGCAGGTGATAATCCGAGATCAGATAAGGGAAGTCGGCATTCGGGGAATCGAGGGTGAAGATGACATTGTTGCCATCTGCCTTGATGTCGGTGATGCCGGAAATGATGCCCTTCGCCGCGGACTTGGATTCCTCCCCGCGGTGGTGGTTGATGGAAGCAACAACATCCTCTGCAGTCAGTGTCTTGCCATTGTGGAATTCCACACCCTGGCGAAGCTTGAATACCCAGGTCTGGGCATCGGAGGAATCATAGCTCTCCGCAAGTTCGGGAACCAGTTCGCCCTTGTTGTTGACCTCGGTCAGGCAATTGCCCCACATGAAGCCCATGGCGGTGGTGAAACCATTTTCATAGGTTGCCGGGTCCAGTGCATCAGTTGTCGAGCCGTGTGCGGCACCGATGCGAAGCTTGCCACCCGATTTGGGAGTCATGGCCATTGCCCGGTCGGCCATGGTCATTGCCGACGGCAGAACGACGCCGGCGGCAAGCGCTCCCATGATGAACTGGCGCCGGTCGATCTGACCTGCGGTCAGCATGGCTGCCTGGCGTTTCAGA